>CAKRHR010000004.1 GCA_934339005.1 uncultured Catenibacillus sp. | reverse complement strand
TCATCCACAATCTGACTGACAGAGGTGTTTTTATACCCCTGTTCCAGAAAGAGACGGACGCACACGGTCAGTATTTTCCTCTTTGTTTCACTGCTGTCTCTCCGCAAATATATCACCTCTCTTTAAACATTCTAGTACTCATACTAATAATATCGTATCAAACACAAAAAAGCAAGCGGTATATGAAACTTTAACTACGCAAATTGTGACTTTTCCGCAAACACTGGCTTCTTCCATTACTCACAGAACTTTATGCGAAGTTGTCCGCCAGATTCGCCGGAAAATTGGCAGTGATGTGCCGATTATTATGCTGACGGCCTATGGATTGATATGCTGTACTTTTTACAAAAATCTTTTATATGTTAAATCCATACCGATAGCGCCAAGCGGGGCCGTGATTAATATCCCCAAAACAGCGACAGAAAGGACGATTTGTCCACAGGATAACCCCATTGCCAGGGGAACAGAGCCTATGGCGGCCTGCACTGTCGCTTTTGGCAGGTATGCAATCACACAAAACAGTCTTTCCTTCGGTGTCAGTGCTGTACCAAGCATACAGATACATACACCAACAGCTCTGAAAATAAGTGCAACAAATATCATGAGCACTGCAGCCAGCCCTGCATTTAACGTATATCGAATATCCACTGCTGCACCAACAAGTACAAACAAAATCACTTCTGCTGCAATCCACAGTTTTCCAAATTTTTCAGAAAGTCTTGCCGATACCGATGGCACACATTTAATTTTTAGTACACATGCCATAGCAACCACCGCCAAAAGTCCTGATACAGACACAAATGGTTTAAGCCATGTTTCAATAGCCATCAACAAAAATGCCATGCCAAGTACAATAATAACTTTCATGCTGTTGCGCACACAATGTTTATGAGCATAAGCCGTTTCAAAAAACAGACTCAATACAAATCCAACAATGACACCCAGTATAACACCAAGAACGATTGAAATCGGAATATTCACAAAATCCATCACATGAAAGTTCTCCCCCTGCGCCATACCTGCAAAGGTTGAAAACAAAACAATGACAAAAATATCATCGCAGGAAGCCCCCGCCATAATCATCTGCGGAATGCTTTTCTTCGTACCATAGCCATTCTCCATCAACGAAACCATACGCGGAATCACAACTGCCGGAGATACCGCCGCAAGCACAGCCCCCATCACTGCCGCTTCCACATGTGTAATATTTAAAATATATGGTGCAAATAAAATAAATGCCACGATTTCACAGCTTGCAGGCACACAAGCCATCATAACAGCCGGACGTCCAACCTTTTTTAAGTCTGCAAGATTTAAAGCCAGCCCTGCCTTTAACAAAATAATAATGAGCGCCATCTGTCTTAATTCTGAAGATATTGATAGAATCGAACTATCCAGCCAGTTTAAAACATACGGTCCAAGTATAATACCGGTTGCAAGCATACCGATGATGCGGGGCAGTTTGATTTTCTGACAAATGCCTGCCATACCAAGTCCTACTAAAAAAATGAGCGCAAGTGAAGTCAACATAACATATCCTCCTGTCATTTAAAAAATATCATTTTTGAATTTCTCCCATATTCATTCGCAAAACGCCTGTTATATCATACCTGTTATATCATGCCTTTTATATTGCTGCGCAAATTCTTTTTAAATGCCATAATTACGTGAATTGCGTGAACTAAGTAGCAATCTGGTAATTCTCGACCACCTCAAACTCCCATAAAATAAAACAAAAAAGCTGATGCTTCTGCAAATATATAAGCTGCTTAATGATACGGCATATGCCATTAGTCTGCTACCCTGCAATGCAACAGCACACAGCGCATAAGCTGCTTATATAAATCCAGAAGTCATCAGCTATCTAAAGCGGTTTTGGTTTCCCATGGGAGAACTTCATTCCCTGTTTATGATTATACGGATTTTGAGGTAAATTGCAAGTGCTTTTTAAAATATTTAAATGACAAATATTTTAGGTATTCCTTTTAACACAGTCTGCATCCTCATATTGACAAACAACGTTCTGGCGTATAGGATTAAATCATGCAGAAAAATTTACCTGGAGGTTTCTTCATGGAGGTAACAATTTACACTGCCAGCTATGGTGAATGCCTGACGAAGGAAAAATATGGCATTGAACATGCGCTTGGCTTAAAACTTTTGGCTAAGGGACTTAATACCCTTTATCATTTGTCCTACACGCCCGACCAGCTTTCGGAAGCACTTTCAAAAAATGAATATGGTAAACCCTATCTCAGTGCACATCCTGATATTTTCTTTAATATCAGTCACACGGATAATTTTGTTGTCTGTGGCTTTGCAGAAAGGGAAATCGGTGTTGATGCAGAGATTATCGGTGCTTATCCGGCAGCCGTTTTTCGTAAAGTTTTTACAGCAGATGAAGCCGCGCTGATTGAAAATGCACCGGATGAAACCAAACAGCAGGAAATGTTTGCGCGGCTGTGGACACTCAAAGAAAGCCGTATCAAAGAAGCAGGCATGGGATTTTCCATGTCACCGGTTGATTTCTCATTCGACATTGACTGCAGCACGGAACCTGCAAAAATCCAATGTTTCGAGGCAGGCGTCCATTTTGCACAGAAAATGTTTACTGTGGCAGAAGCTGACTGTCTTTCCAACGACACTGAAAATATGAATACAACTAAAATCACCTCAGATGTATCTGTTCCTACAGATACTTTAGCAAACACAAATTTAAATGAAAATTTAATTACAGATACAAAATTTAAGTCAGAAAATCAAAAAATAGCACGCTATATGATTAGTGTCTGTGCTAAATGTGAAAATATTGAACTTGTATTTAAATAAAGATATTACATGTTCTTTCAGCTTGACACATTTAAAAACGTATATCTTCTAACAGACAAGTTATTTTAATTGTACATATTTAATATGAGTGGCAAAAGTAAATTTTGTCACTCATTAATATAGATTTTTAAACTTTATGTAAACTATATAAGGAGTTGATATTTTTTGAAATCTTCTTCAAAATCTTCATCCCGCCTAAGACGGGTATTTGCTAACATCTCAGTGGCTTCCACGCTGAAGGGTTACAAAACCAGTTATCTGCCTAAAGATATTCTGACAGGTATTATTATTGCTGCCGTGTCGATTCCGATTTCCATGGGTTATGCGCAGATTTCGGGATTGCCTGCCGTCTATGGTCTTTACGGTTCAGTTTTTCCAATTTTATTATTTGCGCTGTTTACAACCTCGCCTCAGTTAATCTTTGGTGTGGATGCTGCGCCGGCAGCCCTTGTCGGTGCAGCACTGATTACCCTTGGCATCGAGCCCGGTTCAGAAGCCGCCATCAGCGCTGTGCCTGTTCTGACCTTTTTTACAGCCCTATGGCTGTTTGTCTTTTTTATTTTTAAAGCAGGCAAACTTGTTAATTACATATCCACACCGGTCATGGGCGGGTTTATCAGCGGTATATGTACCACCATTATTTTAATGCAGGTACCAAAGTTAATGGGTGCTTCTGCCGGTACAGGCGAATTGCCTGAACTTGCCAAGCACATTTATGAAGCTATCCCAAATGCCAATATACCTTCCATTATTCTTGGCGTTGTAACATTATGCATCTTATTGATTTGCAAGAAATTTTTCCCGAAATTTCCAATGGCCGTTGTCCTTATGGCTGTCGGTGCACTGATTACACGCTTAACACCACTGACAGATAATTTCGATATCAAAACATTAGATGCTGTGACACCTGGACTGCCATCATTTCACTGGCCTGACTTTTTGGTACTGCCAATAAACAATGCGATTACCATCAGTTTATCTGTAGCCATTGTGATTACTGCTGAAACATTGCTTGCAGAAAACAGCTTTGCACAGAAAAATCATTATAAAATCAATGATAATCAGGAACTTTTCGCTTTTGCCGCTGGGAATATGGCGGCTGCACTTACAGGCTGCTGTCCGATTAACGGTTCCGTATCAAGAACAGCCATGAGCGAACAGTATGAAGGCAAAACACCACTGACAAGTATTGTGGCAGGGATTGCCATGATTGGCGTCCTCTTATTTGCTACAGGTTTTATCGGCTATCTGCCAGTACCTGTGCTGACAGCGATTGTCATTTCCGCGCTGATTGGTGCCACTGAATTTGAAGTCGCACACAAATGTCTGAAAGTCAGCCTGACAGAATTTTTCATTTTCTGCGGTGCATTCTTTGGTGTGCTGATGCTTGGCACGATCAACGGCGTTCTGATTGGCATTATTTTATCATTTGCCGAAGTTATTTTGCGTTCCTCAAAACCGCCAAGATGCTTTCTTGGTATTCGTCCGGGACATGTGCATTTTATTGATATGAAGGAATTTAAAAATGCTTATCCGATTGAGCATGTGATTGTCTATCGTTTTAGCGGCAATTTATTTTTTGCAAATATTGATGTATTTCAAAAAGATATTGAGGACAGTATTCAGGAGGATACGAAGGGCGTTATCGTGGACGCCAGCGGTATTGCTTCAATTGATATTACTGCTGCCGAACGTTTGCAGCTTCTTTACGAATCACTGAAAGCCAAAGGTATCCGCTTTTATATGACTGAACATATTTCTGATTTGAATGAACAGATGCGAAAGCTTGGCATCGGCTACATGATTGAGGAGGGCGCTGTCAGACGTACCATTAATGTTGCCTTAAAGGATATGGGCATTCGAAAACCTTATCCACTGGCAGGTGCAGATAACAAAGTCAGCTCTGCAGGTCAGAAGCGTGCCGAAAACCGTGTCCAGGAATTTGTATGGGCCTTTGGCGAACATGCTGAGGAAGAAATTGAAAAGCAAATCCATATTCAGATTGAAAAGCTGAAGAAAGACGGCGATATGGATGCATTGATTCATGGCAGTTGGACACATATGGATGAAATGGATGAGGATGAATGGATTGAACATCTGGAAGCCCATCTGGCAGAAATTGTTCGCGTATCAGGCAAAGACGAGCATACCCTTGCAAAATATTTTGAGCAGCATCGTCAGGATATTCGCCTGAAAATTCAAAAAGAGCATCCTGAACTTGCAAAGCGTTTTGATGACCGCCGTCATGTCCTTGACACCCATTTAAAAGACCATCATCCTGAAGTATATGAGAAAATTATGAAGTTGCGAAAAACAACGAATACACAGGATATGCAGAATATATCTAATGAAACTGAGCATTCTGTAAAAAAAGATAACTCCGATATTTATACAAAATAATTTAATTCATCAAAAAAATGCCGTGTTCCGTCTGTTTTGATGAAATAATTTGAATTTTTCAAAGTAATCCATGTCAGCAGATTCTTAAATTGACTTTAACCCTAAAAATGCGTAGAATAATTAAAGAATAAAATTGTTTTTAAATCAACAAACCAAGGAGAGGTCAATATGTTTCTTGATACAGAAGATGTCAATTTATATTATGAAGTCAAAGGCGATGGCGAACCGCTGCTTCTTGTGCACGGGGTTGTGGTCGATGCCGGTTTATATGACGAAGCGTCAAAACTGCTGGCAAAACAATACAAAGTCATTACCTACGACAGACGCGGCAGTTCCCGAAGCAAGGTGCATGGAGAAAATGTAAAATATGATGTTGATACACAGATTCAGGATATGCGCACATTACTGGATGCACTCGGTATTGAAAAAGTGCGTATCTGCGGTGTGAGTGCAGGCGCAGTGCTTGGCTGCCATTTTCTGCAGCATCATCCTGAGCGCGTGGAAAAATTACTGATGTACGAACCACCAATTGTGACATTACTGCCAGAACGCAAGGACTATCAGGACTGGGTTCTGAAAATGAAGGATTTAATCAACCGAAGAAAATATAATGGTGCTTTCTTTGAATTTGTGCAGAGCATCAATGGCACAGATGAACGCGCCGGCGAAAAACCAAAGGATTTGGCAGAGCGTGAAATGAATAATATTTACCATGCTCTGGATGATGAGTATAGTGTATTTATTGATTACAAACCAGATATGGCATTAATCAAAAAATATGTGGATAAAATTGTTGTTGCCATAGGCGAACGCAGTGATGGCGGTCCATATCCTGAAGCTGCCAAACGTTTTGCCAAGCTTTCCGGTGCACCGTTACTGCATTTTCCTGGCTATCACAACCTGCCGTATGAGCTGCCACTGGATTTTGCAGTGTGTGTTGCGGGGGCATTTTTAATGTGCTGATTTATAAACGGCGATACCTTTAACAACATTACTTTATTTATATAGTATTTACAGAAATCATTACAAAAACCAGGGGATGACAGAATCTGTCATCCCCTAAAAAATTAAAGTCTTATTCTAATTCTAAATTAAAACAAATCTTATTTTTCAAAATCAAAGCCTGACCATACAGGAACACCTGTGTAAGTCTTTGCTTCTTCAATGCCTGAAAGAACACGAATTGCGCCAGAAGCCATAGCTTCCATCTCGAATTCGCCCGGATATGCATATACTGGTGCAATCCATTCGCAGGCTTCTTTAATCTGAGCAACAAGACCTTTGTTGTATACCATACCGCCGCCAAGTAAAATACCATCTACTTTGCCGTGAAGTGCAGTTGCCATGGAACCAATGCATTTATTAATCTGATAAATCATTGTATCCCATACCATCTTCGCATATTTGTCACCTGCATCAGCGCGGTTGCTGACTTCAAGTGCATCTGATGTGCCAAGGTGGCTTACAAGACCACCTGAACGTGTGCATACGCTCTTAACGTCTTTGAGGTCTTTACCTTTTGCATAGTTTACAAGATTTGCTACAGAGATTGAACCACTACGTGTAGGTGCCATAGGACCTTCACCGCCAACGATATCAAAACCGTCAACCATACGGCCTTCTCTGTGTGCAGATACAGAAATACCACCGCCAATATGGCAGACAACGTAGTTCTGTTCTTCGTATTTCTTTCCCTGAGATTCTGCATGACGAATAGCAGTTTCTTTAAGGTTTAATGCATGAAGGTGGATGATACGATGAACACCCTTGATACCTGTCAGACGGGCAACGTCCTGAAGTTCATCTACGTCTGGTGGATTTACAACAAATGCAGGGCAGTTGTACTCTTTTGCAAATTCATTTGCAAGCTGAGGTCCTAACTGAGCAGGATGCTGGACACCATTGGCACCGCGTGTTGCATGATCAAGTAATAAATCATCAATCTTATATGTACCGCCTTCCATAGCGATCAAACCGCCGCCACGGCCAACGCATGCTGAAATACCTTCAAGAGAAACATTGTTTTCTTTTAAAAGATTCACGATTGTTTCTTTTCTGTAAGGCATCTGAGCGGAAATACCATCAAATTCAGCCAGTTTATTGGCATCATGAGATACGTTTTTTGAAAAAATAACATTGTCATCTTCAATCAGGGCAATCTTTGTAGATGTAGAACCCGGATTGATTGCAAAAATTTTATAGCTCATTTTGTAATCCCCTTATCTTAAAATACTTGGTTGCCTGATTATCTCTTTTCACCTGCAGCACGTACAGCAGAAATAACAACGTTACCTTTGATTTCAGATACAGGTGCCCCTCTGGAGCAGTCACAAACGACTTTGTTGAAGCCCTGAAGCATTGGGCCATATGCATTTGCATGACCGAACTGCTGAATCAGTTTAACACTGACATTACCAACATTTAAGTCTGGCCAGATAACTACGTTTGCTTTACCTGCAACTTTGCTTTCACGGTTGACTTTCTTAGCTGCTACAGCCGGAACAATCGCTGCATCAAGCTGGAATTCACCATCGATAGCAAGGTCAGGACGAGCTTCCTGAGCAATCTTAAGTGCTTCTGTGACTTTGTCGATTAATTCACCCTGGCCACTGCCAAGTGTTGAGTAGCATACCATCGCACATCTTGGTTCCCAGTCAAGCAGAGAAGCAACTGTATCACAAGCTGAAATAGCGATACTTGCCAACTGTTCTGCATTAGGGTTTGTACAAACGGCGCTGTCACCAACTGCAAGTAATGAACCTTCGCTGCCTTCGTATCCTGGAATATCGCAAAGACCGATACTTGAAATTGTGCTGATGCCCGGTTTAAGGCCGATAATCATCTGTCCTGCTAAAAGAACATCACCAGTTGTGTTATCGATACCTGCAAATGTAACATCTGCTTCATCAACAGCCTGCATAACCATTGCGTAGTACAGAGGATTTTCCATACGACGGTTCAATGCTTTGGCTTTAAGTAATGTATGTGGCAGAGCAACATACTTTTCGATTAATTCATTACGATAAGCTTCCTCATGGATATCTACGATTGTAAATACGCTTTCGTCGTAACCTCTTTCAGCAACAAGCTTTTTGATTTCTTCTGCATCACCAACAAGGATTGGAATAATATATCCGTCTTTACCTGTTTCGTATGCAGCCTGCATCATCTTTTCGTTTGTTGCTTCAGGGAATGCGACTTTCTGAGGATTCTGTTTAGCTTTTTCGTAAAGCTGATCCAAAATGCTCATTGAATTTCCCTCCAAATTTGATTTTATAATACAACAAAACAGAGCCTGCACTTTTTAATTTTCAGCAGGTTCTGTTTAATTATCTGTTAAATTACAGTTCTTCTTCTACAAGGTCAACAAGGTCGCCGATTGTAGCGCAAGCGCTGGCATCTGCTAACATGATGCAAGCATCAAGTTCGTTTTCGATTTCAGATACTAAAGCTACCATCTGTACTGAAGCGCCGCCAAGGTCTTCTTTGAAAGATGTTGCTGTTGTAAGTGTAGCTGCATCTTTTTTGAAGCAAGCTGCTACTAAGTCAATAACCTGTTTTTCTAATTCTGCTCTATCCATTGTGATAATCTCCTTTTTAATATATATTTTTGGATTTATTCATAAATCACACAGCACAGGGGTATATGCTGTGTGACTTACTATCTGTTTTAATTTTTTAAAGTATTAAGTCTAAAACACTTATTATGCAAAGAACATTGCAATTTAGACTTTTGACCATGACATCATCATATTATTTATTTTGTATATTCTTCATCAAGGTCAAATACAACTGTCTTATAGCCGCCCTGGCGTTCAAAAATTGCAGCGTGGCATTTGAGTGGTAATTTGTCCTGAAGCTCTTTTCTCATCTTCTTTGTGATGCCGCGAACAACACCATTGAATTCTGAGCCTTCTTCAAGATGAATTTCACCATAAGCATATTTGCCAAGGTTTTTGTATTCTGGTTTTGATGAAAGTGCTGCTGGCATAACGATTGAATGCATTGTTGCATTACCGCTGATCTCATACCATTCTGTTTCAAGATTTCCGCAAGCGTTACAAGCGTAAACCGGTGGAAATTCTACATTACCGCACTTAGGGCATTTACGTCCGAGGATCTTACCCTGTTCAAGATTTTCATAATATGTTTTAACGATTCTCTCCAACTTTACAGCCATGATTCTATTTCCTCCTTAATTAGTCAATTGTTCTGAGCAATACAGCTGCTACGTTCTGTGAGCCGCCGTATCCACGAAGCATTGTTGTCTTAGGCAGTTTCTTAACCTGTCTTTCGCCACATTCGCCTCTCATCTGCATGCATGCTTCATAAACATCAGCAAGACCTGATGCAGCATGTGCATGACCGAAGGAAGTTCTACCACCGTTAGTATTGATAGGTTTGTCACCATCATATGCTGTACGTCCATCACAGATATATTTCCAGCCTTCACCATATGGAAGGTATCCTGCGATTTCTGCTGCGTAAAGGTGAGATGTAATAATAAAGTCATTTGCAAAGAACAAATCAAGATCATCACCTGATAAACCTGTCAGTTCATAAACCTGGCGAACAGCTTCTTCTGTTGCTCGGATTTCGAAGTGAGGTGTTGTAGCTTCACAAGCTGCACTACCGATACCAAGAACTTCGATTGGTTTATGGTTAAGATTTTTAGCGATTTCAGGAATCATATCTGTTGCACAAACGATAGCTGCTGCTGCGCCATCACACTTCAGTTCAACACCGCCTGCACGAAGGAAATCGCCCATTCTTGGGTTGTAACCTGAGTTCATGTATTCATCCAGTGTCATTCCTGCTTCTTCTGCAAGAGATTCATATGTTCTTCTTTCAATTGCTAATGGGTTTACAGATGCATTTCTTCTGTTGTTGATACACATCCAGTTCAATGTATCATTCATCTGTTCTGCTGTGATGCCTCTTGTACGAACATAATCTTCAGCAACATCATCATAGATGAGGTTCATAGGTGCGATTAATGGACGTGCATAGTGACGGTCATATAACCATTCTGTTGTTGCAAGGAATCTTTCCATTGGCATCTTTACACGATCATAAGGATGTTTCTGTGTTTCAACTGTATCATTTGGTCCAAATGGTGCCGGCACACTGTCACCAAATTCAACACAGCCTGTCAGAACACAGTTATATTTGCCAGATGCAACGGCATTGACAGCCTGTTCAATCGCAAGATAACCTGTACAGCAAGCTTCTGAATGATGAATAGAGCCTTTACCCTTCATACCAAACCAGTTACCAATCTGGATATTAGGTGTTAAATAGTTAGAACCATTTAATGGGCTAGCCTGTCCATGGAAATAGTAGTCAACATCTTTTGGGCTGACACCTGCGTCCTCCATAGCTTTCAATGCGGCATAGCCAAACATCTCACCCTCCGTCAGACCATATGTATCAGGATTATCAACAGTGTACATAAATGGTGTACAGCCAACGCCGATAATAGACACGCTTCTTGCATACTTGTTCAACTTTGTCTGATTCATTAATAATTCCTTCCTTTCCCCTTTTAAATCATCATATCACTGAACTGCCCAGTGATTTCCGACAAGTAACTTCTTATATTCTTCACTTGTCCATATGGTTATATTATAGTATAATCTTTTTATTATTACATCGTACAAACGCACAAATGTTAAACCACTTTTTGTTTTTTATTTTGTGTGTATATGACAGAAAGTCCATTTATTAATAATTTTTATTGCTTTTATGCTCAAAAATCCCGTTAAGGAGTGATTTTATGTTTCTTTCCGAAATTCTTGATGTATTGGGCGATTGCCCTATTGGTTTCTTAAAAAAAGATAGTTTTAATACAGATTTTACAGGCATCCGTATGCTGACCAAATCCCAGGACATATTCTTGCCGGGCGTCCTTTATTTTGGCCCTGCCGCCCTGTTTCCGCGTGAATTGCATGCCAATTACTGCACCAATTTTCTTATTTATGGCACAAAAGAAGAATATAAGGCGATTTCTGCCACAGACCAGCCGATGAACCTGCTCTGTCTTGACCCATCTGTGGACGTTTTTCTTATATATAATCAGATTCAGGAAATATTTCTTGAGAGCCAGCGTGTTGTTACAGGCATGCGCCTTTTGCTGGATGCGCTTTTTAATGATGAAGGTATTCAGGGCATCTGCGATGTAGCTTACAGTTTTCTTGGCAATCCGATTTTTATCATTGATAGTTCATATCACCATATCGCCGTATCCACCGGGGCTTCTGCCGACAATGACCTGATGGCAAAGGAAAACAGTCTTGGCCGCATCGAAGAAGAGGGCATTCAATTCATCCGTCAGAGTAAGCTTGATGACCGTGTTCGAAAAAGCCGCCGGCCAGTTTATATTCACAATCCTGTGCATAACCGCGGCATGCTCATCGGCACTGTTAAGATTCAGGGCATCGAGGTCGCCCATGTGATGTTGTATGAACAGAATCGGAAAATTTCAGAAAATGATATTGAGCTGATACACAGGCTGTGCAGAATTGCGTCCATTGAATTGCAGAAAAAGGATTTTTATAAAAAAAATAAAGGTACGATGTATGCCTATTTTATCGGTGACCTGCTGGATAATAACGCCGGCAATATTGAAAGCAGCAAAGAACGTCTGGAAACCCTTGGCTACACACTGAAGGATGATTTATTTATTTTGTCTATCAGTGACAAGTACAATACAACCTCCGAAGCTAAACAGGAATTAATCGTTGCCAACCTCCAGTCGCTGCTGCCGGGATGTCTTTATGTCATTTACCAGAATTCCATTATTTTCCTGATTAACGGATGTGATGACCACGCCAATCACCGTTTTACAAATGAAGCACTTGAGGATTATCTTATCAGTAATGATTTGATTGCCGGTTTAAGTAACTCCTTTAAAAATATTCAGGAAATCCGAAAATACTATCAGCAATCTTTAAAATCCGCAGGTCTTGGCCGTAAAATGAAAAATAAGCCCGGTCTTTATCGTTATGAAGTCATGTCCATTTTCCACATTCTGGAAATATGTGAAAGTCAGGATTACAGCCTGCTAGATTTCTGCCATCCCGCCCTGCTGACACTCAAAGCTTACGATGAAGAAAAACATACAGATTTTTTTAATACGCTGTATCAGTATTTGAATTTTTCCCAGAATACTCAGCGTACCGCAGATTATCTGCATATTCATAAAAACACACTACTTTATCGTATTGATAAAATCAAAAAGCTCACCGGTAACCCGTTAAACCACGGTGATGAGCTTATTAAACTGCATTTTTCTTTTAAGATTCTGGAATATATGCGGGAAAATCCGGAGAATTAAACTATGCTATGCTATTCCATATGACGCTAAGATCAAAAGGTATTTTGCCCCTAATTTAATGTCACGAATTACTCCGTAGCTAAAGCTACTCCCGTAATTCTATATATATTTATCTTCCAGAAAACAAACTTCAAAAAAATATCGACCTCCAAAAGCAGACAAAATCTGAGTATCGGAAGTCGATATTTTATTTTCCTATAACGCTTCCATAAAATCCAGCGCGCATTCAGGCCAGCCTTCAACGTCTGTGCCTGTGCCATCACCAAAACCGTGCTGAGCATGCTCACCCTCACAAAGAATGGCTGGAACACCCGCTTCATCAAGACGCTGCTTCATCAGTTCTGAATTTTTCGGGGATACAGTTGTATCGTCTTTGCCACACACAATATAGCATGGTGGATAATCGGCATCGATATGCTGTTCAATGTTGTATTTTTCTACCATGTCTTTTGTGTAATCAACACCAAGCATTGTATTTAAAAACTCACAGTTTGGTGTGATATCATCCAGTGTCTTTAAATCAACAACTGTATAAATTGGGAACATTGCCTTTGGTTTTGGCAGATCATAAGATGCATAACCTGCATTAGTTGTGCCCCAGGTTGAAATCAGATTCGCACCTGCAGAAAAACCTGCTACTGCGTATACATCAGGATTTAACTGAAATGCTGCTGCGTGTGCACGGATGTAACGAAGAGCTGCCGCCATATCATCGATTGGTTTTGGGAAAATGCCAAGTTCGCCCACACGGTAACTGAGTACAAATACCTGATAACCTCTGGCAAGCATATGAACTGCTGTTGGCAGGGCTTCTGTGGCATTGCACACAACATTATATGCACCACCGGATACCAGGATAATAAATGGTTTCTCCGGATCAATGATTTCCGGTACAAGTCGAATAACATTGACATTTTTCATCTGTGCATCCCCGGCACATTCTGCCTCTGTATACACATAATGTGCTTTTGCGCCTTTATTTACAACCTGATCAATCAATAGATTCACGCCTGCGCACATCCCCTCAGGACTCCAGCCGATATTTTTTGCCCCGGCAATCGGCATATCTGTAAAACCCTGAGCTGCCTGATTTTCTGTATCTTTTGTGTACATGACAAATCTTGCCATATCTCCAAGTTCCGGAATATGTTCAAGTTCACCCATTGTGTTTTGCGGTGTTAAATAAGCCATTTTCATAAACTCCTTTCATCATTAAAAAACATCAGCAATTCCTTAATTTATCATATAAATCATTATAAATAATCTTCACCCACAATAATAGTAATATCTGTGCATAAAAATAGCAGAAAACTGCAGATTTTCATTTTGAAAAATGATGTTATCCCTGTCAGTTTTCTGCCATATTTTCATTTTATTTTTCTTTTGCCGGTCTGCGGATGCAGAGGAATACTAAGAAACCAACGATAGTTACACCAAGCATCATATAAATTGTGCTCATGTAGGAACCGCTTGCATCATAAAGTTTACCTGCGATTGTAGATGCAAAAGATGCAATCAGAAGGTTTGTATTAATCAGTGAAAAATTCAGTGAATAATATGTTCTTCCGAAGAAATCGCTGATAATTGCGGAGTTTGTTGGTGTAACACCACCATAAGCGAAACCGCCGACGATAAAGCCGATTACGATAAATACAAACTGACCTGATACAAGTGCAAGAATCAGTATTGCACAGGCAGCAACAAACACAATCATGTCAAGAATCATCGTCAGTTTGTAGCCCTTCTTATCAAATAAAGCACCAAAAACAACACGACCAAGACCGTTGCAGATAGAAATCAGACCTACAACTGTTGCGATTGTACCATCAGATACAGTTGTACCAACCTGTGTTGCGATACCTGTAGCCTGAGCCACAAGTGCAAGACCGGCTGCACTGATTAAGATTGCCCAGATATAATACAGCCAGAATGCAGGTTTTTTAACCATCGCACCTGTGTTAATATCACATGCAGGTTCTCTTGTTTCTTTTTTCTTTGCTGCTACAGGTGGTTTAAAATCTGCGCCCGGTTTCACGAAGAAGAAGCTGCAGATAACCATGACAATGACAATGATAATACCAAGTACTTTAAATGTAGACTGCCATGCATCAGAACCATCTGTCGGTGTTACTGCTGCAAATACTTTACCAACGATAAATGCACTTAAACCAAATCCCATTAGCAAGATACCTGAGATTAAGCCCTGTTTATCAGGGAACCAGGCAGACATTGTACTCATAACTGCGTTGTATGCAAAACCTGCACCAAGACCGCAAAGCACACCAAAACCAACATATAACATTGCCGGTGAATCGCCTGTCATACCTGCGATTAAAAATCCGGCTAAAAATAATACACCTGAGAGTAACACATAAATCTTAGGACTGACTTTCTTTGCAAAAATACCTGCAAGCAAACAGCCCACACAGAAAAATGCCATAACGAGTGTAAATGTCAAAGATAACTGTGCCTTTGTCCAGTCCGGTCTTGAAGCACCGATGGATTTTGACATTACAGACCATGCATACACAAGTCCGGCCATCAATAATACGATAACGCCGACAACTGCGTATACCCAACGATTTAATTTTTTCATTGAACTATCCTCTTTCTTAAATTTTTACGGAGAATTTATCCCCATCTTTCCGGGAGTTATACCCTTTGTTCCACTTACAGTCTGACAGGGCCGTTTTCTTTAATATAACGGTAGCTGTCGCCCACCTTCTCAACTTCAAGGCAACACTGTACATTCTGTGATGGATCTGGATGATTCTTCCAGAGTTCATATAACTTCGGCAAAAATACAGGCCACTGGCTTGCTTCATAATCCTCATGCTCTGTCGCAAAATTAGGAACAATTTTTGCCTCGGGATTTTCCTTCAGAATATCCAAAATAAATGACGGCGGCATAGATGCTTTCGCATTCTGTACAGTCGCTGTGATATGTACACACCCACCTTCTACATCTTCCCACATATGCACTGTAGAATCTACCATCTCGCCAAGGTCGTTAAACACACCTTCACAGATGACATGCTTCAGACACGTTGTGAATGGGAAGAAATCCTCAAGTGCCAGACGATGAATCTCCACACCTTCGCCACCAAAAACAGCCAGTCCGGGTTCGCAGGACTCTGAAATCATATGTACAGAAGCATCCATACCATACTGAACAGGGCTCTTTACCCAACTGAATTTTTTGTGTGAACCCGGTGCCCACAGATAATAGCATTTTTCAAGATTTGCCCAGAACCAGTCCATCATCTCAGAAGTTACGCCCGGCAGGAAATGCTGCTTTTGTGATGGCAGTACATATCCCTGTCCAATGTATGCTTCTTTCAATTCAAGTTCCGGAAGCAACGGGTCTGGTTTTGCCGGTTTTTCATATGGCAAAAATGGCACGTTGATATTCTCCTGACATGGCATATATGTCTGTCCGGCATTCGGAATTGTTGTGTTCACATTACTCATAATCTACCTCCCAATAATTTGCAAAAAGCCTTAAATTTTCGGGCATTTCGCATATGAGTCAATCTAACCTAAATATTTTAACATGATATTGTGCATATTACAAGATTTGTTATTTTTTACACAAAGTATGTATTACAGCCTATACAAAAAGCATCGAAATCCACTATTTCAGGAATTTCGATGCTTTCATCATCGTATTCTATAACTTTATTGCAACATATTTAAGAGCACTGCCATGATCGGAATTGTTATCATGGAGCAAATCGTTGAAAGCACAACAACAATCGATGCAACTTTGCCCTGTTTTTCATAAGCGCTGGCACCCATAGCCACCAGTGAACCTACAGGCATACCCATTGTAATTGTTACAATACCAATTAATACCGGGTCACTTGTAATCAGGCGCATGGCAAGAAATGCAATAAGCGGCATCACAATCAGACGAATTGCTGTCATAATGTACATGCGTTTTTCTGTAAACACTTCTTTAAGATTACAGTTTGCCATGTTGCTGCCAATCACAAGCATGGACAGCGGTGTTGTCACATTGCCAATAAATTTCAGCGGTTCAACCACTACGGACGGCATCGGAATATGGCAGAAATAAATAATCAGTGCAAGAATACCTGCAATCATACCACCGTTAATCAGACGTTTAGCTTCAAATTTTTTCGCATCTCCAGCATCTTTGGCAATGACAAATGTACCATAAGAGAAGAACAAAATATTAAACCCGAAATGGAAAATCGTTGAATAGAAAATCGCAAACGGACCATACAGCGCTTCCACAACCGGATAGCCCATGAATGAGCTGTTTGAAAACATAATCATGCTTCGGTAAACGCCCATACAGTCCTTTGGTGCTCTCACAAGCTTTGCAATCAGCAGTGACAGAAATGGTAAAATCAGATAAGTCACTGCACCTGCAATCAGAAGCAGCCATATATCGCCGCTACTGCTGCCTTCAAGAGATGTCACCGATGTTAAAATCAGCAACGGACATGTCACATTGATAATCAGTGATGAAATCTTTTTGCTGACATATTCATCCAGAATGTTTTTCTTGTTTAAAAAGAACCCCAATACCATTGCAAAGAGCAACTTTGCCATTGTTACCACGACATTCATAAAATCTCCCTCTCTTTATCTTACCAACGACCGAATTCAGAAAGTTTAAGTCCAGGATTCTTATCCAGAACTGAGTTTACTGCCCAACTGTGGATAAACAATAACAGAGGATTTCCTTTCAAATCTTTAATACGCTTCATATCCGATGTACCGATAATCTTGGCTGTGTCGATTTCATCTTTATTTTCAACCCAACGGATATATTCGTGAGGCATCATTTCCATACGGATTTCGACACCATATTCACTCTTTAAGCGGTGCTCAAGCACTTCAAACTGAAGCACACCAACTACGCCGACGATAATTTCTTCCATACCTGTGTTGTATTCCTGGAAAATCTGAATAGCACCCTCCTGGGCAATCTGGTTGATACCCTTGATGAACTGTTTACGTTTCATCGTATCGACCTGACGCACTCTTGCAAAATGCTCCGGTGCAAATGTCGGAATACCCTCGAACTGAAATTTATTTCCCGGTTTACATAAAGTATCACCAATGGAGAAAATACCCGGGTCAAACACACCGATAATATCACCGGCATAGGCTTCGTTAATGATTTTTCTTTCCTGCGCCATCATCTGCTGTGGCTGTAAAAGTTTTTGTTTTTTATTGCCCTGTACATGGTAAACTTCCATGCCGCCCTCAAATTTACCTGAGCAAATACGCATAAATGCGATTCGGTCACGATGGGCTTTGTTCATATTTGCCTGAATCTTAAAGACAAATGCCGAAAAATCAGGACTGAAAGTATCGATTTCACCAATGTCTGCTTTTCTTGGCAGTGGTGAAGATGTCATTTCAAGGAAATAATTCAAAAATATTTCAATACCAAAGTTTGTCAGCGCTGAACCAAAAAATACAGGTGACAAATTACCTTCGGATACTTTTTTCAAATCAAACGGGTCACTGGCACCGTCAAGCAATTCCACATCATCAACAAGTTTTTCATACAATTCATCGCCGATGACACCCTGAAGTTCAGGTGAATCCATTGTCAGGTCAGTGTCATCCACGGCTTTTTGTCCGTTGGCAAACGGTGTAAATGCATGGATATGTCTTGTATTTCTGTCATACACACCTCTGAAATCACGTCCGCTGCCAATTGGCCAGTTAATCGGACATGTATGAATACCGAGCACGGATTCGATTTCATCCATCAAATCAAATGGATCACGGGCTTCCAGATCCATCTTATTAATAAATGTAAAAATAGGAATATGACGCATCACACAAACTTTAAATAATTTGATTGTCTGTGCCTCAACACCCTTTGAAGCATCAATGACCATGACTGCAGAATCTGCTGCCATCAATGTACGATAAGTATCCTCTGAGAAATCCTGATGTCCAGGTGTATCCAAAATATTGATGCAGTAGCCGTCATAGTTAAACTGCATCACGGAAGAAGTTACTGAAATACCTCTTTCTTTTTCAATTTCCATCCAGTCAGATACGGCATGACGCTGTGTCTTCTTGCCTTTAACTGAACCGGCCAGATTAATCGCACCACCGTATAACAGAAATTTCTCTGTCAGGGTTGTCTTACCGGCATCGGGATGGGAAATAATCGCGAATGTTCTTCGTTTCTTAATTTCTTCATTTAAACTTGCCACAAATGTTCCTCCTAAAATTGTTTATAAATCAATGTTGTTTTCTATAATAACCTTCTATCGTTTATGTCAGGTTTATATCAGATTCCTTTTTCAGGCTTCAAATGCTTAATTCTAATTTTATACGCCTGACATCATCCAAACCCTTTAATTATACTTGTGGGTAAAAGTGATTGTCAAGAGCCTTTACATTTATTGGCAAAAATGCTATCATGAAAGTGTTTTTCAGGTTCAGATGGCTATTTTTTTACATTTTAGATTTAATGACTTATATTTTTTAGTTTAGCATCTGAATGTTTGGTTCACTATTAATAAATATATGAATTGTCTGTCAATTCGCTTTAGTTTAGGAGAATTATTTTATGAGTAAAACAGCTATTATTACTGACAGTAACAGTGGTATCACACAGGCTCAGGGCAAGGAACTTGGTATTTTCGTACTTCCGATGCCTTTTAACTTTGGTGACGAAACATTTCTTGAAGATATCAACCTGACTCAGGAGGAATTTTATACGAAGCTGGCTGACGGCGCCGACATCAGCACATCCCAGCCAACACCTGATTCTGTCCTGACAATGTGGGAAAATGTTTTAAAAGACTACGATGAAATCGTACATATCCCAATGTCCAGCGGCTTAAGCAGTTCATGCAGTACAGCAACAATGCTTGCCGGCGATTTTGACGGCAAAGTTCAGGTTGTCAATAACCAGCGTATTTCTGTGACACAGCTTCGTTCTGTTATCGATGCAAAAGCGATGGCAGATAAGGGTATGTCTGCTGCTGAAATCAAAAAAGTCCTTGAAGATACAAAATATGATTCCAGCATCTACATCACTGTTGATACATTAAAATATCTTAAAAAGGGCGGTCGTATCACACCTGCCGCTGCAGCCCTTGGTACACTGTTAAAGATTAAACCAGTGCTTCAGATTCAGGGTGAAAAGCTTGATTCTTTTGCAAAAGCCCGTACTATGAAGCAGGCACGCCAGATCATGATGACTGCCATTAAAAATGATTTTACTAATCGTTTCCACACAGACGATATTGCAAGTGATATGCATATTGATATAGCACATACAGCTAATCTTGAGATGGCAATGGATTTAAAGGAAGAACTTTCTACCCTTTATCCTGGACATGATATTATCGTTAATCCTCTGTCCTTAAGCGTTGCCTGCCACATCGGACCGGGCGCTCTGGCGATTGCTGTGACAAAGAAATTAGATATCTAGCGCTCACCCATAAAAAATACACCTACCGCACCAGGACCGGCATGACATCCAATGACCGGTCCTGCGGTATGAATCATGACATTTTTAAATCCAAAAGCTTCTTCAATCTGTTCTTTTAGTTGTAATGCAGCCTGCTCACAATCACTGTGGCAGATCATAATCATATCCTGATTCTGACTTATGAAATCTTTGGCAGACGTTACTGTATTTTCAGGCATATTTTTCACCACAGGCTCCTGCACAATATCTTCTTTATTTTCAAATGGTTTATCTTCAAATACGCTTTCCTGTGTTTTTCCATCTATGCAATTGGAGCCACCTTTGGACTCTCGGCTTTCCATACACTTTGCCATACGTTCAATTAACATTCGAATAGCCTTTTTGCTGCCGCGCACATGACCAGAAGAAAGGACTTTACTCTCATCATCCAGATAAATTAATGGTTTAACATGCAGCAAAGAGCCAAGAATGGCAGAGTTTTTGGACAGTCTGCCGCCACGATGCATATGCATCAGATCATCAAGCACAAATTCGTGGCAGATGTTACGCTTATTTGCCTCACACCACGTCACTACCTCATCAAGGGATTTTCCCTGCTTTTTTAATTCATTTGCTTTATACACAAGCAGGCCCTGACCCATCGAACCTGAAAGGGTGTCGATAATGATGATACTTGGAAAATGTATATTTCCTACTGATTCTGTATCTGCTCGATTATCCTTATCTTCATTTGTTTCAGATTCTATATCTTGATTTCTTTGATTTTTGCTGTTTTCTGTATTCTTATCTATGATATTTTGTATGCCTTTATTTATCTCATTTTTTGCATTTTCAGTCTGTCCCTGATACGCTGTACTTTTTGTCCCTGCACAATATTCTTCTTCAAGCATCTCCCGCGCCATCACCGCAGACTGATAGCTGCTGCTTAAGGCTGATGAAAACGCCAGATACAACACATCTTTGCCCGAATCAAGCACTTGTTTAAATGCCTGTTCATACTGATGTGGGTTTGAAGCGGCAGTCGTCGGCTCTTTGCCTGCTCTCATCATTTTATAAAATGTATCTGCATCTATATCCTTCCCCGGTTCATAACTCTTACCATCAATCTGAATACTCATGGAAATCACACCGATATTTTCTGCCTCTGTGTAACTCACCGGTAAATCCGCATTCACATCTGTTAAAATTACAAAATCTCTTTGACTCATCATCTCTTTCCTTTCGCATGTTATTTTCTATATTTCCATTTTATTTCCAATTACCATTTTATGTAGTTTTAATTACTATGTTTTGTCATCATATCATACTTGTCCGGATTTGTACATAACTTTTTGCAATTTTTTACGCAAAAAAAATCCTCATAAATATTAAAACCACATTTTAATATCCATGAGGACTTTCTATCTTATTTTTCGATCCAACTTACAAAATCTTCCCTAATTAATTCATAGTCTACAGTTGTTCTGAGTTCATCGATTTGATTTTTCCACGCATCTTTGTGGATGCCTGTTCTCTTAAAGCCAAGCAATTCATACACATGCTGTGCACGAACATTTTCGCCATCTGTATCAAGGATAATTTTGACATATCCCATTGAAAACAGTTCATTAATCAGCAGACTCAACACGATTCTTCCAATGCCCTTTTCCTGATACTTTGTATCACAGATTTTAATGCCAATCTCTGCGACATGATTACCCTGATTATAATAGCACATCTCACCTATGCATCTGCATTGATATTCAATCATCAGTCGGCGATTTGTATCGTCTGTATCGCTTTGTATTTTTTCCCGGATAGCCTCTGCATTTGTACCAAGTCCATAGGGAAATCCCGCATGCGCCATCACTCTACCGTCATTCCACCACACTGCCAGCTGCTCGCAATCCCTGTTCTCGGCATTTCTTATACATATATCGTTATACACTATCTTCATCTGTCAGCCTCTTTATTTTTCAGACCTTAAATCTGTAGCCCACACCCCAGATTGTTTCGATATACTGCGGTTTGGAAGTGTTTAACTCAATCTTTTCACGAATCTTCTTGATATGTACAGTGACTGTCGCAATATCACCGATGGATTCCATATCCCAGATTTTATTAAACAATTCTTCCTTTGTAAACACATGGTTAGGGTTTTCTGCAAGGAAAGTGAGCAGGTCAAATTCCTTTGTCGTAAAGGCTTTTTCCTCGCCATTAACATACACACGGCGGGCAGTCTTGTCAATCTTGATACCACGAATCTCAATAATCTCGTTCTTATGCGCACTTGTACCTACAAGGCGTTCATATCTTGCCATATGTGCTTTCACCCGCGCCACAAGTTCACTTGGGCTGAACGGCTTCGTAATATAATCATCTGCGCCAAGACCAAGACCTCTGATTTTATCAATATCTTCTTTCTTAGCAGAAACCATCAGAATCGGAATATTTTTAATCTCACGGACGCGTCTGCACACTTCAAAGCCATCCATCCCTGGAAGCATCAAATCCAAAATAATCAAATCAAACTCGTCATTTAAAGCAGCCTTCAAACCACCATCACCTGTATTTTGCATCTCAACCTCAAAACCACTGAGTTCAAGATAATCCTTTTCAAGTTCCGCAATACTTACTTCATCTTCCACAATCAAAATTTTATTACTCATCGATCTTTTTCTCCTCATATTTTCTTATCACAAATGCAATCGTCGTTCCGATGCCAACTTTACTTGTTGCCCAGATTCTGCCACCGTGTTCTTCAATAATTTTCTTTGCAATCGACAAACCAAGACCACTTCCGCCCTGGGCAGAATTTCTTGAGGCATCCGTTCTGTAACAACGTTCAAATATATGTGGCAGTTCTTCATTTGAAATACCCTGTCCGTTATCTTCGATTTCCACCTGAATAAATTCCGGTTCATCATTCAGACGGATATTAATCAGTCCGTTTGGTTTATCAATATATTTCGCTGAATTGCTGACAATATTAATAATGACACGTTTAAGCTGCTCAGGGTCCGCAATAATAATACAATTTTTATCAACATAATTGAAGAATCCAAGTCCGATTTTCTTTGATTCCAAATCAACACTGATTTCTTCAATGCAATCCTCAAAATAATCATTCAGATTGACTTTCTGGAATGAATAATTTACTGCATTGCTGTCAAGTTTGGAATATAGGAACAATTCTTCGATTAACTTCTGCATATCGTTTGTCTTTGCATAAATCGTCCTGATATAGCGTTCCTGCTTCTCCGGTGTATCTGCCACACCATCAAGAATACCCTCAATATAGCCTTTAATGGCAGTCACCGGTGTTTTCAGATCATGGGAAATATTACTAATCAGTTCTTTATTATCTTTTTCATACTGCATACTGATATCAATCTGTTCCTTCAGCTTGCGGCGCATTTCCTCGAAAGAAATGCATAACTCACCGATTTCATCGTTTGTCTGTACATCAACCGTAAAATCAAGATTACCCTCTTTGATATTCTCAGATGCTTTTTTCAAACGATTCACCGGCTCAATCACACTCTTATAAAGCCAGCAGGCCACAAAAATACCCGAAATCACAAAAATCAATACAATAATCACAATCAATTGAATGAATGTCGATTTCAAACGTGGCACAACACTTTGAATATTGGTAATAACAAAATATTCACCCTGACTTCCGTCCGCAAACGTAAATGCTTTCTGGCACAAATGATAAGGTTCATTATTCAATACAAAAATATTACTGTCCTTTGCATCGATACTCAAATAAGCCTCGTTTAGTTCCGGCCAGTCTGTGTCTGCACTGCCCGAATAAACAATCTCATCGTCCTTTTTGACAATCAGATAAGAAGACTGTCCGCAAAGCTTTGTATTCAATTCCTGCAAATAAGATACATCTGTCAGCTTGTCCGGATTTTCTTTAATAGTTTCATCAATCTCATTGACCACCGAGCTTGCCACATTGCCCAGCAGTTTGAATGGATTATAAATCACATCATACCCCGCAGAATCACTGACATCGTACTGCTTACCGAGCGAATTGACACTGATTGCTGTCACCCCCGCGATTGCACCGCCTGCCATCATAATCAAAAGCACCACAAGAATGATGTATGCAATTTTTAATTTTGTCATTAATTTCATCGTTCATCACCTGTTAAAATTATAGCATACTTCATTCCGTATATTAAATAAATTTTTCATTAAATATATTTTCCTCACCTATTAGATTTATTTTTTTTTGCCATAAATTTTTGTACTTTATCCGTATCTTTTATATAGGGAAACTTTTTATACCGTCAGGGAAATTTTAAGAAATACACCGCCAGCTCTTTAATAAATCTTAAGAATTTTGATAGGGTTTTCTCATGTCTTTTCAAATTAAAACATGCTATAATAAAATCACTCAACAAGTATTCCAAAGCTTGTCAAAGTGCATACTTTCGGAATTTTAATGTATTTTAAAATATAGCATCTAAAGTATCATACAGATGCACAGAAAAGTATTTTTCAAGCCTGACGGGAATACAAAGTAAACCACTAAAATGGAGGTCTGAATATGGACAAGAAGAAAAAATTATTTCTGGCGATTGGTATTACTGCAGCAGTCATCATCATTGCTGTTATCATCATTATCGCCGTACACAAATCCGGCAGTTCCGGAGATTCAGGAGAAGATGTTTTTGTCAGCTCTATCGCCGACATCACAGGCAACAACGGTGTTGGCTCAGTCAACCGGTATGCCGGTGTCATCGAACCGCAGGAAACAAAAGAGATTCAGAAAAGCAGTGACAAAACAGTTAAAGAGATTCTTGTCAGCGAAGGCGACGAAGTCAAAGTCGGCACACCATTATTTTCTTATGACACCGAGGAAATGTCTATGAAATTAAGCCAGGCTGAGCTTGATCTTGAAAGCCTGAATAATGATATTAATTCATACAACAACCAGATTACAACACTTGAAAAAGAAAAAGCCAGTGCTTCTGCCAATGATAAATTGAACTACACAATTCAGATTCAGGAAGTTCAAAATGATATTCTTCGTGCAGAATACAATAAAAAAAGCAAGAATATCGAAATCGAGCAGTTAAAGAAATCCCTCGATAACGCCACAGTTTTAAGTGAAATTGACGGAGTTGTCAAATCCATCAATGAAAATGGTGACACTGATTCCTCCACTGGTGAAGTAAAACCATTTATGACAATCATGGCAACCGGCAATTATCGTGTTAAAGGTACTGTTAATGAAAACAATATTAATACACTTTCAGAATCCATGCCGGTTGTGATTCGTTCCCGTCTGGATTCTTCCGTAACATGGGCAGGTGTCATTTCAAAAATTGATTACGAAAATCAGGAACAGAACAATAACAATGGCTGGATGAGCGATGGCAGCAACAATACTTCCTCCAAATATCCATTTTACGTTGAACTTGACGGTGCAGACGGACTGATGCTTGGTCAGCATGTATTCATTGAGCCAAATTATGGTCAGAATGAACAACGCGATGGTATCTGGCTGATGGAGAGCTATTTTGTTTTTGATGGCAATGACGCTTATGTCTGGGCAATGAACAGCCGTAACAAACTTGAGAAACGCAAGGTTGAGCTTGGTGAATACGATGAAAATCTCATGGAATATGAAGTTGTTTCAGGACTTAGCCAGGAGGATTGCATCGCATGGCCAAATGACAGTCTTCAGGAAGGCTTAAAATGCACTGTAACTTCTGTGGACGCAATGATTTCACAGGGCATTTCCAATGATACATCCGGTGATGATCATAACAATGACGGCACTATGGATGATGGTATGATGAATGATGATTCTGCAGATGATGGTTCTATGAACGATGGCGCTATAGACGATGGTTCTATGGATGGCGGTTCCATGGATGATGGTTCTGTGGATGGTAGCAGTATTGATGGCAGTGAAGATGGCAGCACTGACGGTTCTGATGGTGATGCCGGTGTGATGCCTTTAGACGACGCTGGCAACGAACCTGTTGCTGAAACGGAGGGTTAAATATGATTCTTGAACTTAAAGGTATCTATAAAGATTACATTCAAGGCAAGATGGTCACTCCTGTATTAAAAGATATTAACTTTACTGTTGATGAAGGTGAATATGTTGCAATCATGGGACCCTCCGGTTCCGGTAAGACAACATTAATGAATATCATCGGCTGTCTGGACAGACCTACTGCAGGCTCATATATGCTCGCAGGTGAAGACGTTTTATCTTTTAAAGATAAAGAAATGTCTGACCTTCGATTGCACAGTATTGGCTTTGTTTTCCAGAGTTTCCATCTTCTGCCAAGACAAAGTGCTCTTGAAAATGTCAGCCTGCCATTAACTTATGCAGGTATTCCTAAAAAAGAACGACATGAACTTGCCTATCGTGCCCTCGAACGTGTCGGTCTTGCAGACCGTGCAGATTTTAAACCAACACAGCTTTCCGGTGGTCAGAAGCAGCGTGTAGCCATTGCCAGAGCGATTGTAAATCATCCAAAGATTCTTCTGGCGGATGAACCAACCGGCGCACTTGATACCAAATCCGGTGCACAGGTCATGGAACTTTTCCAGTCATTAAATGATGATGGTGTGACAATCATTATGATTACACATGACCCTGATATTGCTGATTATGCAACACGCAAAGTGCTTATCCGTGACGGTGAATTGTTTACAGACGAAGAACAGCTTCACAACACATTGCCAGACAAACCGGTGCTTACACATAACACAGACAAGGAGAAAAACGCATGAAAAAACAAATTCTTATTCCTCTGTGCTCAGCAGTCGGTGTGCTTGTCATCGGCGGCACAATTTTTGGCATCACCAAATACAGAGATTCCAAAACTGAAATTGATGTCATTCCGGTTGAAAATATCAGCGCTTATTATTATGGTGACTACAACTCCTCTCAGGGCCTTGTTACCTCAAACGTATCACAGGAAGTTTATCTCCAGTCCGACCAGCTTGTTAAAAAGATGTATGTTCAGGAAGGTGATACGGTTTCTATCGGTGACAAAATCCTTGAATATGATATGACTTTAAAAGAAATCGACCGAAGCAGCAAAGAAATCGAACAAACTAAAATTGACATGCAGATTACCAATATCAATAAGCAAATTGCAAATCTGCGTGCAGGCAATTACAATGACATTGAGAATTTTACACCGAGTGGTCCCTCCTATCAGGATAACACTCAGACAAGCAGCAATCTCGCACATGACGGTCTGCTGCTTGCGTCTACACATTTTACAATGAGTACAACCGGAGATATCGGTGATGGTAATTCTGGTGAAAGTACAGATGAAACCACAGTCCCGGAAACTACGGCTCCGGAAACGACAGTTCCGGAAACGACAGCCCCGGAAACAACTACACCAGGAACAACTACACCAGGAACAACTACACCGGGAACAACTACACCAGACCCGACACCAAACCCGGATTTACCACATTATGACCCGGCCAAGCGTCTGGATTATGATTCAAAAATCTTTAAAACAACTGAAGGTGGCTTTCCAATTGTGTACTGCGATGCAAACACAATCATTACACAGGCATTTTTCAATAAACTGCTTGGACTTCAGGAAAATGGTGAGCCTTTCGAAGACGATCAGGAGCATGAAGCTAAAGATTTCTTCTTTATCCTGATGACAGATGAGGACAATGCAACATATCTTATTCGTATGGATGAACTTGCTTTGCCGGAGGAAGGCCTTGAAGAATGTACGATGGCAGAATTTTTTAAAACATTTCTGCCGGATGATACGCCGGAAGATCCTGGAATCGATGACCCCGGAAACTGGGGTGGCGGTGGTGGCGGTATTTATTATACTGCTGCAGAAGTAAATCAAATGATTACTGAACGTCAGCTTGAAATTGCCAAACTGCTGACTTCCAAAAAGCAGGCAGAACTTGATTTAAAAAAACTTGATAAAGAGCTTGAAGATTCCGTTGTAACAAGTACCATCAATGGTATTGTAAAATCCGCCGGTGACCCTGAAACAGGTGTTGAACAGGGCAAACCATTTGTTGTTATTGACAGCCAGGATGGATTTTATCTGACCGGTGACTTAAGCGAGCTTCAGTTAAGCCATGTTTCAGTCGGTGATACAGTGAATATCCAGTCCTGGAAGAGCGGTACTTCCTGTGATGCAACAATTACGGAAATTGCTGATTATCCAACAGATAACTCTATGAGCTACAGTGATAATCCAAATGTTTCCTTCTATCCATTTAAAGCTTATATTGACGATGCATCTGCATTTTCAAACAATGAATATGTCAGCATCACCTTCAATGAAAGCAACAATAACGACAGCGATGCATTATACATTTACAATGCTTATGTCCGCGAAGACAATGGTCAGAGTTATGTATATGTCCGGGATGAAAATGGTCGTTTGAAAAAACAGGAAGTTGTCACAGGCAACACGATTTACGGCAGTTATATCGAAATCAAAGAAGGCCTGAATCGTTCAGATTATGTGGCATTTCCATATGGCAAGGGACTTAAAAACGGCGCACGCACCAAAGAGGTGCTCGATGCTTACTATTAGAAAGGAGAGGCACACATGTTAGAAAATATAAGACTTTCATTTCAGGGCATATGGTCACATAAAATGCGCTCTTTCCTGACAATGCTTGGCATCATTATCGGTATCGCCGCTATTATTTCCATTGTATCTACGATCAAAGGTACAAACGAACAGATTAAACAAAATCTCGTCGGTTCAGGCAATAATACCGTAGACGTATCTTTGTACAAAGGCACGATTGAATATCAGATTGAGTATTATGGCGTTCCTGAAGGTATAACCCCAATTACGGATGAAACGATGGATGAAATTGCTAAAATTGATTCCGTTGAATCTGCTTCAAGATATGTATCCCGTGATTATCTGGAAAGCACTTACTATAAAGAAACATCTCTGGACAGCGCTCAGATTTACGGTATTGATATGAATTACTTTGATACATGCGGTTACATTGTAAATAATGGACGTACATTTACCCAAAAGGATTATACAGAATTTCATAAAAATGTCATTCTAAATGAATCTGCTGCACATGCGCTCTTTCAAAATGGAAATCCTATCGGTGAAACAATTGAAATCAAGGGTGAGCCATTTGTAGTTATCGGTGTTGTTGAAAAATCCTCGAATTTCCAACCGGTCATCAACTCCATCGAAGATTATCAGAATTATGTTGGCAGCGATACAGCAATCCTTTATGTACCATTAAACGAATGGCCAGCACTTTATGCTTATGATGAACCGGAAAATGTTGTTATCCGTGCAACTTCGACAGATACGATGAGTAAAGCCGGAAGTAAGACTGCAGATGTCTTAAACAGTACGATTATCAGCACAGGCACTTCTGCTTTTACAGACCCTTCGATTGACAATGTTGACAGTGAAGGTGTCGACAGCGAGGGTGTTGATGCCGGTAGCGCTGACAGTTCAGCTAAAGTTGCTTACAAAGCATCAGATTTAACCGAAAAGGCTAAAAATCTTCAGGAATTAAGTCAGGCTACCAACAACCAGTTAATCTGGATTGCCAGTATTTCTCTGCTTGTCGGCGGTATCGGTGTTATGAATATCATGCTCGTATCCGTTACAGAACGTACAAGAGAAATCGGTCTTAAGAAAGCCATCGGCGCAAGAAACAGCCGCATCATGGGACAGTTCCTGACGGAAGCTGCCATCCTAACAAGCATGGGCGGTATTATCGGTGTAATTGCCGGTATTATCCTGGCACAGGTTATCTCAAAGATATCTTCAACACCTGTTGCCATCAGCATACCTGCAATCATCTTTTCCGTTGTCTTCTCAATGGCTATCGGTATCATCTTCGGTTTAATGCCTTCCATTAAGGCCGCGAAGTTAAATCCAATTGAAGCTTTAAGACATGAATAAATCAACTTAGGTCAACTTAGAAAAACTCCGATACTTACACTTTACAATTTTGATAAGTATTCCTAAAAGTTAAACTTTTAAGGAACCGATTCATCTCGTAAAGTATATATGTAAGTATCGGAGTTTTTTATTTAGATGTTAAAATTTTTTTATTATAGCTCATTTAGTTAATTACAGCCTTAACCAAATTTTTTCATATGTAATTTCAAATGCAATCTTTTAATACAAATGCTTTAGTACAATTTTCAAATAAATATTTAAGCCTGGATTTTTATCAATTATTTGCAGATTAAAAATGCAATTTTAAAATTCAGTTTAGAAATTCCTTCAAGATATCTTCCACAATACGAGCATCCAGCTCATCTTCTGTATCCCGGCGTCCAACTTCTGAATCTTTCTTTGAAGCACTGCGCAATTCACTTCTGCGATGCTCTAATGAAGTTGCCGTCACCTTTGCCTGCTGGCTTGAAGTCTTAGTATCTAATGTCTTACCATACTCAATTTTGTTTTTTAAGTAATTCTGAATATAATCATCCATAGATACAAGAAAAGTATTTTTCTTTTCATCATATGCACACAAACGGCGATGTGTAAGTAAAATACATAACGCAGCCACGCATATCATTACTGTCTGAACACTGTCTGTCAGGGCATGTCCTCTGTAAATCTCATATAATATATTCACGCATGTACACAACAAAATCAGCCCAGAAAATAAAATACCGCATCTTGTCCAGGATGACAAGGTCATCGGTCCGAGTTTGTATTTTTCAAAATACTTTCGCACCATTGCCTGTCCGTCATTTGGGCTTATACCAATTTTATAGAAACTTGAATACTTTAACTTTATGTATTTTGTTAAACGATTATCTGTCTGTTCTACATGTTCAGATGCCTTAATCAATCTTTTGTATACATGATTTGTCACTGCCTGCACGATAATACCTGCAACAGTCAATGCCGCAAGAATATAAAACATCATATTCTGCCCACTCAGCCATGCTTTCATAAGAAATTTCTCCTTCCCAGTTATGTTTGGTTTATTATACCCCGGGAAGCTTTAAAATTTCACTTATTATTCATCGACAAAATTACAGACTGCGTAACATACCATCCATCAAATTCACAACATGTTCTACTGCTTTCGCCTCAAATTCACTGTAATCCATTGTTGCACTGCCATCTGCCTTGTCTGAAATTGCACGAATAATGACAAAAGGAATATGATTTAAATAAGCAGCCTGCGCAATTGCAGCACCTTCCATTTCTGTACAATAGCCCTGAAACTCCTTTAAAATAGCATCTTTACGGTCCTGATCTGATACAAACTGGTCACCACTGACAACACGGCCCTCATATACATGAATGTCCGGATTCACGCGCTGACATGTATTTACTGCCAGCTTGCGCAAATCTTCATCTGCCTGAAATACTGAAGTTTCCATCTGTGGAATTACACCCAGGGCATAACCAAAACCTGTCGCATCCATATCGTGCTGCAGTGCATCTGTAGATACCACAATGTCACCAATATCAATCTTTGCCTGCAAACTTCCTGCAATACCTGTATTAATCACCATATCTACATGAAAACGGTCTGCCAGAATCTGTGTACACATACCTGCATTTACCTTACCAATACCGCTTCGCACGATAACCACATGTACATCACCATAAGTTCCCTTGCAAAACTGCATTGAAGCCACATCTACGATTTCTTCAATATTCATATTCTTCTTTAACGCTTCAACTTCAATTTCCATTGCGCCAATAACACCGATACATTTCATTTCCTTTATTTCCTTTCTCTGCCGCTTATCAGCTTTGTATTTTAATTTCTTAAATAAGTTATTTAATAAGTTATTTTTTCTGACGCTTAACATCTTACCATGTCTTGAACGTAAATGTACAGCTTATTTAGACAGTTTTTATTTTTTTACAGAATTTATTCTATTTTTATTACATCTAGTATTTGTTTGCTTTTTTTGTTATAATATAAAGATGCAGAATATCCTGTGACTATTTGTAAATATCAACTTCTGATCTGTGCAAATTACAATAGGTTCAGTCAGCAACAATTTACTTCATCAGGCAATGGATTTTCTGTGTATTTAGTATAGCGTAAGCTGTAAAATTATTTCTGACACGGCGCAAGCTATAAAGTCATTCTTGATATTGCAGGAATGAATAACAAAAACTAAAAAACAAAGTAAATACGAAACGAGGTATGTAATTATGATTAGACATATGAATTCCGGCACATGCTCACGTGCTGTTGATTTTGAAGTAGAAAACGGTGTTGTAACAGCCTGTCAGTTTATCGGTGGATGTTCAGGTAATACTCAGGGTGTAGCAAAGCTCGTGCTTGGTCGTCCTGTAGATGAAGTCATCGACCTTTTAAAAGACATTGACTGTGGTGGCAGAGGCACATCCTGTCCTGCCCAGCTTGCAGAAGCATTAATGGAATATAAGCAGTCAAATAACTAATTCATCGGAGGCGGATTATGAAAAAAATTATTCTTACAGGCGGCGGCACTGCCGGTCATGTAACGCCTAATATCGCATTGATTCCTGAATTAAGAAAACGTGGTTATGAGATTCACTATATCGGTTCCAAAGACGGTATTGAGAAAAAACTGATTACCGATTTAGGTATTCCTTACTATGAAATCTCTACAGGAAAACTCAGACGATATTTCGACTGGAAAAACTTTACTGACCCATTCCGCGTATTAAAAGGATTTTCAGATGCCCGCCACATCATCAAAAAAATTCAGCCAAATGTAATTTTTTCAAAAGGCGGTTTTGTATCTGTACCAGTTGTTATCGCAGCTAAGAAATGCAAAGTACCTGCTATTATTCACGAATCTGATATGACACCTGGTCTTGCCAATAAAATCTGTATACCATCTGCAGTTAAAGTCTGCTGTAACTTCCCTGAAACAGTCAAATGTCTGCCAGAAGGCAAAGCTGTACTTACAGGTTCCCCTATTCGTGAAGAACTCTTTAAGGGTAATGCACAGGCCGGCCTTGATTTTTGTCATTTTGACAACTCAAAGCCTGTTCTTTTAATCATCGGCGGCAGTCTTGGTTCAAAAGCAGTCAATCAGGCAGTACGCAATATTCTTCCTGAACTTTTGAAACAATGGCAGATTATTCATCTTTGTGGTAAAGGTAATCTTGATGAAAGCTTACAAAATACGCCTGGCTATATTCAGTTTGAATATATTCAGGGCGAGCTTCCAGATTTATTTGCCGCAGCAAATATGGTTATTTCCCGTGCCGGTGCCAATGCTATCTGCGAACTTCTTGCACTGCAAAAGCCAAATATTTTAATTCCGCTTTCTGCTGCTGCAAGCCGTGGCGACCAGATTTTAAATGCAAAATCTTTCAATGCACAGGGATTTTCTTATTTACTTGAAGAAGAAAATGTCACAAACGAATCATTGCTGACAGCCATTACAACAGTTTATGATAATCGTCAGCAATATATCGATGCCATGAAGCAAAGTGCAATGAATCATGCAATTACGATGATTGCAGATATGCTTGATGAAGCAGCAAAATAATATAAACTATGTTAGCATAGACTTAGTATAAACCTAGTATAGACTTAGCATAGACTTATGCATTAAACTATTCTAACGCAGAACATATTTATCGTATCACTCAGGAGGTTATATTATGTGTGATTGTATTTTTTGTAAAATTTCAAATGGAGAAATTCCATCATCAACTATTTATGAAGATGACACATTCCGCGTTATTCTTGATTTATCACCAGCGACTAAAGGGCACGCTTTAATTCTTCCAAAACAGCATTTCCGCAATATCTTTGATATTGATGAAGCTACTGCTGCCAAAGTTTTTGTACTTGCCAAGAAAATTGCTGTGGCTATGAAAAAGACTTTAAACTGTGACGGTGTAAATATCGTTCAGAACAACGAAGCGATTGCCGGCCAGAGTGTTTTCCATTTCCATATGCACATTATTCCCCGCTATGAAAATGATGGTCAGGAAATCCTGTGGACACCAGGAACATCTGAGCCTGAACAACTCGCTAAAATTGCAGCATCTATCGCAGAAAATATCGACAAATAGTGACTTTGTCCAGACACAAGATATGAGTTGCACATTCACATGGCACTCATATCTTGTGTTTTCTTATAAACCGCTTATTTCTATCAGACATTCTTTTACGCTTTTCGAGCATTTCTGTCGAACGATTTCGTTTGAACTCCCTCTCTTTTTTTGCTAAATTTAAAACTGCAAAGGGGGGTTTTTCATATGAATACATTATTAAACAACAGTAACACTTCAACAACAATTATTTCTGATACCACTAACTTAAACTCAAGTAACCAGCTTTCATTATCTAAAATAGCACACGAACTCAGTAATCCATTAACGCTGATTTATGGTTCTATCCAGTTGCTTTCTGACAAATATCCTGAATTATCTAAGGACGATTTATGGACTCAGCTAAACGAAGATGTCACTTATCTGAACCAGCTTGTCGCAGCCCTTCCAAAAAAGGCTGTCAATTCAGACTTACATATTCAGACCATTCCTGTTCATCAGTTATTTGATGATTTAAATGCTTACTGGCAGTCTTATGCCAGCCACCATCACCGTCATCTTATTTTTGATCTTGATAAAAATACCGGTGTTATCGAATGTGACCCTATCAAGATTAAACAGTGTCTGATGAATCTGATAAAAAACAGTTTTGAAGCCACCGGCGAAAATGCTACCATTCATGTACATGCCCATGTAGAAAATCAAATACTCATTTTGAAGGTTTCAGATACCGGCACAGGCATTTTGGATGAACACATTCAGCATATATTTGAACCATCAACAACTTATAAATCTGGTGGCAAAGGATTGGGTTTAACAATTACACAGGAAATTATTGAAGCACATCATGGCAGCATTTCTGTAGAATCCACTTATAGTGGTACACATTTTATAATCCACCTTCCCATGATACAGCAAAAATAAGGCCTTCTATCCTATTCGATTTTAACCTCGTAACAAATATCTGCTATTTTTACAGTTTCACCCTGATGCAGTTCATAGGCTCTGCCGGGCATCAATTGTCTGTCATTTACCCATGTACCGTTTGTGGAATGTAAATCTGTAATATAATATTTCTGATTTTCTTTCGTCAGTTGTACATGTCTTCGACTGACCACATCGGAATCAATACAATACTGCACAACCTTTTTATTCTTGCCAATGGTAAAAGGAAAGAATGAAACCACAATCACTTCTCCTGTCATCTTTGACACAAGCTGCAGTATTGTATGATTTTCAAGAACTACCGTTTCCGAAAATGGTGTTTGCTGCTGTAACACAGAAGTCTGATTTTTACATATTTCCAAATAATCTATAGGTGGTTCTTCGTCCCAGAAGTCGTCTTTATCTTTATGCTGGATATTACCTTTTATACCAGAACTGTCTTTATGTCCAAACTTATCTTTATGCTTAGATATTGAATTTTGTTGTTTTAACTGCAAAATAATCAAAACGATACCCATACCAGCACAGCATATTAAAAATATAAACGGCAGCAACATTTCCCTTAAAACTATTCCCATCTGCGCTCGAAACCAGATACATAGTGCTTTTCGAAACAAAAAGCTCACACCTCCTGTAACACCTGTACCAATACATATATATGTACACACCCGATTAATAGCATTCACTGTCTCAACATTTGCGATAGCGTTAACTGTCTCAACACTTGCATTTGTACTTATATTATTTGCTTTTTCATTTACTTTTCCATTTCCATCTATGTTTTCTGGTTTTGCTTTCGTTTTAGCTTTTTGTACCGAATCAAAATATCGTCTTGATTTTTTATGTTGATTTTTCGGCAAATATTGATTGGAAGTTATATATGGATTCATTTCTAAATCCTGACTCATATCCTGTTGCTCTCTTTGCTCGAAATCATCACCACCAAACATCTGCATATAATCTTCGTCATTTTCAATTTTCCGATACAACTCATATACAAGATTTACATCTGCTTTTCTGCCATAATCTATATGCTTCATCATCCATGAAATCAACGTTTTCATTTGTTCCTTCACTGGCTGACAATGTCCTGGAATATATGTAAATGCGAAACTTTGTGTTTGCAGATGATAATAAATAAAATGCTCATCTAGGTATAGCGCATCTTTGTCTAATAAGTATTCATCCAACACTGCCATACAGCAATTCAAATCCATCATTAATTTTACGATGATATCGCCAGTATACTTTTCTCTCTTCTGCAATTCTGCCATAGATATATAACCTTTGATGTTGTAAAAATACTGCATCTCCTGGTTCACATCTCTGACCTGAAGCTTTAAAAGTCCTTCAATTATGTTATTTTGAATAACCTGTATATCATAATGATTGTCTTTGCTTTCTTCTGAAGCCACCGTAATTATCATATATTCTGTGGTAAAATTTTTCTGAAAAACAGCCTCAATCAGATGAATCATCCCCTTTCAATAAATTCATTTTCCACAGAAGTTTAATTTCATCGTAAGCTCTGCCCTGGCTTTTGACATCGTATTTTAACTGATTTTTTCCAAAGAGATTAAAAGGGAACATCGTTGTTCCCTTTGCCAGCACCTCACAAACGACTTCTTCCTTCAACATATGGTATTGATACGATATTTCAAAATTTTCTATTTCTCCGGCAATTAATGCACGGTTCAAGTCTTTTTTCGCATCATTTGTAAGCTTTTCTATATGCATTTGAAGTTCGCTTTCCCAATTATCGTGCCACGTTACTTCAAACTCCTTTTCAGTATCTATTGTTTTTTCCGGCAGATTCATATATTTAAAAGCACTCTGAGATAACATTTGTGCAACATATGTACAATAATTTTCTGTTACTGCCTGATTATGCAGATAAAATCCAATGTACATCACAAGCACAATCAGAAACATCATAAGTGGCCCTATAAATGCTGCTTCTATCGTGAAACTGCCATTAGTAAATCTTTTACCCATAATAAAGTTTTTACCTTTAGCAATCTTTTTATCTCTAATGAATTTATTATATGCAGAAAATATTCTGCATATGGTGCATCCTTTTTCTTTCATTTTTTTGTCATATCTGATTTTTCTATTAATACTTATAGGATTTTGCATACCGTTCCCCTTAACATTTCAACATATGAACTTCTCACATTAAGCAACCGATTAATAGCGAGAAAAACAGCCATGGCATTACTGCAACTGCTGTTTTTCTTGATTTTTTTCGAACGACCATCATAAACAATCCATATATCGCTATAAATATCAGACATATCGAAAGTACAAGTACACTCTCCCGTATACCAAGGCACATTCCTATAATCATAAACATCCAACCATCCCCATAACCAATGGCGTGACGGGTCATATATCCACATATAAGGAAAAGTATCCCAGGTATACAGCCAACTACCCCTTCTTTTAACGGTGCATCAGCCATCACTCTTGTAAATACAGATAAAAGACTTCCTGCTATCAAAAGATAAATGTTAATCCGATGCTGCCTTATATCCCTGTAAACAGACACAAACACAATACACAGTGCCACTATATATCCCCACTTTAAATACATTTCCTGCGTCATCTGCGTTTCCATATTTTTATCCCCCACATCTGCTGCATGGCTTTAACTGTGTCACGTCATACACTTCATGAACACTTCGTTTAAGTGCTGAGCACCCCAGTGTCGAATGATATTTTTCTCCACTATCTGTAATTAATACCTGTCCGGTCTGTCCTGCTGCATGACACTGCAAACATGCATCATACCGATGGCCGCTGCTATTGACACTGTTTATCGCTGCTTCATAATCCACAAGTCTGACAGATACTCTTAAATGCGAGCATTGTGCACTTGTATGATATACAGATTCATAATCTGACACATAATATATCTGACGTTGTTCACCAGTTGCACCATCCTGTGTTTCCTGATGATACCCAGTCCATGCCTTCATCAAAATACGATGTTTAACCGGAATCGTTATATTTGTTAAATACATTAACTGTGGCTTCACCTTATATGAAGCACACATTAACACAGTACCATCTTCTTGCTTCACTGAACTTCCAATCAGTGAAATTCCAGCTTTGCCCCCTTGAATCCATGTATAACAATCTGATGCATTATTTTTTTGAGCAATACCAAGCAGATATAACTGTTCTGTACTACCACCGATAGTTGCTGTCGTTACACAGGTTTGTTTAGCTGCCAGTATTAAATCCTGCTGCACTGCCGCATAGATATAAGCCACCTGTATTACCGATGTCAACGATATAACTAACATAAAGAAAATCCAGCTTATCAATGCCGCCTCAACCGTCATTACGCCTTCTAATAAATCTTTTTGGTCGGAGGCATATAAAGATGCCTTTACCTTGCCGCAAATAATATTCTTCCTCTGATTATCGATTACTTTTTTATTTTCAAGATTATTTTCGCAGGGTTCAGACTTGAGTTTCCTTTGGAGAGATACATTTTTTATTTTTTTGATGATAACGTCAATTTTTTTGTATAGTTTTTGACAAGTTAAAGACACCTTCATTCACCTCCGACCTTTGTTTAATAACATTCTGACCATTGAGTCTGATGTTCAAAATGACCTAAAAGTCCATGACAGGAAAATGATGCAATACATGTTAAACCATAATAACAGTCATTCATGCTAAAATGCTCATAACCGCTATCCAGCCTGATATTTTCCTGCATTAAAGAAATCATACGATTTTCAATCTTTGTCTGATTTGAAATCATCATTAATATAAATATGTACGCTTCATATCCCAGACCTTTATCTGATGTTTTTTGCTTTGTTTCAAGTGTATTTTCAGAAATATTCATCAGATTTTCCATTGAAAGCTGCCAGATTGCATCTGTCTTTATCAATTCGATTTTTCCACCTGCAAGTAAGACTTTGATATCCACCACCGCTTCTGCATAAGACCAGGCAAGCATAATCAGCATATACACAAGCTGTTCCAACATCGGCAATGCAACTGCCGCTGTTAAAGCCGCTGCCACACTATGTGCTTCTCCACTTTTTGCCGGACTCATCATTAAATAAGATAAATTAAAAATCATTCTGAATAAAATCATACGATTAACTGTATCAAGCAAATTATCAGCATCGGACATATGCCCGCATAAAAGAGCTTCCTGTTCATATGCCAGACAAGTCACATTTTTATTCACCGTATCATTTTGACTTCTGCCGTTCTTTAAATGATTTGTAGAATTTGTCACATTTATGTTATCTGTAGCAGTTCCTGCCAATGCACTCGTGCTCTGGCTTTTTTGCTGATTTTGGTTTAAATCCTGATCCACAACACTTTTAAAATGCTGCTGCACATACAGTAAAATTGTACCTTTTTCAATCGGTGTCTGCTTTTTGCTCTCACTCCAAAAGCTTACCTCCGACATTCCCTGTGTCACAGATTTGATATCTGTAAAATCTGTTAATGCACCTGCTTTGCCATCTGTCTGCAAATCAACATTAACAGACCTGTCAGAAACTGTGGTTCCCTGAGGCATGACAAGTGTTAAAATGCCTGTTTTCATTAATTGATTCACAGATTTTCTTGGATCTTTTTGTGCAAAAACTGGTTTATTTCCAGTATCTGTACTGCTCTGTGTCCCATTTTCTTTTTCTTCTTTTCCTGCAGCCTGATTTGCTGCATTTATCTCTTGTTCTGCCTGATTTTGTGTTATCTGAAGTTCCTGAATTAGAGTTGATTTTTTCTGTTCAACTTCTGTCGTATCTGAAGTAATCCATGCTTTCATCTGTTCTGTCACCAGGTCTGTAAATCCTGCTGTTTTCATATAATTGATGACTTCTTTTTCCAATAAACGATTTGAATCTGCAACTAACGGATATAGTTGCGATATGACGGCATCTGTCATTTCTCCTGAAAATAATCCACTGCCACTGTTTTCACTGATAAAAGTTTCCAATGCATTCGTCAAATCTCTGCCATTGCCATCAATTCCAAATAAATCATATCGTTCATATAACGGAATACAATATTGAGCCAGCAGATTTTCACAGGCTATCATCATTGCCTGTTTTTGATTCATATACATACATTGAATACGCACACCATCAAACACTGCCAAAATCAGTGAAATCAGTACTGCCAGAACTAATGACATAAATACCGTAATTTGTCCCTGCACACCCATGCGGCATGTACTACTGATTCTTTTTTCTACCAACATACATACCTCAAATGGCTGTTGCCTGTTTTGTAATCTTGTCCAATATATTTTTCACAAGAGAGGTCAGCTGGCTTTTAAATATAACAACCAACGCAATTAAAACGACAAGAATCAATATAATTTCTACAACACCCACACCGTCTTCTTCATTCCAGAATTTTCTCAATCTCATCATATCTTATCTCCTCCTGATATTTCCTGATATTGATTATATTTTCGATATTTATCACACTTTAATACACCCCATAAACACACCATCTCACACATTCATTGATAAAAAAGCAGGTACGATTAACACCGCCATGACAACCATAAGTAAAAGTCCCATTGGCAGCAGCAGTTTTGTACTGATTTGCTCACCTTTGCGCAGTATATGTTCCCGCTTTTGCATCACAGCTTCATCTGCTGCATCCTCCATAATTTTAGTCATACCTTTTGCACCTTTCTTCGTACATTGCACCATCAATGTGCCAAGTTTTAAATATGATGCATTTTGACAACGTTTCCCAAAACTTTCATATACCTGCACCTCAGATATGCCCTGATTCATCAACTGCAGCATTCTTCTGATTTCACAGATAAGCGGATTATCCTGATTGTATGTTTTTCGTTTTACAGGATTTTTAACATGACTTATCTTTGTATGTTCTGCATCTGCACTGATTGTCATCAAAGCATTTTTCATATTCATCCCTGCTCCTGTAAGTAATACAATTTTGTGCACAAGCTCCGGATATGCTTCCTCTAAAAGCACTTTCCGATTTTTCAACTGTTCTTTCTCTCGTTCCTTTTCAAGAGCCAGACCACCAAATACGAATACAACTACTGCAAACAGCAACGTCACTGTGGACTGTCTGGCTTCTTCCTCCCATACAAGTGCCGTACCGTTTATCTCCTTTGGCAGATAAAATGAGTTGTCCTCCTGAGATGCTTCACCAATCTTTGCGGTATACTCATAAATACCGTCCATCAGTTGTTCTTCTTCGGATTTTATTGGTGGAAACACATGCAACTGCACTGTATAGTTTCTTACATCATCCCCATAAATCAAGTCAAAAGACAGTGTTTCTTCTATTCCCTTCTCCGAAATATCCGCATTTAATAATTCACCATTATCTAAAATCGTTTTAGCTGTATCTGTATGCCATACAACTGTCATTGAAGATTCCGGTATCCTGGTTATAAGTTTAAGTTTTGAATGTATTTCATCTAAAGATGGATTATCCAGTTTTAGCACTTCCACCACATAACTGTAACTGTTTGCAAATAATTTTTCTTTATCTTCACCATTCAAAAGCTTTACAGGCACCTCCAAAATAATCTGTTTTTTCTGGAGGCTTCCACCGGATACATACAATGTCACATTATCTACCGCCCCTATATCCATCTTCCGCTCAATAACATAACCCTCCATAAGCCGAGTTCCCTTTGCAGGCATTATAAGCATCACTATTGCCAGAATATTGACAAGAATAAAACCAACATACAGAGCTGTTCCCCACATATACTGTCTTTTACATATGATTTTCTGAACATCTTCATACGGATAAAGATATTTAAGATTTTCTTTTCTGTCTGAAGAATATCTGCATACTTGTTTTCCGATCTTACTTCTGACACCCACAAAACGATAAGTGCCATTTCTAAAGACTACTGCCAGAATCCCGGCGCCAAAAATCAAAAGACTATGTACCCAAATCATGCCCCACCAACTTTCTGTTTTAACTTTTCAGACGAATCATATGCTCACCCCACAAAATAGCAATACCATAAAATACCAGCACCACACTCATTACAAAACGGCCTGTAAAACCGGTGTATAAAACAGACATTAACTGAGGCGACGTCCAACGCATATACAAAATAATACACATAGGAATGACTGCCATAATCATAAATTCATGCCGTTTTCCTGAAATCGTTGTTTCGATTTCACTTTGCAGTTCAATGCCGCGGTTAATTCTTTCAATCGCATTTTTCAAAATCAGACTCATACTGCCGCCATACTGTCTGGCAATACAGGTTACTTCGTAAAATGTCAGAATATCCTCGTCCTGACTCCGGAGTGCAAAATCTTTAAAGCATTCAAGCACCGGCACATTCATTGCCATTTTACGGCTCATTTCCTGTACTTCTTTTAATATATCCGACTCTGCAGTACAACATAATTTCAGTTCATCAACTGAATCTTCTATGGCTCGTTCAAGGGAATAGCCTGCTGTCATCATACTATACAAAACGGTCATTAATTCTCTGAAATCTAATTTTAACTGCATACGCCTGCGCTGTTTTAACCGTTTATGAAGCCATATCATAAAAAACGGATAAATTAGCAAAAATACCAATGCCGACTGCCAGGTATTATAAAACAAAAATCCTGCAAAACATGCACCTGCCGCATACAGTCCTGTATATAAACACCATTGCCGCTTAGAAAATGCATATTTTTCATAATTCATCCCACAACCTCGCATATTCAAATATTTTAAATGCTTAAATTAAATCATTCACAAAGTCAATGCTGCCGCAATAAGCTTCTGGCGATGTTGCAGCGTATTACCGGTGGCTTCCAATTTTCCATTTACCCGCTGGCTTTTATATGTATTTTCCTCTCGAATGCAGCTCTCATAAAAATCTTTTTCATTTTCAACAAAGCGAAACAATGGATTAAGTACAATCTCACCATCTTTAATGCCATCTACCTCCGCAATTTCAACAACTCTGCGACTTTTGTCACGCAAACGTCCAAGCTGGATAAATATATCTATGGATGAAGCAATTTGTTTTCGTATAGCTGGCAATGGAATATCTGACCCCATCATCACCATTGTTTCCAATCGGGAAATCATATCTTCAATACTGTTGGCATGACCTGTACTGATAGAGCCATCGTGCCCCGTATTCATGGCCTGCAAAAGATCTATAGCCTCTGCTCCTCTGACCTCACCAATAATCAGACGGTTTGGACGCATACGCAAGGCTGACCGGACTAAATCACGGATAGAAATCTCCCCGGCACCGTCCGTAGTTGCATTGCGCACCTCTAGCCGGACAAGATTTGGAATATGTGAAATTTGCAATTCCGGTGTATCTTCCACTGTAATTACGCGCTCGTCAGCCGGAATATAATGACTTAAAACATTTAAAATCGTCGTTTTTCCCGTGCCTGTACCCCCGGAAATAAAGATATTATAACCGGCCTGAACGAGTTTTTTAAGAAGTATTACCGCCTCCTCACTGATAGATTCCCATGCAAGCAAATCCTCCATTGTAATCGGGTCTTTCGGAAATTTTCGTATCGTCACAATCGGACCATTTAACGCAACCGGACGCAGAACTACATTGACTCTTGAACCATCCGGAAGACTCGTATCCACGATCGGTAATGATTCATTCACCTGCCTGTTTGATCTGGATACAATCTGCTGAATAACATCTTCAAGTTTTTCATCGCTGTCAAAACAACGTTCCCACTGATACAGTTTTCCTGCTCTTTCATAAAATATTTTTCCGGCACCATTTACCATAATTTCTGTCACTGAATCATCGTCCAGCAACTCCTGAAGCACATCCAGACGGCGGATCGCATTAAATAAATCGTGCTTCAATGTAAGCTTCGTTGCTGTACTTAAATAATGCTCATGACTCTTTTCAAGAATCACATCATCAATAATCCCCGCAATTTCATCATCCTCCCATTCTTTACCTACATCCAGCCTGTGCATAATCTCCTCACGTATCATTTCTTTGGTTTCAAAATATTTCATTTTGATAACTTCCTTCCAATTTGATTTTTTTAATTTTTGATGTTGTTTCTGCCTCATCAGACTGCATAAGCATGCGCTCAAAACGCAAAACGCGCCTGCATTCTGCTTCATCTTCTATATAGGGTATATAGATATCATCACATGATTTCAATAACAACTCAAAACCTGACACGTGGTCAAAATCAATCCATATACTGTCGTAAATCCCCATATTCTGGATAGCTTTGACTAAATCTATCCAATCCTGCGGTTGCATATCTGACAAATCACCTGCCCAATGCACCGGCAATAAAAAATCGTACCCATCCTGACTTACCGTCAGATGTTCTATACAATACTGTGCATTTAATTTTCCCTGTTTATAATAATAAATAATTTCTGATAACCCTTCGCCTTCCTGCTCATACTTAGAAAACTCCTCCAATGTCATCAGCAATACCTTCTGATGCTTTGCATCTTTCTGACACATGTTCTGAACTGCAAGTGTTTTTCCTATACGATGTATTGGAGATATCACACCATGAATATTGGCATATCGGGAGGCTGTATGTCCATTTCCCAGCAGACATATATCCTCCCTACCAAGCTGGTGCTGCATAATTTTATCAAAAATAATGCCCGCCGCCTGGTATTTATACACCTTTTCAAATTCTTCAAAAGACCTGTCCAGTTCAGAGTCTATAAGAATAACTGTTCTCTGAATATCCAGTATGTCTGTCCTTTCCCTGAGCAGATTGGACGAAATTAAAATAATACCTTCTTCAATCTTCTTTATAATATTCTCATCATATTCGCTCATCGTTTTGACAATAAACGGCGAATACGGCCTTCCCATAATATATTTAGATATTTTGTCCAAATATACGGCATCACCATCACATATGTATAACGGTGTATTTTTCAATCACAGCCACACCTCCTTTTTCCTTAATTTTCCCCCTTATTTCGTAAAATTCTTCCCTCTCCAATTCATGTATAAACCCATGTATACCTCATAAAATATTCTGAAATATGAGTACACTCCCGGTCGCAACGGCAATCATTGGCGCAAAACATATCAAATGACGCTTCCGGTGACGATATCTGACAAGAAGACAAATACCTGCTACTGCACCTACAAAAAGTGAAATAACAATAATGCCAATTCCTGTCTGCATATCGGTCATTCCTCCGATAATTGTCAACAGTTTTGCGTCACCTGCGCCAAAGGTGCCAATAAACCATAGCACATATGCCACAACGCCTGTCACTATTATGCCTGGCAGCCATGTCCACAAACCTGACAATCCACCACTGCAGATTTTTAAAATCAATCCGGCAAATAAACCAACTAAAATCAGCCTGTTTGGCACTTTGGACATTTGCACATCGGTTACTGCAGCCACACATACAATACATAAAAGTACAAAATCATTGATATGAGTCAACACATCACCTCTATTAACTTGTCAATTTTCGGATAACTATCCTAGTCACTTTATGAATAAGATAACTTTTTCTTCTTACATGTCTGCATGACGAATCAGTTTGTCTTATTCACAAAGGACCTGAATAATTATTACCTTTTGTCAAAATTGGGAAATTTATTAAGATATTGTTTAAGAAGAATTTTATGAACTGATTATACTATCGGCCTGAATTTCTGTCTATAGTCAAAGGCCACATCTTGTCGACACGCTCTGACGATGTCTGACAGGATTTTTAAAAAGTTTGTCGATTAAAAAATGCTCATTATCAATGATGTCAGACAATGTCACATTCTGACTATCAAAAATTTCAAAACACTTTAAGAAAATAAAAATCAATAAAAGTCAGTTATTCATAACATATTCAACACCGCAATAACATATAAAACAACCATACCCGGAAGCCCCAGCACCGTGCACACGCCTGCTGTCCAGAGGTTTAACCCTACTAAAGATACACAACCGACCGCCTGCATGATAAAGCCAATACCATAGATCACCACGCTTCCGGTAATGCCACGAATTGCCCCACGAATCAGGATGTCCATACGTTTAAAAATAAAACCGATAATAAAAATCACAGAGCATATCCCTATTAACACCATCAATAAAAGTCGTTCGCTCATTTCGCTCACCTGCATTGATTTGTTTTAGAATATGCTCTGTGATTTGTAACTATTCTGTATTTTATACTGTTTTATATTTAAAATTATTCAGCATGAATCAGCTGTCAGCCTCTGTTCACCCGATGTTTTTATGCACCATGGTATGAACTTCTATTTTTTACTTTTTCCTGCAATCTTCTTTCCTGTAGACGCTGTTTTTCGGTTTGTTGTCTGCGTTGTTTTTTTACCTGATGAAGACTGTTTTGTCGGCTCAGCAGTTTTTGAAACTGCCTCTGGTTTCTTTGCTGGTTTTGCAGTTTCTGAATCCTTCTCTGATTTCTTTGCTGGTTTTGCAGCTTCTGAAGCCATCTCTGGTTTCTTTGCTGGTTTTGCAGCTTCTGAAGCCATCTCTGGTTTCTTTGCTGGTTTCGCAGTTTCCGAAGTTTCCGCAACATCTTCATCCGTTTTCTTCGGTGGTTCCACGTAATCAAACTGCATAGCCACCATACCATACGCCGGCACGTTGATTTCCATGGAATAGTCATTCCAATCCCATTCTTTTGCTTCAGCTTCAATCGGCTTTGGATTTAACAGTCCCGTACCACCATAAATTTCCTTATCATCGTTAAAGATTTCTGTATATGTGCCCGGGCATGGACAGCCAATTCTGAAATCTCTGTATTCCACTGGTGAGAAGTTAAAATGGAATAAAATGCAGTTTTTCTTATCTTTTGTCATTCGGCAAAATGTCAGCATATTGTGTGATGCATCTGCGCCAAATACCCATTTAAAGCCATCTTCTTCACAATCCAGTTCATACATGGCAGGATTATCCTTATATAAAGCCAGCAAATCTCTGTAATAATTATTCAACTGACGATGACTTAGTTCCTGATCAAGCAGATACCAGTCAAGGCTTCTTTCCTCACTCCATTCACGAAGTTGTCCGAAGTCCTGACCCATAAACAATAATTTTTTGCCCGGATGACTCATCATCAAACCATAAGCGGCTCTTAAATTTGCAAATTTATGTGGCATATCCCCCGGCATTTTATTAAGCATTGAGCCTTTCATATGCACCACTTCATCGTGGGACAACACAAGGATATATTTTTCAGCGAAAGCATATGTAAAACTAAATGTCAGTTCATTATGGTGATGCTGTCTGAAATATGGATCAAGCTGCATATAATTTAAGAAATCGTGCATCCAGCCCATGTTCCATTTATAAGAAAATCCAAGGCCCTCATCCTCTGCACGCCATGTCACCTTCGGAAATGCTGTAGATTCCTCAGCAATCATCATTGTGCCCGGATTGCGTCTGACTAAAATAGAATTCAGATGCTTCAAAAATTCCATAACTTCGTAATTTTTATTGCCGCCATCCTTGTTTGGCACCCATTGTCCCTGCTCGCGGCCGTAATCCAAATATAACATGGAAGCCACCGCATCCACACGCAGACCATCAATGTGGAACTTCTCAAGCCAGAATAATGCATTGGCAATCAGGAAGTTTGCCACCTGTGGCTTTTCATAGTTAAATATGTAAGTACCCCACTGTGTATGTTCACCTTTTCTGCTATCCGGATGCTCATACAACGCTTCACCATCAAAACGCCCAAGACCATGTGCATCCTTTGGAAAATGCGCCGGCACCCAGTCTAAAATCACACCAATACCCTGGTCATGCATATAATTCACAAAATACATAAAATCTTCCGGTGTACCATAACGTGCTGTCGGTGCATAATAACCGGTCACCTGATAACCCCATGAACCATCGAAAGGATGCTCAGCAATACCGATTAATTCCACATGTGTATACCCCATATAGTTGACATATTCTGCCAGTTCATGTGCCAGCCTTCTATAATTTAAAAATCCAAAATTTGCGCCTGTTTCATCTTTTTTCCATGATCCAAGATGCACCTCATAAATTGCCATTGGTTTTTTCGGGGACTGCGCTTTTTCATTTTTCTTATCTTCCTGCCACTTGTCATCATCCCAGGCAAAATCGCTGATATCTGTTACTACAGAAGCATTACCCGGACGGATTTCTGAATAATTACCGTATGGGTCTACTTTATATAAAATCTCACCCCAGCTGGTTTCCACTGCATATTTGTACATTTCACCGGTCTGCAGCCCCGGAATAAAAAGTTCAAAAATACCAGAATCTTCTCTGCGGCTCATCAAGTGCTGCTTTGGTGTCCACTCATTAAAATTACCAACAACACTGACAGACTGTGCATGCGGTGCCCAAACTGCAAAATAAACGCCCGCTTCGCCATCCTCTGTCGTCGGATGCGCACCTAATTTTTCATATATTTCATAATGTCTGCCTAATCCAAATAAATAATCATCTGACTGCGTCAGTCTTCGTTCCATAATCCTTAACCTCCTGATATTACTGGATTTTAATCACTGCCCCGTCATGGCCCTGAATAGTCAAATGGAGTTGTCCATTCACAACTTCTGCTGTCTGATGATGAAGTAAGTCGATTGCCGTTGTTCCACCCATTGGCAGTGGAATCCATAATTCTTTTGGCGCATCATCATTACTTAATACAGTAATGCATGTCTGGCCGTTATATACCCTTGCATAGGCATAATGTCTGTTCTGTAATAATAATTCTTTATACTCGCCAAGACATAATTCTTCATAATCTTTCTTGAGCCCGGCAAGATTCTTCAAAAGTTCGGTCAGTTCAGGATGTTTGTTGACATATGTCTTTGGCTCAAGCTTCGGACGCAATGGATCGTCGCTGCCTCCGGCTTTACAGCCTTCAATACCAAACTCTGAACCGTAGTAAACTGACGGAATACCTACAATCGTATATAAAAATGTATACACAGGTACTAAATCCTTTGGATTTGTCAGCTTATTATAAATTCGGTCCACATCATGATTGTCTACAAAGTTGTATAAATTGGCACCTTTACATAAACCATATGGTCCAAACAGACGCATGATGGAATGTGCCATCTCAAAATAATTGTGTGAATTGTGCGCAGAGAAAATACCCTTGTGCAATTCATAGTTTGTCACAGAGTGCAGCATCTCAGGATTCACCCATCGGCCGTAATCGCCATGGATGACTTCACCCATCAGCCAGAAATCCTGTTTCATTTCTGTCGTCACATGTCTTAACTGCTTCATAAATTCAAAATCCAGTACATCTGCACAATCCAGTCGGATGCCATCAATATCAAATTCTGAAATCCAGAAGCGCGCCACATCAAGCATATAATCTCGGACTGCCTGATTCTGCATATTTAATTTTGGTAAAATCGCAAAGCCGCGCCATGATTCATAGCTAAATCCATCACTAAACGGTCCACTCTGGTTAAAATCTACCCAGCAATACCAGTCTTTTGCAAATGAATCCCACTTCTTTGCTTTCAAATCCTGAAATGCAAAGAAATCGCGTCCTGTATGATTAAATACACCATCTACAACGACTTTAATACCTTTGGCATGGCAATCCTTTACCCACTGTTTAAATTCTTCATTCGTTCCAAGTCTGCTGTCAATCTTTTTGTAATCTGTCGTATCATATCCATGTGTTGCAGATTCAAATAACGGTCCGATATAAACGGCATTAAATCCCATATCGCTCATATGTTCAATATATTGGTTTAAAATGTCAAATTTACTTTCTTTAACCTGATAATCATTCTCCTTTGCACATCCACATGCCCCCAGTGGATATAAATGATAAAATACTGCTTTGTCATACCATGCTGCCATCGTATAAGCCCTCCCTAAATGTCATTATGTCATAAATCACCTTACATTTATACATATATACCATGCAAAAACTGGTGCACTACTGCAAATGCTCTGTCATCTTCAATCATGTGTTCATCGCCTCTGGTGAGGTACATCAGTAAATAATGATTTACCATACCCATCAGAGTTACTGCATACTGTTCCTGACGGCCATTCATATTGCCAATCACAGGATTTGCCTGCGTAAATAATTGTGTAATCTCGTTCATCTGTCTGGATGCATATGGAAGTACAGCTTTCTTCATATCAGAAGCCTCACCCGCATAAAACATCGACATAAAAAATGAGTAAAACTTCGGTTTCTCATGTGCAAACTCAAAAAATGTCTTTACGACCCGGTATAGAGTAGTTGGCAAGTCATCACCACCAAGTTCAGCCCATCTGATATCCTTTTCAAAATCTTCGTAATAGGTCTTTATCAAGCTCTCCAATAAACCGTATTTACTCCCATAATAGTGGTAAAGCGTGGGTTTTGTCACCCCTGACTTCTCCGCTATCTCCTGTACACCCACGGCATCATAGCCTTTGGCATAAAATAAATCCAGTGCTGTTTCAAGGATTTTCTTTTTGTTGTCCACGTCATCACCTCCATGCTTTTAGTATACCAATCGGTATATAGTATGTCAAGAAAAAAATCCCCAAATTTTCAGAACACCTTTTTGCTACATTGCCCAGAATTTTCAATTCAAAAAATCCTTAGCTGTCATCTGTAGCTTAGTATCTGTAAATTTGGAGATTTTATCATGTCAGAATTAAACGCGCTTTACTCTGACTGTTTCATATTTTATTCACTATTTGTGTTTAATGCCTGCTCGCTTATCAGGCGATAAGTGTTTTGCATTGTTTTAATTAAACAACTACATCAGAATCTTAAAATCCTGTGGCAGCAATCTGAACATTTTGGCTTCTTCGTATTTATTATCCAAAACTGTCATGTATAAATTGCGCACATTTCGTTTTTCAAGGTTAGCAATTGCCAGGTCAACGATTTCGATAACATCGTCATAATTGACTTCCTGACCTTTGTCCAACTCCCGTTTGAAATAATCTCGGAGCACAAGTGCTGCATCTTCATCCAGTTCATATTTACGCTCATCGATATAACCTTTGGCAAGGGTAACTAATTCCATCTCATTGTATTTTGAAACGTTAATGACATTCAGGAATTTAGCACGTAATGTCTGGTGCTTCTTCCAGAACTGCATAATCGCATCCTGTGTTTCGGATAAAATAATTGCAGTCTGCTGATTATCCTTATCAACATATTTTTCAATAATCTCTGCGGACTGGTCCGAAAGCTGACCTGCTTTATCAATAATAAGGCAGCCACCCTGCAGTCTGTCAAAAATCATTGAGAAATCTCGTTTATTTAAATCTTCCGCTGATGCGCGGAAAATCTTTGTCTTGTCGCACATACCATAAGTATTCAAAGCCTTTGCAATACCTAATGAAATCTGTGCTTTCATCGAACTGTCATTACACAGTACCACAAAGTTAATATCATAGTCCGCCAGAATATCAAAATCCTCAACATCGGCATCTTCAAACTTTGTAAATGTCTTGCTCAACTGCTCTTTGACATAGTCGATATCCGGAACATCGGAAAAGACGTCATTTTGTGTCTGTGTCTTTTTTTCACCGAAAAGTCCATCAATAAAGGTCTTGTCTTCTTCTGTCCATGAACGTTCCTGAACGATATCATCGTCATCTTCATACATAAGGCCATCTTCTGCAACTGGCGCTTTTATTGTATTTTCTGAAGATGCGGCTTCCACATCAACCCCAACTGGTGTCTGCACTGATGCTTTCTGAGCGAAATCAATGTCATTACGATTAATTTCTACAGTATGTTCTGATGCGCCTGAAACTTTAGCTTCAGTACCTGCTGCATCTGTTATCGCAACAGTGTCAGCTTTCTCTGCCTTAGAATTATTTTCTTCAACATCTGAATTTGTATCTTCTGAAGCTTCATTCTTCAGCGCTTTATCCACCGGATTTTCATTATCCGAAGCTGTATTTTCTTCATCTTCTGCATCCAAATCTTCTTCGAACAATTCTTTTTCAAATGCATCCTCCGGTGCTTCATTTAAAAATGTTTCATCTGAAAATTCATCGTCAAAATCATCGTCATCCAGTGATTCTTCCATCAGTGACTGTTTGAAACGCTCATCTGAAAGCATGGATACGTCAAAATCGTCATTCTTTGAAGTACCATCAAATACTTCATCTTCAAAATCTTTATCATCGATATCTGATACGGAATTTGCCGCCATTGCTGTGTCTGTGTCTTCGCCTTTATGTCTATGTGCAGCTTTGGCTGCCTTCTCAGCTTTTTTCTGTTCTCTGCGTTTACGAATATCGCCCCAGAAATCCATCGTACTGTCTGTGGATAATGCATCAAACAAACCGACAGCCGCCTGGCTTGATACCATATCCGTATCATTTACAACGACAGGTGCTGATGCTCCCGCATGAGAATCCGGCATATCTGCATCAAAATCGTCTTCAAACTCTGACGCATCATCTGTGATTTCATCGGCAAAATTGTCATTCGAATCATCTGTAACCGATGTGCGTTTAGCAGAAGCATCTGCATCTGAGTAGTCATCATCTTCTGCATCCAGATCTTCCTCTAAATTTGCGCCCTGTTCTCTGAGCATCTTTTCAATCATCTCTACATCAATAGAAGTATCGGTCAGACCGGATACGTGTTCATCTTCTTTTTCAGTGTAAATATCTTCGTCATTCTCGTCTTCAAACGGTACCGGTTCACCGGTAATGCTGCATTTTAATGCAATCGCTTTATTGACATACAAACCATGTCCAAACCACAGTATGATTTCATTACATTCTTTGATAGCCTTTTTGTCGTCACCGGATTTGTGATATAACTGCGCCAGTTCATAGGCCCATTCTTCTTCGTATTCATAATCCTTCAGTCGTTCAAGGGTATCAATCAACACAGACATGCGCTCACCCTTTGCCTTGTCCAACTGATATCTGAGAATATATCTGTGCACATCTTTTGAAGCAACACCGATAAATTCTTTATAATAATACTCAGCCTCGCTGTACTCTCCCATATCCGTATAAAGAGTTGTCAGCAGACTTAATATCCTTCTGTTCGATGGCGTCTTGTTGTATACCTTCACAAGCACTTCTTCTGCCTTATCATACATACCGGCATGCATATACACATCACCAATCAGACACAGTGTCGGTGTCAGCTTAATGCGTGAAACATCCACCTGACCTATCACATCCAACGCCTCGTCATACTTGTTCTCCCCGGCAAGGAGTTTAATCTTTTTTATCTTCAGAGCGTCCTCCTGCTCTTTAATTTTTTTGTCCATACGTTTTTCCAATGCTTCGCCTTCTTTCTGCTCTTTCAGCATATGTTACGTTCCTTTAAGTCTACCATAAAACCCCTGAAAAGACAAATAAAAAGAGCGCAAAAAAACAGTCACAGTATATTTATGATTTCATCTGTAAATTAAATGCAGACAAAAACCTTAAATATTTCTGTGACTGTTTAAAATTTAAAACTTAAATGTTTCTTTAATGCCAAACCATTTCTGATCTTTATCACTTAAATTTAATGGTGTGCCATCTTCAAGTGTATAGCCTTCGGCGCTTGCATTGCCTTTATATTCGCCGGCAAGCTGTGGCCATGCAATACCGATTTCAGGGTCGTTCCATGCCATACCGCCTTCATCTCCCGGATGATAGAAATCTGTGACTTTGTAGCAAAATTCTGCAACATCGGATAATACAAGAAAGCCATGTGCAAAACCTTCAGGAATATAAAACTGTTTTTTATTTTCTTCTGTCAGTTCAATACCATAATACTGACCATAAGTTTTTGAGCTGCTTCTTAAATCGACTGCAACGTCATAAACAGAACCTTTAATCACACGGACTAATTTGCCCTGCGGAAATTCTTTCTGAAAATGTAAGCCTCTTAAAACACCTTTTGTTGAGCAGGACTGGTTGTCCTGAACAAATATCATATGAAGACCTGCTTCTTCCATGTCTTTCTGGTTATAAGTTTCCATGAAATAACCTCTGGCATCACCGTGTACGGCTGGTTCGATGACGCACAGTCCTTCGATACCGCCTACATTTTTTTCAACTTTAATCTGACCCATTTCAAACACTCCTTTGTCTGAAAAATTTTTAAATTTGATTTATTATCACAAAATTTCCTTCAAATAGCGGTTCAGCGCATCCTGCCAGGTCGGCAGTGGTTTAAATCCTGCTTCTACAAGCTTGTGTTTGTCCAGGCGGCTGTTAAATGGTCTTGCCGCTTTAGAAACACCATATTCACTTGTTGTAACCGGTGTGACACTGACATGTTCAGGTGCATATTCTTCATGTCCAAGCGCTACCGCCTGTGCAAAAATTTCCTTTGTAAAATCATACCAGCTAATATAGCCGCCCTCATTTGTTGCATGATAATAACCATATTTTTCAGTTTCAATCATATCAACTAAGAGTCTTGCCAAATCCAATGTATATGTTGGTGTACCAATCTGGTCGTTGACAACTTTAAGCTGTGGATGGGATTTGCCAACGTTAAGCATCGTTTTAATGAAGTTTTTGCCGTTTAAACCAAATACCCATGCAATACGCACGATAAAGTATTTTTCAAGTGTCTGTGACACTGCAAGCTCGCCTGCAAGTTTTGTTTCACCATACACATTTAACGGTGCGTAATCTTTACAATCCGGTGTCCATGGTGTTTCACCCTGACCGTTAAATACATAATCTGTACTAATATAAATCATTTTGCAGTCCAATGCTTTACATGCATTTGCAATATTTTTTGTTCCTTCTTCATTAACGCGGCGAACTGTATCTTTTTTATCCTCATCCTCAGCAGCATCAACGGCTGTCCAGGCTGCACAATGAATAACTGCATCCGGTTTCATTTCACCAAGTACTTTATTCACCGCATCAGCATCTGTAATATCCAATGAAACGTAAGGCGCTGTACAAACTGCCGAACCATCTGCAATCCCACTATAAGCCGGCTGAATATCCGAGCCGATACCAACATGTCCACGGGCTGCAAGTTCATTCATCACATCATGTCCAAGCTGACCGCCAACGCCTGTTACAAATATCTTCATCCTATCTATCTCCATACATTTTTTCGTAGTAATTTTGATATTCACCGGAAATGATTGTCTCCCACCATTCTCTGTTGTTCAGATACCACTGAATTGTTTTCTTGATACCATCTTCAAATTTTGTTTCCGGAAGCCAGCCAAGTTCGTTATGAATCTTTGTAGGATCAATGGCATAACGCATATCATGACCTTTACGGTCTGTTACATAAGTAATCAGGCTTTCCGGTTTACCAAGTTCTTTACAGATAATCTTAACGATATCAATGTTTCTCATTTCATTATGTCCGCCGATGTTATAAACTTCGCCCACACGACCTTTGTGAATAATCAAATCAATGGCTTTGCAGTGGTCCTCAACATATAACCAGTCACGCACATTTAAACCTTCACCATAAACCGGCAGTGGTTTGTCTGCAAGTGCATTGGCAATCATCAGAGGGATGAGTTTTTCCGGAAAATGATACGGGCCGTAGTTGTTTGAACAACGGCTGATTGTTACAGGAAGTCCATAAGTTCTGTGGTAAGCCTGTACTAAAAGGTCTGCACCGGCTTTGGATGAGCTGTATGGGCTGCTTGTGTGAATTGGTGTTTCTTCTGTGAAAAACAGGTCTGGTCTGTCTAATGGCAAATCACCGTAAACTTCATCTGTAGATACCTGATGATAACGTTTGATACCGTATTTGCGGCATGCATCCATCAGCACTGCTGTACCTTTGATATTTGTATCCAGAAATACTTCAGGATTTTCGATGGAACGGTCAACGTGGCTTTCTGCTGCAAAGTTGACAACGATGTCCGGATGTTCTTCTTCAAACAGACGGTAAACAGCTTCACGGTCTGTGATGCTTTCTTTGACAAAACGGAAATTCGGGTTGTCCATCACTGGTGCAAGTGTTGATAAATTACCTGCATATGTCAGGCAGTCCAGACAGATAATTCTGTAGTCCGGGTATTTTTTTAACATATGAAAAATAAAGTTGCTTCCGATAAATCCGGCACCGCCGGTCACAATAATATTCATTTGATATTTTTCTCCTTTGACTGAATCATTTCAATTTATAGTATTTCAAACTTTATTATATTTCTGGCTGCACTTTACAGTCCGCCATACTGATTATTTTTGAAATATAAGCCCATTAATAAAGCTGTTCTCTGTATTTGCCGTCAAGGACATCCTTCAAATATTGTCCGTACTGGTTTTTCTTAACAATTTCATAAGTTTTTAAAACTTCCTCTTTTGTAATCCAGCCATTTAAGTAAGCGATTTCTTCCAGGCATGCAATCTTGCGGTGCTGATGTGTTTCGATCGTTTTCACAAAGTTTGTCGCATCTACAAGACTTTCATGTGTACCCGTATCAAGCCATGTAAAGCCCTGACCTAAAAGTTCAACATTTAACTGGCCTTCTTCAAGATAAATACGGTTAAGGTCTGTGATTTCAAGTTCACCACGGGCACTAGGCTTTAAATTTTTTGCATATTCAACAACTTTATTGTCATAGAAATAAAGACCTGTCACACAATAATTGCTCTTTGGATGCTCTGGTTTTTCTTCGATAGAAATAGCTTTGCCTTCATGGTCAAATTCCACGATACCAAAACGTTCAGGGTCATCTACATAATAACCAAATACGGTTGCGCCTTTGCCACTTTCTGCATTTTCAACAGCCGCTTTTAAACGTTTGTTAAAGCCGTGACCTGCAAAAATGTTATCGCCGAGCACCATGGCTACTGTATCATCACCGATAAATTCTTCACCGATAATAAATGCCTGTGCCAGTCCATCCGGGCTTGGCTGAACAGCATAAGTGAGTGTCACACCGAACTGATGTCCGTCACCTAAAAGTTCTTCAAAACGTGGTGTATCCTGAGGTGTAGAAATAATTAAAATATCACGAATGCCCGCATTCATCAATACTGACATTGGATAATAAATCATCGGTTTATCATAAATAGGAAGTAACTGTTTGGATGTTACCATTGTAAGCGGATAAAGTCTTGTACCTGAACCGCCTGCTAAAATTATACCTTTCATCGGAATCCTCCTTTGGTTCAATTCAATTTCCAATATTGTTCCATAGGCTGATTATAAAAGGTGCCCTAAGGGCATCTTCAAGTACTTTTTTTGAATTTTACTATTTTTCATAAAATCTTCATAATTAGGAACATCATTGATACTTGTCCGATAAGATGTTTACTTTTCAAATATTTTTAATAATGAATAATACCGCATTTTATGTCAACCGGCATACAAAAATTCCTGCATCCTTTGTAATATGAAATCCCTTATCCGTTTTTTTCTTTACAAATGTACGAAATTCTTTGTATTTATCTACAATATACCGATTCTGGTTGCCATGGCAGGACAATACATATGCAATCAGAGGCTCTGGTTTTGTCACTTCAAGGACATCCTCATACTGCAGCCACTGCACCTCAGCAAAGGCTGCCTCAAGCTGTTCCTTGCCATTTTCCCGACCAAAAACTTCATATAATTTATCCGCCGACAACACAATACGGTCATCAAAATCCTGCACAAGCTGACTGATTTCAATCATGTGCTGTGACCCATAAGTGCTACACACAAATGTACCACCCGGTTTTAATACACGCCTGATTTCTGAAATAACCTTTGGCAAGTCATAGCAATAAAATAAAACATGATTTGCAATCACCACATCAAAAACATTGTCCTGTGCATTAATATGATGCGCATCCATCACTTCATAATTAAATCGTCCGTCATGCTCACCAATCGTCCGACGTACATCACGTAACATGCCATCGGACACATCGCTTAATGTAATGGATATACTTTTCGGTATTTTTTCTTTATTTTGAAGCCACAGAGATGCATCCCCGCAACCCAGTTCAAGCACCATATCCCCCGGCTTAAAATGACATTGCTCAAAAATCCACGGAAACCAACCCTGTTTATTTTTGGCAAACTCATTGTGCAGTTGGATTCTGGCTGAAATATTTGAAGAATTTCGATACTGCATTTTCAGTTTCTGCTCAAGCTCATTCAGATTCACAAGCTGAAGCATCTGACTCCAGTCAACATCTTTGCCGGCATCCACAGCCCCTGCAGCATCCTGCAGTGCACGCTTGACAAGCTGCATCTGTTCTAAGCGTTCCTCTATAAATCCAAGCTGCATATGCAAAGATTCAGAAAGAAAATGCTGGCTGGAATTGCGCATCGTAATTTCTTTAATATCATCCAGAGAAAATCCGAGATATTTTAAGAAAAGAATCTGCTGCAATCTGGCAAAATCCTCATCTGTATAAAACCTCGCCCCGTTTTCATTTACATAGGAGGGCTTTAATATGTTATGTTCATCATAATAACGAATCGTTTTTTTCGTAATGTGTGCTTTTTGGGCAAATTCACCTGAAGAATAATATCCCGGCAGCTTCATCTTCTCACCTCTTTGAATTTCATCTCTACCTCCTATGATAACGCACCTTTTTTTACCTGTCAAAAGCCATCTGTATTTATTTTTTAATTTTATAGCTATTTGATTACTGATTGTATAACATGCAAACAATAACACTATTTATCGCAAACTTTTAAATTTTTTTCATTTTCCCCATTAAAGAACTTGTGACATTTTTAAGGTTATGCTAAACTGGATTTAATTATGTGATTTGGAGGTTAAGATGAGAAAAACAAAGAAACGAATCGTGATGGTTGTGCTTTTAGCTCTGATTGCAGTTTTTGCAGTGATCAGCACAACAGTATCAAAAAACGTTACGGTCGATGAGAATTACACAAGCGCCGCCTACGCTACTGTATTTGCACTTCTCCCACCGATTGTGGCGATTGCACTTGCACTTTTTACAAAAGAAGTTTATTCCTCGCTGTTTGTTGGTATTATCGTAGGCGCATTATTATACAGCAACGGCAATCTGGAATTAATGATGAATACAATGTTTTTTAATGAAGATGGCGGTATGGTTTACAAACTTGCCAATTCCTGGAATGTTGGTATTTTGATTTTCCTGATTATTCTTGGTATTTTGGTGGCTCTGATGAATAAAGCCGGCGGCTCTGCCGCATTTGGCAAATGGGCTTCCAGACATATCAAGACACGTATCGGTGCCCAGCTTGCAACAATGGTGCTTGGCGTACTGATTTTCGTGGATGACTATTTTAACTGTCTGACTGTCGGCAGCGTCATGCGTCCTGTCACAGACAGCCACAAAGTATCCAGAGCAAAATTATCTTATATTATTGACGCTACAGCCGCACCTGTATGTATTATTGCACCTATCAGCTCATGGGCTGCTGCCGTCACATCTTCTGTTCCGGAAGATTCAGGTATTAATGGCTTCTCTGTATTTTTACAGACAATTCCATTTAACCTGTATGCCATTCTGACGCTTGTCATGATCATCGGCATGGTAGTGATCCGCGTGGATTTTGGACCAATGCGTCTGCATGAAAATAATGCTTTAAACGGTGATTTGTTCACCACTGTAGACCGTCCTTATGAAGATGCAAATGATGATAAAGTCAGTGACAAAGGTATCGTGCTTGACCTGATTTTACCGGTTGTTGTATTGATTGCCGCATGTATCATGGGTATGGTTTACACAGGCGGCTTCTTTGACGGAAAGAGTTTTATTGATGCATTCTCAGATTCTGATGCATCTGTCGGTCTTGTAATCGGTGGCTTTATCGCTCTGATTTTTACATTTATTTACTATATGCTGCGTGATGTACTTTCTTTCAGAGAATTTACAGAATGTATTCCTGAAGGTTTTAAGGCTATGATTGCACCGATTTTAATTCTTGCCATGGCCTGGACATTATCCGGTATGACAAACCTGCTTGGCGCTAACATCTTTGTTGCCAATCTTGTTGCCGGTTCAGCCCAGTCGCTTCAGGGATTTTTACCAATCATTATCTTTGCGGTGGCTGCCGGACTTGCTTTTGCCACCGGTACGTCCTGGGGTACATTTGGAATTTTGATTCCGATTGTCATCGGCGTATTCCCATCCGGCACAATGATGGTAATTTCTGTGGCTGCCTGCCTCTCCGGTGCAGTCTGCGGTGACCACTGCTCACCGATTTCTGATACAACAATCATGGCATCCGCCGGTGGTCAGTGCAACCATGTAAATCATGTATCCACTCAGATTCCATATGCATTAACTGTAGCTGTAGTCTGCTGTATCGGCTACCTGATTATCGGTATTTTAAATGTATTTAACCTTATTGGACTTGCATGGATATCACTGCCAATCTGTATTGTTCTGCTCATCCTGTTCTTGCTGCTGATGCGCAGAAGATATGGAAAGGAAGATATTTAAAGCAAAAAGGAGTAATTTTATACATCAATAGATTTATCATTTAACAAATAAAACAGACATAAACAACATCCGGCGGAACCATTCCACCTTAAAATGTTATTTATGTCTGTTTTTTATTGATCTGTATTGATATCTTCAAAAATATATTTTCAAAAAAATATGTATCCTTTAAGGGCATATTAAACTTAATCCGTCCTCAATGCCGTCACAGGATCGCTCTTAGCCGCTTTCTTTGACGGAATCAGACCGCCAAGCATTGTCAGCACAATACACAAGACAACCAAAACGATGGCTGGAACGACCGGAAGTACCGCAGACATTGTCACGTTATGCTGCTCGGCAATATAGTGAATCACCATGTTGCCCGGAATCAAAATTAACAACGTCAGACCGATACCTAAAATACCTGAACACAGACCGATAATAAATGTTTCCGCATTAAATACCTGTGAAATATTTTTCTTTGAGGCACCAATCGCACGCAAAATACCGATTTCCTTCTTACGCTCAAGGACACTGATATAAGTAATAACACCAATCATAATCGACGATACCACAAGCGAAATCGCCACAAAGGCAATCAGCACATAACTGACAATATCAACGATATCCGTCACTGAGGACATCAATGTGCCAACCACATCTGTATAAGAAATGACCTGCTCGGATTTGCCTTCATTTTCCATACGCGCATTATATGCATCCAAAATATCAATCACATGCTCTTTGCTTGTGAAATCCTTCGGATAAATATTAATACCACTTGGATTATCAAATTCAGCATAACCAAGTGTCTGTAAATTACTTTCATAGGTTGTACTTGCAGATGAGCCCATAGACATCAGTAATTCCATCAGTTCATCACCGCTCATATTCATCTGAAAAGCTTTTGCAAATGCTTCACCATCCACATTCATGGCTGATGCCAGGCTGTCACCAACAGAGGTCATTGCCTGAGCCATGGCACTGCTCATACTGTTGCCAAGCTGCGTCATCATCTGCTGCATCACTGATGTAATCTGTGTTTCCACAGCCTGACTGATGACGTTGCCATAGCTTTGCATCACAGACTCCATGTAAGACTGAATCGATGATGCCACTTGTGCCTCAAGTTCAGACGTATCGATCATACCCGTAACACCTTCTGTCAGACGTGCCTGTCCGTCTGTTGATGCCAGATAATCCAGAAAATAATCCCCCATTTTTGATGGGTCAGGCAAGCCCTGCTCCGTCGCATACGTCAGATAACCTGCGGCAAGCTCAGATGCCATTTTTTCAAGCTGTTCATCTGTAATCGTAAAATCGTCCATGTTCATAAACAGTTTGTCCGCCCAGCGTTTTAATATTTCCTGCGCCTCAGCCGTCTGCAGATATTCCATCAGATACTCGCCAAATTTATCCGGATCTGTATAACCCATTTTTGTAATATATGCCTGATAGCCTGACATGACTTCCGTCACCATTTGCTGCAATAATTCCGCAGAAATCTCTACGCCACCATTGGCTTCAATTATTTCTTTGATATTGGCATAAATAATCTGCTTAGCCGCATCTGTGCCAAGATATGCGGCAAAATCACTGGCAAGTCCTGAATAATCTGCCTCCGGATGTGTTTTGACATATGCCTGATAACCCTCAAACATACTCTCTGCAAGTGTTTGTAACTGCTTCTGTGACACCGTAATTTTAACACTGCCAAGCATATCCTTCATAGATATCGCAGGCATCTGCGGCAAATCTACAGAAATGTCATCAAGATTCATCATCCCAGACAGGTCAATGCCTGATGCCGCATTGCCAAATGCGCCGGACAAATCAAATGAACCTGCAAAAGCACTGCCCACTCCATTCTGGTCAAATGCAAAAGCATCTGCCAGCGCATCCTCATCAATTGTTACCAGAGAATTCATATCAAAATCATCTGAGTCTTGTGCTACACCAAAGGCTTCCCCTGTAAATACATTGGTTTTTGAATCTGCCAACTGCTGTTTTACGATCTCACTTTCAGCCGCATTTTCCACCACATGTGTAACAAGGGATGCCGGATAATTTATACCCGCCGTCAACGAGGCTGCATTACTTCCTTTGGCTGGCTGTACGATACCGACAATGGTCATATCTTCGCCATTTGCCACAAGTTTTTTCATGTAATCTTTATCGCCGGTTTTATCCTTCCAGACTTTATACTGACTGTCATATTCATAGTAATCTGCACTGTTGACCAGCTTAAACTTCCGGCCAAGAATTTCATCATAATCATAATCCTGAATGTTATCCGGTGTCTGCACTGTTTCATCCTTAACAAAAGACTGCACCATGTCATCTAATTCAACTGCATCCCGAAGTCCAAGTGTATACAATAAGAAATCACTCATGCCGCCGTTGCTTGTCAGAACCAGCACACATTCATTATAATTTTTTGGCCAGCGACCTGCCTTGACATCATACTGGCTTTCGTATAAATCTGTATTGTCCGGCATTTTATAAAATACATTCGTACTCATCATGCTGGACATAACACTGCCTGCAGAAGTTGATGATCCAAGTCCCATGGCTGAAAATGACTGGTCCGGATGTACCTGACGCACACTATCTTTTGTTTCTCTGTAAATCTGAGGTGTGACATTGTACGCATACTCCACAGCTTTTGTATACTGTTCGATATCACTCTCACCGCTGTCCAGATAGGCCTTTAAGGATTTCAAATCATTAGAATTCATCGTTGAAAACATGTTTGTCACCATGGAAATCACATGGACTTTATCCTCAGATTTTTCCTCATCATTACCTGGGCCTCCACCCATACCGACAAGCATTGAACTTATATCCAGGCCACTGCTTTGAATCTGCAGCGGATATTCTGACAACGTATCTTCCTCCATTTGCTGAATATAATCATTCACACCTGTAGACAGGGCAAGAATCAGTGCAATACCAATAATACCAATGGAACCTGCAAATGCAGTTAATAAAGTTCTCGCTTTTTTGGTCCTAAGGTTATTAAAACTTAATGATAAGGCTGTCAAAAATGACATGGCTGCCCGTCCCATATTTTTGTGTTCTGGTGGTGCCATTAACGCCTCGTCAATGTCAAATGGATCGGTATCTGACAAAATATGTCCATCTTTAACCGTCACAATACGTGTGGCGTAATCCTGGGCCAGTTCCGGGTTATGCGTTACCATCACGACCAATCTGTCCCGTGCCACCTCTTTTAATAAGTCCATGACCTGAACGCTTGTATCACTGTCCAGTGCACCGGTTGGCTCATCCGCAAGCAATATATCCGGGTCATTGACAAGTGCTCTGGCAATCGCCACACGCTGCATCTGTCCACCGGACAACTGATTTGGACGCTTGTGTACCTGTTCTCCAAGTCCGACTTTCTTCAGTGCCTCCATCGCCTTTTGTGTGCGTTGCTTTTTGCCGATACCTGAAATCGTCAGCGCCAGTTCGACATTAGCCAAAATCGTCTGGTGCGGTATCAGATTGTAACTCTGAAACACAAAGCCAATTGTGTGATTTCGATAAGAATCCCAATCCCGGTCTTTATATTTTTTCGTTGAAATACCATTGATAATCAAATCACCGCTGTCATATCTGTCCAACCCACCAATGATATTTAACAGGGTTGTCTTACCAGAACCACTCGGTCCTAAAATCGCCACAAATTCATTATCCCGGAGATTCAAACTGACATCGTCCAGTGCCTTTTGCACCAGTGGTCCAGTGCGGTATTCTTTGTGTATATTTTTAATTTGAAGCATACTGCCTTCCTTTCTGCCTATATATATCCACATTTTATATTCAGATATGCCTGTTTTGATTTCAAAATCTTCCACATCTGATATCTGAAATAGTATAACATTTATTTTTCTAAAAGTCTTGTACTTGCCTGTACCCAGAGCATTAATTTTCTATAAAATGCATTCAGGGTCAGACAGCTATTAGGTCTGTCTGACCCTGAATAAATGCAACAACTTATCTTTGAACTTTCTTTAAAAGCATTTCATGCATCACAATCATTAAAATTAAAATGATGCAAAGAAATACAGGGAATAATGCAGTACTGATATGCTGTGCAATCAAACCGAAAATAGGAGGTGTGATACAGCTTCCGACATAAGCTGAAGCCATCTGCACACCAATCACAGCCTGTGATTTATCTGCGCCAAAATGCTTTGGCGTGGAATGAATGACACATGGATAAATCGGTGCGCAGCCAAGCCCGATACACACTAAACCGGCGATGGCTGTCTGCTGTCCAAGAGGTAAAAACAAAATAATGATACCTGCCAGAATAATCATCTGACCCATACGAATCATCTGCGTATCATTTAACTTCATTGTGATAAAACCACTGATGGCACGGCCTACAGTAATACCGATATAGAACAGGCTTGCAAAGCCTGCGGCTGTTTCTGAATCAATACCGGTATGTAATACAAGATAGCTGCTCGCCCAAAGTCCTGCGGTCTGTTCCAGTGCACAATAGCAGAAAAATGTAATCATAATTTCTTTGGCACCCGGAATCGCAAAAATCTGTTTGATAGATAAAGCCTTCACTTTTTGCTTCTTGTCTTCTGGAACATTTTCCGAACTTACAGTAATATCTTCGCTGCCTGATACCATATCTTCTGCTTCTGAACGATTTTTCCAAAGCGGTAAACTTATCAATAAAATCGCTGTCAATACAATCTGCAAAATACCAATCAGCCGATAACCCATATTCCAGGTCTGTCCACCGGTCAGCACATAACTCATAATATAAGGACCAGCCGCAGCACCGATGCCCCACATGCAATGCAGCCAGCTCATATGACGGCTCGCATAATGCAACGCCACATAGTTATTCAGTGCCGCATCCACACCACCGGCACCAAGTCCGTACGGAATGGCAAGTACACATAATAATATAAACGAATGACTGAAAGAAAATCCAAGCAATGCCGCTGCTGTCAGTCCGACACTGACTGCCGTTACCTTACCTGCACCAAAACGTTTTGTCAATCGATCACTCTGTAAACTTGAGATAATCGTACCGATTGAAATAATCATTGAAATCGCACCTGCATATGAAATCGGCACATTAAATTCCACATACATCATTGGCCACGCCGATCCTAAAAGCGCATCCGGCAGACCAAGACTGATAAATGCCATATAAATAATCGCTAATAATAAATGAACCATTGTCCTATTTCACTCCCTCTGTAAAACATGTCTGTTTTTTGATACCTGCTGCATCTTATAAACATTCTTAATCTTGATATGGATATTTTAATATTTTTTTAATTTTACCATGAAACCCGAAGCACAACAATAAAACTTTTCATAAAAAAAAGATGTTGCTCTGAAAAAATTTATATTAATTAAACCATTGTTAAAAAAGATGCTGTAATATTTTGGTTTTCATACTCACTGTATGTATCCAAAATATTTCAGCATCTTTTTAATAATACTTTGATGATGTTCTAATTCAATCATGCTTTCTTTCCGAAATGGAAAAAGCCTTTTTTCTCGTATGGTTCTGTTGTGAAGGAAAGCAATTCGTAGCCAATGGCTTTGATTTCCTTCTTTGCAAATGGGATATCAATATCTGTATCGCTGATAATGACTGTCTCGCCGTCTTTTGCAGAGGATGTTACTTTTTTTACTTTGAAGTTTTTACGGATCAAATCGTTCATATGAGATTCACACATGCCGCACATCATACCATCAATTTTTAATACTGTTTTGACCATCATTCATACCTGCTTTCTTCTAAATTTGCACTGTTTATAATTTATCACCCAACTTTTTTGTTATATGCCATATACACCAAATAGCCCAATATACCCCCATCGGGTATATAAATTATAACATCTGACATTCAAATGTCAAACGGTTTATTTCTCAACAAGCACATTTAAAAAGATGCAAAAAGACCATAAAGCATTCTGCGGTATACTTTATGGTCTTCTTGTTATTAGGTTATACTTCGGATTTTTGGCATTACATATTACAATAATTTGTTTTATGTATTTTTCAGAAAAACATATTCAAAAGTTTAGATTCAAATATCATCACTTATCACCCATCTATTTGATTCTGCTTTTTGAATCTGCATTCTGAAGTTTTTATTTAGAAATGTAACATTCTAAATAAAATGGTTCTAAATAAAATGATTCTAAATAAAATGGTACTAAATAATATTTTTACTTATTAGAAATCTACTTCTGTACCATAGTATGTACATGTCAGCAATTTTTCCATTTCTGCTGGTGTGATTGGTCTTGGGTTGGAACCTGTACATGCATCGCCGACAGCAAGTTCTGCGATTTTGGCAACTTTTTCTTTGAATTCGTCTTCGTTGATACCAAATTCTTTTAATGTCTTTGGAATGTTCAACTGAACGTTGAAGCTGTCGATTTTTTCACATAAGCTGTTGATTAATGCTTTTTCTGATGTACCTGGCAAGCCCATTCTGCGTGCGATTTCCGCATAGCGTTTTGCTGCTACAGGATCTTTTGCATTGTATTTGATAACATATGGCAGATAAATTGCATTTGCACATCCATGAGGGATATGACCTGTTGAGAATGCTGCACCTGTCTTATGTGCCATAGAATGTACGATACCAAGTAATGCATTTGAGAATGCCATACCTGCAAGACACTGTGCATAATGCATCTGCTCTCTTGCAACCATGTCGCAGTTATATGATGCTGGCAGATAATCCAGAACCATTTCAATCGCCTGCAGTGCAAGTGGGTCTGTAAATGGACCGTTCAATGTAGATACATAAGCTTCAATCGCATGTGTCAATGCATCCATACCTGTGTATGCCACCTGTTTTACAGGAAGGCCAGAAACAAGGTCAGGATCAACAATCGCAACATCCGGTGTGATGTTGAAGTCAGCCAGTGGATATTTAACGCCTGTCTGATAGTTTGTAATAACAGAGAAAGCTGTAACTTCTGTTGCTGTACCTGATGTTGAAGGAATGGCTGCAAATTTTGCTTTCTGTCTGAGTTCAGGGAAGTTAAATGGAACACATAAATCTTCGAATGTTACATCCGGATATTCATAAAATGCCCACATTGCCTTTGCAGCATCAATTGGTGAACCACCGCCCATAGCTACAATCCAGTCAGGTTCAAATTCACGCATCACTGCGGCACCTTTCATAACTGTTTCTACAGATGGGTCAGGTTCAACACCTTCTATTAAGCGAACTTCCATGCCAGCTTCTTCAAGGTATTTTACTGCTCTGTCAAGAAATCCCTGACGTTTCATTGAACCACCACCGACAACAAGTACTGCCTTGTGTCCTTTTAAATTCTTTAATTCTTCCAGGCAACCTTTGCCGTGATAAATATCTCTTGGTAAACAAAATCTGCTCATCGCTAACATCTCCTTAATTGTTGTTATACTTTGAATTTGTTTTTCACCTGTCAGTGCTTAACATGCGTAATATCTGTACACATCACTTTATACATATTCATATATATTTTGATATATCTTATATGTTTATAGGCGTGTATTACTTTGTTAATCATTTGACAATTACAATTTTAACACTGTTAAAAAAATAACACAATAGTTTTTAGGATTGTTCTTTTAAAAATACAATTCAAAAAAAATAGTCCATAAATATTGAAATCTTTAGCATAACGCTTCAATATTCATAGACTATTTTTATTTATCTTACGAAGTACATCTGTTAAATCATAATATTCTTTTAACTATCATTTGTTAAAAAAAGAACAGATATAATATACTTGACTTTTAAACATGCAAAACATAAAAACCAGCAATTTACACATCTGTCGCAGCTCTGTCCTCCAGTAAGCCAAGTATCTCATCTTTGCTCAGACGATATTCGGCGACGTCTTTACCTTCAATCACATCCTCAGACAATCTTGCTTTTTGTTCCTGCAATTTGATAATACTTTCTTCGATACTATCTTTAGCCACAAGCTTCATCACATTGACAGCGTTCTTCTGTCCGATACGATGTGCACGGTCTGTTGCCTGATTTTGTGCGGCAATATTCCACCATGGGTCATAATGAATGACAATATCTGCCATAGTCAGATTCAGTCCTGTACCACCTGCTTTTAATGAAATCAAAAATACAGAAATACCGCCCTGCTGGAAAGTATCCACCATCTGTTTACGCTGCAGCTTTGAATTTTTGCCGGATAAATACAAGTACGATATCTGACGTTTTTCCAACTGTTCGCGAATCACATCTAGCATCTGTGTAAACTGCGAAAACAAAATCACATGATGATTGCCCTCAACCGCACTCGAAATCAGCTCCATACATGTATCTAACTTGCCGCTGCCGGCATGATAATCTTCATAAATCAGCTCTGGTGAGCAGCAAATTTGTCGAAGCTTTGTTAATTCTGCAATATATCGAATGCTGTCCTGCTTAAATTCATCCTCTGTCTTATTCGCCAGTTCTGCCCGAAGCCGAAGCACATGTGCCTGATACAGCTTTCTTTGCTGTTCATTCATCTGTGTATAAACAACTTCCTCCTGTTTTTCCGGCAAATCTTTTAAGACATCCTGTTTTTTACGCCGTAAAATAAACGGCCGCACCATTGTCTGCAGTCTTTTTAATGCCGCTTCATCTGCCTGCTGCACAATCGGAGCTTCGATTTCATTTTTATAATATTTATAGTTATACAAATATCCCGGCATAATAAAATCAAAAATACTCCACAGGTCACTGAGTTTATTTTCAATCGGTGTACCTGTCATGGCAAACCGCACACCTGCCTGAACTTCTTTGACAGCCTTTGCAGCCTGCGTTGACGCGTTTTTAATATACTGTGCTTCATCAATCACCATGTAATCAAATGCACGGTCTTTATATTCATCAATATCACGCTTTAATAAATCATAGGACGTAATTGTGATGTCTGCCAGCTGACTGTCCTCATACTCTTTTCTTCGTTTTTCACCAGCACCGGCAATCACAACAGCTTTTAAATCCGGTGTGAACTTTTCCACTTCACCGGCCCAGTTATATACAAGTGACGCCGGACATACAATCAGTGCACGTTTTCGCTTTGCCAGCAAAAATGCAAGCATCTGAACTGTCTTGCCAAGGCCCATATCATCTGCCAGAATACCGCCAAATCCCCACTCAGCCAGTGTAGACAGCCATCTGTAACCATCTTTTTGATAATTTCGAAGTTTTGCATTCAGCCCTTCCGGAATTTCAAAATCACTGTCCACATATTCACGCATATTGCGGACGATTTTTTTGAAATCGCTGCTACGTTCAATCTCAATGTTTTCCGGGTGTTTTCGCAATACCGTATCAATATAATTTGTCCTGTATTTTGGCAGAAGCATCTTTCCGTCTTCTAATTGTTTTCTGGACAGACCAAGTCCCTGTGTCAGTTCAGACAAAACTGCGATACTATTATCCTCGATGCGCATGAAATCTCCATTTTTCATGCGGTAATACTTCTTGCGGCGATGCCAGGTGGATAAAATGTCATATATTTCGTCCATGCTCATTTCTTCGGTCTGCACATTCATTTCAAGTAATTCCCCTGAAATCGAAACACCAATAGCAACTTTTGGTGCATCGATAACATTTACGCCCCTGAATTTTTCATCAATAAAGACCGGCATCTGTGCTTTAATGGCTTCCAGACCTTCCGTCACCAGCAGATACACATCCTCATCCTCCCGGACATAAAACTGCCTGCCCTCATCGGTATCTTCAACCTTAAAATATTTTTTCAATAATTGTCCAACTTTGACTTCTTTTTCAATATTTCTGTAATCGCTTGCTAAATTCAGCGGTTTAATTAAGTCAAAAGTTGTCGTACCGTAAGCCACTTCTGCCCTTGCCAGAATCTTCTGACTGTCATTTTCATCCTGACTGATATACAGACTAAATTCCGGCTCTTTTGGCATAAACTCTGAAAAATCAACACCCTGGTTGTCCACCCGAACGTATTCCTGGATTCTAGGCAGTACATTGCCGCAGAAAGCCTCATAATCCTGTTTATTCAAATAAAGCTTCCGATTACTGTGCAGATAATTGCCTTTTTCAGCCCCCAAAGTTTCAATCAAAGGCCATACTTCATTCACAAAATCTTTGCTGCAGCCCTTGATTGTCTTGTTCTGAACAGCATAAATTCTGTCTGCGCCATGAATATACTCTGTTTCTTTCATAGACAACAGAGCACCCTCATCTGATTGCGGCACAATCTCCAATGTCAGGGATGGATTTTTGTTTTTGATACCATATTCTTTACCGTCAATCACAAGTGTATTATCCATAAAGGTTTCAAAAATTTGTTCAATGGCATCATTGCTAAGTTGTATCGTCCGCAGATTGGAATCATAAGTGTACATCATCAAATCATCTGTATTTAACTGGTTTTTCAAAATACTGCTCATGACATCAATCCATAGAAGTGCATGGTCTGTAAAAGCAGAACGGTCATGTACAAACTGAAAGTTTTTTCCATAGCCGCTATCCTTCACCTGCTCAACATCTGAAATTAATCTGGCAATATTTTTGACCACATACATACGCTGTGCGCCAATTTTGAATTCAATCTCATAGCCTCTGTAAGTTCTGGATATTTCCGGTATCAGTTCAACTTTTTTGTAATAACCGCCAAACAGGTGCATCTTGTCTTTGACAGCATATTTTTCAATCATACTTTTTAAAGCTTCTGCCGTCGGCTGATTCATTTTTAATTTTCTTCTGAGATCATGCATTTGAAGCATTGAAGAATCATCTTCATCCACCTGAAAAGAAATCTGTCTGGTATCATTTCTCTTTTGATTTTCTCTGTACAAAAGCGCCAGTGCCACACAGTGTTTGCACATCCCGTAGTAACTTTCATAAGCCGGACAGGTACATTCATAATCCAGAATATTATCACTGGTATCTGTCAACACTTTTGTTTCGTACCATTTAGTACCACTGCCTTTAACCTTGCCCTCGATACACATATCCCCGGAATTGTATGAATCTTCTTCATATATTTCTACATCTTTAAAAGGTGACGTTTCATATAGCTGTCTGCCCCTCTGATACGTCACTGACATACAGTTTGCTTTAATCTCATTGACTGATAACATCTTCTTCTCCTGTAATCCTATCAATTTTACAAAAGCACAGCATGCTGCAAATTCTCCGCAAAAACATACTGTGCTTTTTGTCTTTCGTCTATAAATCTCTGAGTAAAAAATATTTATTCTACTGTAACGCTCTTTGCAAGGTTACGTGGTTTATCTACATCAAGACCTTTAGCAACGGATACATAATAGCCAATGAGCTGTAATGGCACAACTGCAAGGGATGTTGCAAAATGAGGGTCGATCTTTGGAATGTATACCACAAAATCTGCAAGATCTTCCACATTGTAATTGCCATAAGTTGTCAGTCCCATCAGATATGCGCCTCGTGTCTTACATTCAACCATGTTGCTGACTGTCTTTTCAAAAATAGCCGGCTGTGTCAGTACACCAATGACAAGTGTACCATCTTCAATCAGAGAAATCGTACCATGCTTTAATTCACCTGCTGCATAGGCTTCAGAATGAATGTAGCTGATTTCCTTCATCTTCAGGCTGCCTTCCATACAAATCGCATAGTCAATGCCACGTCCAACAAAGAATACGTCCTGTGCATTGGCCTGTTTTGATGCAAACCACTGGATACGCTCTTTATCTGCGATGATGTTCTTGATTTTTTCAGGAATCGTCATCAGTTCTGTCACATAAGCATCGCACTGTTCTTCTGTAATCTGACCTTTAACCTTTGCAAACTGAAGTGCAAGGACATAACCTGCGATTAACTGTGTGCTGTAAGCCTTTGTAGTTGCCACGGAAATCTCAGGGCCGGCCAGTGTATAAAATACATTATCTGCTTCTCTGGCGATGGAAGAACCAACCACATTAACAATTGCCAGTGTGCGCACACCTCTTGCTTTGGCTTCACGCAATGCTGCAAGGCTGTCTGCTGTTTCGCCGGACTGACTGATAATAATAACAAGTCCGTTCGGATTCAGGATCGGATTACGGTAACGGAATTCAGAAGCCAGTTCCACACGTACAGGCACTCTGACTAAATCTTCAATGACATACTGTGTTGCCACACCCACATGATAAGCAGAACCGCAGGCCACAATATAAATCTGGCTGGTATTTTTGATATCTTCTTCATTTAAGCCAACTTCAGATAAATCAATCTTGCCATCTTTAATAACAGAATTTAATGTATCTAATACTGCTCTTGGCTGTTCGTGGATTTCTTTAATCATAAAATGCTCAAAACCCGCTTTTTCTGCAGCTTCAGCATCCCAGTCAATCACTTTGAGTTCTTTCTGGATTTCTTCGCCGTCAAGATTGTAAAATGTAATCTCACCCTTGCGGACACGTGCCATCTCCATATTACCGATGTAATATACATTTCTTGTATATTTTAAAATTGCAGGTACATCTGATGCGATATATGCTTCACCATTTTCCACACCAAGAATCATCGGGCTGTCCTTACGTGCCACATAGATTTCTTCAGGGTAATCTTTAAACATGACCGCCAGTGCATAAGAACCACGGATACGAACCATAGAATGATTAATCGCATCTACCGGTGTACCCTCGTATTTTTTATAATAATAATCAATCAGCTTCACAGCAACTTCAGTATCTGTACCTGAGTAAAATGTGTATCCTTTTCTTGTGAGCTTTTCTTTAAGTTCCTGATAATTTTCAATAATGCCGTTGTGCACTGCAACCACATTGCCATCATCACTGATATGCGGATGTGCGTTCAGTTCAGATGGTTCGCCATGGGTTGCCCAGCGTGTATGTCCAATACCGCACATACCTGGCACAGCATGACCGTTATCCGTCTTTTCACAAAGGGCTTTCAAACGTCCCTTTGCTTTAATCACTTCTGTATCACCATCACCGTTACGCACTGCAATACCTGCAGAGTCATAGCCACGATATTCAAGTTTTGAAAGTCCATCCAGCAGAATCGGTGCTGCCTGATGTGTACCTGTAAAACCAACTATACCACACATAAATGTAATCTCCTTTTCTTAAACTGTTTATGATGTCACCGGCATCTGCGGCATGTTTATGGCTGTACCATAAACATATACATCTGAATGATGATGTTATAGGTATCTACATCTAATTTATTACCAAATGACATCCTCCATGATATGTTCTGAATTTCGAATTTTTTACTTAAAATGATTTGATGTAAGTGTCAAAAGTCTAAATTGCGATTGTGCTTGTACAAATGAGCACTTTAGACTTATTAACACTCATATCATGACTTTGGATAATTATCACATATATCTGTCGATTATACTATAAATAGCTCTTTTTTTCAATCATAAATGCGGGAGTGTACAAATCGCTTTACAAAATCCGGTTTTCGTGCTAAAATAGCTATTCGAAGACAGTTCGTTTGTACCATCCTGTCTATAAACAAAACCAGGACAGCATTTTTCAGGAACACACCCGTAACTCTCCAATTCGTCCACGTGGTGTTGTTCCCTATACAAAAGAACGACCTAATGCTGTGATGTTTTTCATCACAGCATTTTTATTTTTAATTAAGTAGTTATTTAGAATATATTTTTAATAGTTTCGAAAGGATAGATTCACATGTATATTTTAAAAACAGAGCAATCCTTTGACTCCGCTCATTTTTTAAGCGGATACTTGGGAAAATGCAGTAATATTCATGGACACCGATGGCGGGTTGTCGCACAGATTGCGATGAATGAATTACAAAAAGAAGGCCAGACCAGAGATATGCTGATTGATTTCGGTGATTTTAAAAAAGCTTTAAAAGAGCTCACAGATGCTCTTGACCATACATTTATTTTTGAAACAGGTTCTTTAAAACCAACGACAATTGCCGCACTTAAAGACGAAGGTTTTTCCATGAAGGAATTCCCGTTCCGTCCAACTGCAGAACAGTTTTCCCGTTATTTCTACAAAGAACTTGAGGCAATGAACTTTCCTGTTTACGAAGTTTCTGTTTATGAAACACCGACTAACTGCAGTACTTACAGGGAGGCAGCATTATGATGACATGGCCTGTTGTAGAAAAATTTATCAGTATCAACGGTGAAGGACAAAAAGCCGGATTGATTGCTGCATTTATCCGTTTAAGAGGATGCAATCTGGCCTGCAATTACTGTGATACCCGTTGGGCAAATACTTCCGATTGTCCTTGTGAAAACTTAAGTGCCGACGACCTTCTTACATGGCTTAAAGAAATGCAGGTACAGCATGTGACACTGACCGGTGGCGAACCGTTATTAGCCGAAAATGTTGCCGAGCTGATCGAAGCCCTCGGCGCTGGCGGATATGCTGTTGAGATTGAAACAAACGGCAGTGTTGACCTTGCCCCATTTGAAAAATCAGCACATCGTCCTGCTTTTACAATGGATTACAAATGTCCTGACAGTGGTATGGAAAATCATATGTGTCTTTCCAATTTTTCATTACTGATTTCAAAAGATACTGTTAAATTTGTTGTAAGCAGCATCGCTGACCTGGATCGTGCCAGAAAGGTTTCTGAGCAGTATCAAATCAGCGAACATTGTCCGATTTATTTAAGTCCTGTTTTTGGCCGTATAGAGCCAAAAGATATTGTTGAATATATGATTGCACATCACTGGAATGCTGCCCGCCTGCAGCTTCAGATGCACAAATTCATCTGGCCGCCGGAATTAAGAGGCGTATAAACTTCTAAGTCCTGCATTGATATTAAAAAAGGAGAGTTTGAAATGGCTATAGATAAAGCTGCTATCCGCGAGCATATCCGCGGTATTCTTGCTGCGCTTGGCGATGACCCGGACCGTGAAGGTTTAAAAGATACACCGGATCGTGTTGCCCGCATGTATGAAGAAGTTTTTGAGGGCATGAATTATACAAACCATGAAATCGCCATGATGTTTAATAAGTCATTTAAAGATGATTTAAGTCTTGGCGGCGACAGACATGATATTGTCCTTGTGAAGGATATTCCGATTTTCAGCTATTGCGAACATCATATTGCTTTAATGTATGATATGACTGTATCCGTAGCTTATATTCCAAAAGACCGCGTGCTTGGCTTAAGCAAAATTGCACGTATCTGCGATATGGTATCCAAACGTTTACAGCTTCAGGAGCGTATCGGTTCAGACATTGCCGAGGTTATGATGGAAGCCGCCCAAACAGAGGACGTTGCTGTCATCATCCACGGCACTCACAGCTGCATGAGTGCCCGGGGCATCAAAAAAGAAACCGCCTCCACAGTTACAACAACTCTGCGTGGACGGTTTGAAACAGATGTAATGATATTTAATCAGTTGAATTTGATGCTGCAACAGAAATAAAATAAATGATGTTGTTTTTTGATTCTTATATCTTACAAATATTGCCTTAAATCCTCTAAGTTATTTGTATAGGTCAGAGCATCTTCTTTTGTGATGTAGCCCTGGCGCATAAGACGTTGAAGATCCATATTCAGTGTGTACATGCCCTCTTTTGTGCCTGTCTGCATCATTGTAGATATCTGATGTGTCTTGCCTTCGCGGACAAGATTTAATATCGCATCCGTACCAAATAATAATTCTGTAGCTGCCACCCGTGACACACCGCCGCCACAAGGGATCAGACATTGGCTGATAATACCCTTTAATGTACCTGCAAGCTGCACGCGCACCTGATTTTGTCCACCTGCCGGACATGCATCAATGATTCTTTCCACAGTCTGTGCCGCACCTGTCGTGTGCAATGTGGATAAGACAAGATGTCCGGTTTCTGCAGCAAGCAGTGCGGCTGAAATCGTTTCGTAATCCCGCATCTCACCAACTAAGATCACATCCGGATCCTCTCTCAGTGCACTGCGCAGTGCAGATGCAAAACTTGTGACATCACTGCCAATCTCTCTTTGGTGTATCAGTGATTTCTTACACTCATATACATATTCCACTGGATCTTCAATCGTAATGACATGTCGGTCACTATTAACATTAATGTATTCAATCATGGCCGCCAGTGTCGTAGATTTACCACTGCCTGTTGGTCCCGTCACAAGAAACAGACCTCTTGGCTGTTTGGCAATCTCATACAGGCTTGTTGGCATTTTAAGTTCTTCCAATGTCGGTATATGATTATTCAACAGACGAATCGTCGCTGCCATCTTATGCTGCTGTCTGAAAATATTCACACGCTGTCTTCCGCCGTCCGATGCCTGGACTGAAAAATCCACATCCTGGCCCAAAGCAAAGCTTTTCTTCTGAAGTTCGTCTAAAACATCTATTAGCATCTGGCGCACCTGCGCATCTGAAATAGATTGCTGAGACCATCTTAACTGTCCGTAAACTCTGTAGCAAATTGGCATACCCTCGGATATATGAATATCTGAAGCCTTACATCTGCGTCCCTCCAATATAATTTCATCCAACAGACCGCTTGTCACATTACCGCCCAAACTATCTAATCCCATTTTTTTCACCTGCCTGTATTATCCACTATTTTTTATAACTACGACATACTCATAACTGACTAATCTTACATTAGCTGACTTTCTCACTCATAACTAATTTTCATCAGTTCCTCTGGTGTCGTCAATCCTTCTTTCACAAGTACCAGCCCGCTCTCTTTTAATGTACGCATATGCTGATGTTCCCTTGCATAAGCTGTCATATCCTCAATAGATTCATGATTAATAATCATACGGCGCAGTTCATTATTCACTGCCAGAATCTCATGCACTGCCACACGGCCGCGATAACCTGTATTATTGCAATGTGAGCAGCCCATACCGCGGGTTACCATCCTGACATCCTCACCTAAGAAATAACGTTCCTCCTGTGTTGTCGGCATCTGTTTAGCACAGTTTGGACACACCTTACGCACAAGACGCTGTGCCACAAGACCAACTAAAGAATTTGCCACAAGATATGTTTCAACACCCATATCTTCCAGACGCACAATACTCGACACCGCATCATTAGTATGCAGTGTGCTTAAAACCACATGGCCTGTAATTGCGGCTCGAACAGAAGTTGCGGCAGTTTCACCATCACGGGTTTCACCAACCATGATAATATCCGGATCCTGACGCATCAGGGCGCGCAGACCCACATCAAAGGTCAGTCCTGCCACAGGATTCACCTGTGTCTGATTGATGCCCGGAATATTCTTTTCCACAGGATCTTCAATCGTTGAAATATTCACATTACGATTTTTCAGATATTCCAGCACCATATACAAAGTTGTCGATTTACCACTGCCTGTCGGTCCTGTAATATAAATAATACCATTTGGGTAATTTAACAATGGCAGAAACTGATTATAAGAATAATCATCCATACCAAAATGGCCAGCATGATCAAGCTCTCCTGTACCCGCCATAATACGCAATACAGCTTTTTCCCCAAAAACCGTTGGCAAAACAGACACACGAATATTAACGTTCACACCCTCAAGGCTTACTCTGAAATGACCATCCTGCGGCAGACGCTTCTCTGCAATATCCAGGTTTGCAAGAATCTTAATACGTGCAATCAACGGTGAATGAACATTTCTCTGAATCGTTACATAATCCATAATCACACCGTCCATGCGCATACGAATCTTTGTTTCCTTTTCAAACGGCTCAATATGAACGTCACTGACATTTGTATGAATTGCACGCTGGATAAGACTGTTTAACAGTCGGATAATCGGCACTTCATCATCACTGTCATTTAAGTTTTCAATTTCGAAGTCTTCAACCGTTGCGAAACCAACATTGGCCTGTTTGGCTGCTTTACGCGCATTGACCTCCGCATAATAATACGCAATCGCTTTTTTAAGCGGTGCCTCCTCACTCAGATAAATCTCAAGCTGACAGCCTGTCTGCTGGCGCACCTCTTCAAGTGCAAAATAGTTTAACGGGTCGTTTGTTGCAATAACAAGTGTCTGATTTTTGAGTGAAACCGGCAATATCAGATTCTTTTCTGCCACATCTCTGCTTACAAGTGCAACCGCATCGATATCCACCGTCAACTGTGCAATATCCGTTAATTTTAAATTCAATCTGCTGGCCAGAGCTTCAAGCACCTGATTTTCTGTAACAAAACCAAGCTCCATCAAAATCTGTCCAACACGTTTATCTCTGTGTTCTTTCTGATAAGCCAGTGCCTGACTCATTTGTGCTTCCGTGACATAGCCTTTTTCCGTCAGAATGTCACCAATTCTCAGATTCGTTCTCACTTTTTATTTTCGCCTCCGGCTTCTAAAAAAGTCAATTTGTTTCAATTTCTCCATGAGAATATATTGCTAACTCACAATTGCAGCGCATGAGTGTGACATCTTCAAGTGTTGAGTTAACATAAGATTTTTCCTGCATTTCAAAGGAACGCACCTGAATACCGAGATAATTCTTTGCTATATCATCGAAAAATTCAATAATGCTTTCCTCACTTCCCTCAATCGTCAGGGACACATTTGTTGTATTGATAAAATGGAGCTGTGCAGCCTCAGCAGCTGCTGTCAATGCAAACAGATCCTCTGAGGATGAAGATCCATTCAACTCCTCCTCTGCAGACAATGTTTCATTTGAAGTTGTCTGCGTCTGATCGTCATTTTGATAAACTGTCGGAATATCCTGTGTCGTTTCTGAAATATTTAAAGACACAGGAAATAAATCATGTTGCAGCACCAGCCCTGTCACAAGCTCATCGATCTCCTGGTTTTCCATTTCACCATAGAAGTCTGTTGTTGCATCCGCAAGCATCGTCTTCTGATTTTCAATATCTTTTTCTGTCGTCGGAATCGTATCAATCGCATACTGCATATCTTCCTGCTGCATCGTTGCCCTTTCTTTCTCATCGACTAAATTCTGATGCTTCTCCATCATGGGAAAAATTGCAAAACGTACAGATAAAAATACAATCAAAACGCACGCAAGTATTTTCAGTAAAACAATATCATTCGGTTTTAAATTCATATCAAGCTTCATTGTGCGTCATCTCCATTCTCCGGTGCTTTTAACACACAGGATAACATCAGTGTATAAACAGATTTACTTTCATCGTACTGATAACCGGTATAATCCACTGATGAAAACAACCCTGTCTCACTTAATTTCCGGATATATCCAGGGATATCAATAACCGCCTCACTGTCTGCATCAAATTCAAGCAAACCACTTTCAGCATCCATCGTCTTAATACTTACTTTCATCGTAGCGCCACTGACATCTACAATTTCATCAATCATGTCCTGTGTCAGATCCGGATATGTTGCCAGATTATTCTTCATACGTGTCACCTGATTCTGCGCCTGCAAAAGCTGCTGACTCTGCACTTGCAGTTCATTGGCATAACTATATTCAGACTGCACCTGTTCATTATTAATCCAATTATAAATTCTGCCAATTTTCAGGCTTTCAACCAAATTGGCTGAAAATACAGCCGCACCTGCCAGCACACACACGCCCAGCGTAATACCCGGAATGATAAAATGTCTGGCAATACTTTTCTCAGATTTAACTTCACCTTTTTGAAACTGACGCCATACATGGTACAGATCAACAACTTTTTCCTTCTTATCTTCGATAAATGCACCCACACAGGCAACCCAGTTATCGATGTTACCCTGTCCGCGGATTGGCACATTCAGTCTTAATGGAGCTACAGACAAATTCATATTGCGTATGCCATCAACACTGACTGAAAAATCATCTGCCATACAACCGGCATAATATACATCTGTAATTGGCTGCTCTGATTTTTCTGTCGCATAAAACTGCAGTATGCCGGAAATATTTCGTACAATTTCCGTACCAAAATCCAGCGTACCGCGTTCACTGAACAAACGGCTTCGTGTTGAATAATGATATACACCATTTTTAAACAAAATACTGACAACACTCGTATCTTCAAACAAAAGGAAAATCGCTGTTTTATTCTGACTCATTTTATTCATCGCCAGAAGCTTGAGATACCCTTCCATCGGTACAGATACTTTATCTACAGACATTCCGATTTCATCAGTTATTTTCTGAAGCTGTGCCATCACTTTATTTTCCGCACCAACACAGCACAGACAAATCCCTTTCTTTTTATCTGAAGAAACAATACTATAGTCTGCCACATGCTCATCTGAAACTTCACTAAGTGTATTTTCAACTATTTTTTCAAACTGTCTGCCTTTGGCAAACGGAATATGATTCATACGTGTGGAGGAATATGATGCAGGCAATAAAATCTTCACCTTCTGAGGATGAAAATGTTCATTATATTCTGCCAGCAACTTTTTCCACTGTTCAAGCGGTTCCCCATAGCCCTGCATCGGCAAATAAGTCATGCGATCAATCTGCGGCATGCGGCCTTTCCTGCCCTCTGCTGCAAGGATACCCTCATCCTGTAAAACTATGACTGTGTCACTCATTTTTTCTCTCCCTCATTTATCTCTATGCATTTTCAATCGCTGAATAAGATTCATAAATTGGCAGCATAACTGCGATCATGATAAATCCCACAATCAGTGCCATAAATATAATCAACAAAGGCTCCATCAATGTCACCATACGCTTTGTTGCTTCCTCGGCTTCGATTTCCATGGAATCAGCAATTGAATCCAGCATCACATCCAGGCGACCGCTTTCCTCACCGACAAGAATCGTACTTGAAAGTTTTAACATCAGTCCGTCCACTTCACGCAGTGCCACAGACATTGAAATACCACTGCGCACCAAAACCACAACATGTTCAAACTGTTTTTCTACATAACGGTTACCTATCGTCTTACCTGCAATACCAATTGCAGACGCCAGTGGCATACCGCTGGCATACAGACTGCTTAATGTTCTTGCAAATCTGGATGTATAAATAACTTTAAATAATTTGCCAAATACAGGCATATGAACTTTACGATAATCTATCTGGTCACGCACAGCAGGAATTGCCGCAATTAAACGTACAACAACAACGACTATGAAAATAATCAGTAATGCGATATACCATTTTTGTACGAAGAAATCAGATATCGCAATAAGGATTTCTGTCAATACCGGCAAACTCTCCATCTGGTCGAATAATGACTGAAATTGTGGCAAAATAAATGTCACAATCAAAATAACAATCGCCACACACAGTATAAGCAAAATACACGGATACGTCATCGCTGAGCGCACCTGCTGGTTTAACTTGTAGTCTTTCTGATACTGGATCGCCAAACGCTTTGTCACATGATCTATATTACCGCTTGTTTCACCGGAACGCAGCATACTAATCATCAGTTCCGGAAAACATCCCTTTGTTTCCATCGCATCTGACAGCGGAATACCTTTTTTTACATCTGCAAGTACCGCCTGATAAATATCACGTTCCTGAGGCGACAGCCCCTCCTGTTCAGAAATAATATCCAATGCCCGCACCAAGGACACTCCAGAAGCCAGAAGTGTTGACATTTCTTTGCAAAAATCAGCAAGCTGTTTTGATTTTAACTTTTTATATGACATATCTTGGGTCAGATTCTTTACACTAATAATAAACAGACCTTCGGATTTGAGTTGAAGCGTCAGTGCATTTTCGGTTTGTGCTTCTTTAGTGCCGCGGTGCACTTTACCGCTCATATCCTTTGCTGCATATCGGAATTTTGCCACGACGCATCCTCCTTTCATTTCAGTGTCCAATGTATTTAATTCCTGCTTCAGATTTTTTGTCTGGTTAAAAAAATCTTAAGTACCAGGCAACAATCTGGTCACCCCAAAATGCTGCAACTGCAAGTCCAATTGCAAGAAATGGGCCAAATGCAAAATGATCTTTTTTCTGGAGTTTATTGGTCTTTAACATCACCAATGCAAAACAGCCACCGCTCACAAGTCCAAAAAACATCCCACAGACTGTGGCCGCCATACCTAAAAAGAATCCGGAAACAGCCATCAGCTTAATGTCACCGCCGCCGAAAGCACCCGGAATAATCAGTGATAATACAAGCATTGGCACTGAAACAATGACAAGACCAATCAGTCTGTCAATGATTCCATGTTCCGGAAATAACCAGATATTTGCAATTGCCAATATCAAAATCATTAAATTAAATCTATCATATATCATCTGTGTGTCCATATCTATCAGGGCAATCACAGTTAATATCCCTGTAAAAATAAAAACGCTCGCAGCTCTTAAGGATAAGATTTCAAAGCTGCCGCAGCCAAAGCAAATGCCGCTAAGTACAAATGATACGCCGCCAAGTAATTCCGTCAGCAGGCATCTGATGGGAATACGACTGCCGCATGTTCTGCATTTGCCTTTCAAAAATATATAACTAAAGCATGGCACTAAATCTGCCACGCCAAGATTTCTACCACAACTGTCACAGTGACTGCGTCCTGAAACCACACTCTGTTTCTTTGGAAGTCTGTCTGCAACAACATTCAAAAAACTGAAAATACAGGCGCCAAACATAAATCTAATCAACCAAATAAGTCCTTCTAACACTGTAAGCATCTGTATCTTCTCCTGTTCTGTCTTTTGTAAATTTTGTTACTTTTATTTTCTACATTTCTGTCTTTTATTTCTGTTTTTTTATTTCTATCTTTTGAGTTTCTAAAAATTCTGTCATAGAATTTTTGTCATCATAAAATTACCATCATTTTTATAAATCGCAGTTTTTATGGTTCTATCAGAGTTTGCTTGCGATAAACCTTATAGGATGATGTATCGCCGTCATAATACACTGTAAATTCGCCTTCTTCATACATAAAGCGTTTCACACTGTAGGTGTCTTCTTTATCTGCCAGAAGCACCTGAAAATCACCGTCCACACCGGACAACTGGATAATCTCATCATAAAGGCCGGCACTGACACCGCCTTTTTCATGGATATCAAACATATCAGAATCACTGCCGTACTGCTCTGCAGCCAACACCCGGAATGCCATGCGCACCGATTTGGCATGTCCAAGCGCAACCTGTGCATCTGCTCGATACATCAGATGCAGTGCACCGGGAATGACTGCAGTCACAGCCAGCAGGATTAAAATAGAAACGTAAAGCACCCCTCTGACAATTCTCTGCTGAGCACTCGTATATATATGCGGTTTGTCATTGGAGATGTTCTTTGCCATCTGGGGAATGCCTCACTTTCTTAGACAGTTAAATTTAATATATTAACTGAAATTAATTATTCTTAGGGATATTATAATCACCATCTGAGTTCTTAGCTTTATCAGCAGGTTTATATGTACAAGTTCTACCACTCTTTGTATATTCAAGACTTGTAATTTTACCATTTGTAACTTCAACAGCACCAATCGTACCATCAACTTCTGCTAATGCCTTAATATCTGAAACCTTGACTGTACCAGTTTCACCATTAATTTTAACTGTATCAGCGCCAATATCAGCTTTAGCATATGCTTCATCCACAAGTGTCTGAGCAGCCATTACTGTCTGACGTGTTTCAGCAAGGAGTGATTTATTCTTTGCTTTGTCGATGTATCCTGTCAATGCTGGAATAAGCAGAGCTGCAAGGATAGCTAAAATAACTAATACGACGATAAGTTCTACAAGTGTAAAACCTTTTTTCTTGTTTTCATTGAATTTCTTAAACATTGTTTCATCCCTTCTTACGCATGCGTAAATCTTATTTTTCATACTATTTAACTGTTTACTTTTTGCATGTTGCACCAAATAAATCTTTTTAAATAGCGTTTTATATATAAACGCCCGGTGCAAGCGTCTACATCATAATTTTAATAATTTTTGATTTATGTATTTATTTTGCCACCGCAGTATATCCTGCGTTGAATTTCACCGGATAACGAAACTCTAATATCTCGCTGTCCGTTGCTACCAGATTCTGGTAATCTGCGTCACTATATAGTTCTACAGTTGCCATCACTCTGGAAATATTCTCTTGTGTTGTTGTCACACTCGGAATCTTGTAGGTCACTTTTAAATAGTTACCCATATAGAATTTCTGTCCAAAGACGGCTGCTACAGCTCTTGCGGCAGGCTGTCCATCCACACTGTACGCATAATGGTCCTCACTGTCCACAAAATAATATCTTGCCAGCAACTGTCCTTGGGTCACAGCATCTGCTGTACCTGTCATCTGGTCACCAATGTAAAGATTCGTCTGTTCGCAGCCTGAACTTGTCAAAAGCACTGCATAGCCATCACTGCTCATAAATTCGAGTGCATCACCTTCACTTGTAGTTCCGGGGGTATCAGTAATCGACTGACTATTCTCGTAAATCTTTACGTAACCGGTTGCATCCTTCGTCAGTGTCCCAAGCTCAGTCATCACTGTATCCAACACAGACTGTGCATACTGTGTCTTTTGAATCCGCACAAATATCTTTGAAGCACTGATAAGCGATGCTGCTGCCATCGTCATCAAAATACTGATAAGCATCAGGCATACAAGCATCTCCACAAGCGTTGCACCCCGACGGTGTGATTTGAATCTATTCAATCTGAACCACCTCCGTCATCAGGCTGCGCATCCGTACCGGCACTTAAATCTGTACTTGTATCTGTACCGATATTTTGTGTATCTGTACCGATATTTTGTGCATCTGCATTCGTATCTGTGCCTGATTTTGTACTGTCTGTCATTGGCGCATACAGATAAAACTTCACAGATGCTGTTAATACATCACCATCTGTATCAACATAATCTGCATTTTTATAACCCAAATTCGCCGGCACTGTAAATACCGTATTACCGGATTCTGTCATATCTGAATTGACCGCCATAAAACTAATCCTCTGGCTTCCGGTCAGATTGAGCTCTGCTCTGGATAAGCTGTCAAGAATCTGTGCATTCTCCGCACGAATCTCTTTATTTTTCTGCAGCATTGCTCTGCTGTAAGATACTGCACCCTGAAGTATAGCCAACATAATCAAAAATATAAAAATACTTGCTATCACTTCGACAATCGTTTCTCCTGATTTATTCCGAGGCATTCTGGCTAATCTCCTTTGAATATGTATTTTCAACATATCTGCAGGATGTCGTATCTGACAAATATGTATATTGGATTTTATCGGCATCACCTACACTCGGTGTACATATCTCACCGCTTGTATTACCGTATCTCCAATTGTTACCATCCCATACAATTTCCTGATTCTTGTACGTGAAGCTGACTTTGTATTTTTCTTCACGCGTATATTCTGTCGTGTAAGTATATGTCAAATCATCCACATACGCTGTCACATCCACTGTATACACATACTGCCTGACTGTGATATTCTCCAGGTCATTAATCTGTGTCGTATAATTTCCATCTGTCTGAATATCTAACGTACCATCTTTAAGATTTGACATGCTCTCGCTGGCATTTTGCTCTTTGCGAAGCGTCACTAAAAGATTGCCATAGCCCTGAGGCAGCACATTACTACTTGAAATTGCTTTCAAATCACTGCCACTGACTAAAAAACGATATTTTGTCGTATCGTCATAGTCTACATTATACTCAACGTAATTTGAATTATCAAGAAACTTGTTGGAAAATGCATAAAAACTTCCGTTGGCAGCCGAATCATTTTTCTGGTCGTATTTTGTAAGTTCTGCACTCAATACCTTACCAAAACTGCTTGCCAACTGATAGCATTTTTCTTCTTTCAGCCGCATATTCGACTGAGCAGTGAGCAGCCCCACTGTATACAAAATAGCCGCCGCAAATGCAATAAAAAATGCAGATACGCACAGCACGATTGCCATCGATACGCCGCTTTTTTTATGCGATTTTAATTGTTGCCATCCTCTATCCAGCATGGGCACTCCTTCCCGGCACCTGCCGCCATCTTGCGGCAGATACCTTCATCATTTAATTGTTCCATTTAATTTCATTGTCATCAGACTGTACATAAGAAGAACTGCTGCTATTTAAATTCAACTGTACATCTGACTTAAATACAACGCTGTCTGTTATCCTGAAATCCTCATGCGTCACTGAAATATTATCATCTGTAATCAGTGTTTCCGTATCCGGCAATGAAAGCACATAACTAAATGTACCATCATCATTTGCCGTTACTGTCAACTGTGCGGTCAATATCACATCATAATAATACAATGCGCCGTTTGCTGCCTGATAGCGTGATGAAATCGCCACACCATAGTTATCAAGAATATATGTATGTGTCTTAGACTGTAACTGACTTTGATCATCATCTTTTTCTTCGGTCACTGATACCCATACCCATTCATAGTCCTCTGAATCCGCTTTCTTCTGATATACATACTGCTGTACATCTACGGTGCCATCTGTATGTTCAAGAATACGGATTTGAGCATTCACATCGCGTTTGCCTGTCTGTGCTGCAGCATCCGTGACACGCCCTGCAAAATCAACTGCAAACATATCTGCGCAGTCAATGCTCGTCCAATTCAGTGTCGTATGGGTAATCGTCCAGCTTCTTTCAGTACTTGGCACCTCCGGTGTGTCTGTTACCATAACCTTTACTGTCGAAGTTTGTGTGCCCGAAACAATCTCCGGTGCATCCAGCTTCACATAAGGCAACCTGTATACATCGGCTGATTTTGCCCATTTTGAACTGATATTACCGCCACCCGATGAAATTCTGGCATAAAATACAATCCATTTTCCGGCATATCGAATGGATAATCCGGAAATATCATAATTATATTCCGTTGAGCTTGTCATGTCCATCTGTACCGGTAAATTATCCTCCGGATAAGCTGCCACGTAGTTCCCCGGATCCGTATCAGTTGCCTGATTTGCTGCAGCCGCACTGTCATAAACATAGGCTTTGAGCAAATATGCACTGCCACCCGGTGGGATACTGTCTGATGCAGCCTTTAATGCCACATTCAGTCCGCCATTTGTAAATGCATCCACTGTCACCGGTGCTGATTTGTCATACGTCCAGTTGACTGACCACTTAACATTTGGCTTAGCCAAACGCTCTGGCACCTGCAATTCATAGGATACACCATCCACGCTATTTAAGTGACTGCCATTTGCAGTTGCTTCAGCAACCACATAAACTACAATACGCAGTCCGGCATAATCTTCCAAATCAGCCTGAATACTATAGGCATTATTTGTCATCTGTCCAGCTAAAACCTGATTGCCAAGTTTTTGCTCTTTGCCAAGGGTATCTCCATCGTAAGCACGCACATAAATCTGATAGCTTTCACAACCTGTTTCAGGCACAATCGGTGACCATGAAATCTGATAATTCAGCTCATTTTCATCAATAATTGATACCATTGGCTGTGCCGGTCTGGCAAGTCGTTGTTTTACAAGATAAGTACCCGTTGAAGAAAGACCAATCTGCTTCCTGGAAGCATCACCGATTCTTGTGACCTTCAACTTCACCTGACTGTAGTTCCAGTCACTGCCATCCACCTTAAGTGTATTGCCTGACGTATATGCATCACTGACATCGATCACAACCTCTTTGCCATCTTCGTCAATACCTGTCAATGCAACACTATATTTATTAGCGGATGTCTGACTGTCTTTATCCCAGGTAAATGTATAATAAATCTCGCCATCATCACCTAAAGCTGGCTGAAGCATCGTATCTGTATCTTCAAGTACCGGAGCAGCTAACCATGTCCAAAGTGTAGATGTCGTATTTTGATAATTGGTAAAATAGCCATCTTTATTATCAATCACATTACTGTAAATGTGCATCCACTGTTTATTGCCATCTTCATCTATATTCATGAGTTGTTTGATATTATATTCTGTATCATTTTCAACTGTATGATATGTGTATACCGGACCAAGGCCAGATGCCGCATACCAAATGCGTACATGAAGATTCGTAGCTTCACTGATATATTCCGGAAGATTTGTAAATATTGCCGACGCTTTTCCTTCAGATACAGTCAATACATCTTGATTAGCAAATACAATATTATTTTCACCATCATATGTGCCCAGTAATTCTACACGATAAATCGGTGGGGTATTCATCTTATTCCTTCCGGCATCCAATTCTACATTAACTGCCAGTTCATCCAGAGTGTCACCGCTGAGAGTTACTTTTTGTGCAAGCTGTGGTGTCCAGGTCTTTAATGTAATTGAAGGCCTGTAGAATGGTAATGATACAGACGTTGACACTTCTTTTGAAGCTTGTGTTAATGTCTGCTTACCCTCCTGCATTGTTGCCTGTGCGACCATCTGATAAACATAATTCTTTTCATCTGACACATGCATTATAGCTTCTGTCGTAGTTGCATTTAAAACAATCTCACCGACACGCTGTACATTAACTTTGACCTGCCATCCTTCGTACATCAGATTACCGTTTTCATCTACTGACTCATATTCGTCCAGATTGTTCAGGCTGAATTTGTATGCATGTGACCTGTCTGCACTTGCATCATCTACAAGTTCAACACGCACATCAGGATTAGGTAATGTCTTATTAATCTCACTTGTTCCAACAGTTACCCACTCAGATGCATCTACATCATCATACATACTGACTGCCTGTACCTTAACTGTCACATTACCGGACATGTTCTGCGGAATATTGAAGGTGCCATTTTCAGTATACAGGCGATGCGTAAACTCTGTCTGACCATTCGATACCTTTACAAGATACATAAACGAATCACATACTCTTTTCTCCTGAATATTATCACTTCCCGGAAGCTTTTGTGGTGTGATATTGACAGTAATCTGTCCATTCGATATGTTAGCTTCAACTTTTTGGGGTGCCAGTATCTGACCACCTGTTGCAGTATACTTGCCATCTGCATCCACAATACCTTCAAGACGCCTGCTGCTCTCTCTGGCATTGGTAAATATAATATTATTGACACTGTTATCAGTAATAACCGAGTTATATAATTTACTATTATTATATTCCTGATTATCTGCATAAAACCAGACTTCTCCAAGTTTAGCATTAGTCCATTTATTACGGATATAACCATATTCATCAATATAACTCGAACTACCATTAATTGTTGTCATATTATTTTGTGTCCGAATATTGATTACACCGAGAAAATATTTTTCTGCAGTCTGATCATACATAAAAAATGTATTATGTGTATATCTTGTATTCAAATCAGCTTCATAATATCCATTACCGGCAGAGCCTGAACCTGTACTGTTGACATTTTCATTTAATCTTACATTCGTATATTCCCAGGTTTGAATACCTTCAATATGATAGTTTCGTGCTCTGTTTTCACTTGACATGCTTGAAACATTCATACCGCCACTCCAGTTTCCTTTGGAATATACCGGATATCCTGCATCCTTACTTTCCGAACCCCAATAATAAGCACTGTCGAGGTTTAATGAAAAATTATCTTTGACAATTGTATAGTCCTTCCATGCATTCTCAGAAGCGTCACTATAACCATATCTATCACCAAAAATACCAGCATAGTAGCGGTAGCCTTTTAATACTTTTGCAAAATTTCGACAACGCTCTATTCGAATTGTCACTTTCGATGTCGAATTTTTGATTGTATCGCCTCCTGGATTATCACTGGACAAAAAGCCAAAAATACCGGATGCCATTGAACCTGAATATATCTCTACCCCCGGTGCATTCACACAATCCAAAATCTGGACAGTAAACTTCTGCGCACTCGCCAAAGAATTTGAATAGTAGGTTGTAATATTACCAAGAATACCGGCACTGTCATTTGCACCCTGTTCATTATCCCAGTTAGCGCCCTGCTTTGTATAAATACTGCCATAATTACCGCAACTGATAATATTGTATTCATTGCCTTCATTTGCATGATACAACTGAGCTACAATACCTGCGGAAGCACCTACCCAGTCTGTACCATATGTTGTCTGCAGCATACCGTAATTCCGACATTGTTCAATCGTACCACCTGTGCCTGTCCACTGACCCATAATACCACCTGAATAGTGTGAATTGTAGCAATACACACTACCATAGTTAATACATTTGGCAAGTGTCCATTCAGATGTTGTGCTGTTATTCTGATTTCCAATGATACCTCCTGCAAATCGGTTTGTATCACCGGAGGAAATATACCGGCCGACAAACGCACCATTGATAAGATAGTTCATATTCTGCTCAGACTCATTCATACCGATAATACCACCGGTACCAACACCAATCGCATTAGATTTATTCTCAATAAACCATTTACCGGATACACATGTATTAACAGCACCTGTCGTTGAGTTATAAGCTGTCACTCCACCAATGTTACCATTGCTCGTCATGTACATTCTTAAACGATTATCTGAAGGTTTTTGATTGTTTGAACCACTATATATCGCAGAATCAATATCTTTCAGATTCTGATTCCAATTGATGTATCTCGTATCTGTACTAAGACCTGCTGCTGTTGCCCGTGTATTTAACACATCAACCTCTGTCTGCTCAGTGACACCTGCCATGATTGTCGATGTCTTGTTACTTCCTGACATACTGATTGTACCTTTGTTAAATCCGGTCACACCGCCAAGCATACCGTATTCAGCCGTCAGTACACTCTCTGGATTATCCTCAAGCGTACATCCTGAAATCGTTGCCAGACTTTCATTCTTACCTGCGATGCCGCCTGCATGACTTGCCAGCGATTCCTTTTGTTCAGTCGTACTTGTGCTTGTGGCAGTATACACACCACGAATACTCATTGTGATTTGTCCGACACTGCAATTGGTCAATTTGCTGAAATTAATGCCTGCAATACCTCCATAGCAGTTTCCTGCTGAACCACGTTTTTCATTAATCGTGCCTGTAAAGCTGCTGGCAGACACCAGACCAGTCTGCACATCTGCATCACCGTTGCTACCGACAATACCGCCAAGATATAAAATATCTGAAAGATTATCAAACGCCAGATTTGCCGTAATAGTTGTCACTGTACCGAAGTTTTTACCTGTCACACCACCAACAGTCAGATTACTTTTTCTGCTGCTGATTTCCGGCATTGTATTCAGTGTTGTATTTGACACTGTACCCTGATTCGAACCTGTCACAGCACCAAAAATCACTGCATTACCTGCCAGTTTGACATTACCTGTCGGGGCACTGCCTGTAATCAGACCTGTATCTGTATTCACAGCCGCAACTGCACCATTTTCAGATACACCAAGGCTGTAAATCTCAACGATATTGCCATTTGCATTTGCAACAGTACAATTTTGAATCGTACCACTGTTTTTGGCTACAATACCGCCTGCATGTCCGTCACTACTTCGTACATTACCATAGTCTGTACAATCAGAAATCTTATTGCCAGAATCATTGGTTGCTGTAATACCACCCGCAAGGCCGGTATCTGCTGTAACACTGTCTGAACGGTTAATGGCTTTGTAAATATCACCACTGTTTCGGCCGACAATACCACCGACATCCCCCATCGCTGCCTTGACACGTTTTGCCTGACAGGTCAGATATAATGTACTATCCGCACCAAGTGTACCCTCATTCATACCAACGATACCGCCAATACTCTGATTACCGGAAACCGTCACACCAGAACCAACTGCGATAACTTCATTACCTGTCTGGGTTACCGGCTGCAGTCTGCCGCCTGCTTCGTTGTAACCAACAACACCACCAACACCTATCATACCTGAAATCGTACGTTTTGTGCTGTCTTCATCTGTCGTAAGCTCCAATGTACCGCGGTTTCTTCCTGCCACACCACCGACATAACTACCTGAAGCATTGATATTGGCACTGCTTGCACAGCTTGAAAGTTTGCCTGTCGGCAGATTCCATCCAACGATACCACCGATATTATTGTTACCGGAAATCGTCTTCTGTGCGGCTGTGCTGCAATTTTCAATCCTACCAAGATTAATACCTGCAATACCACCAAGATAATCCAGAGAAACATTACCAAAATGTTCGCTTAAGTTACAATTATCAATTTTGCCGACATTTAATCCTACAATACCACCAATACCTGAATAACCGGACAAACTGCCTGTATTACTGCAATGTCTGATTTCCTGATTTACAAGATTCACACTCATTAAACCGCCGACAAAATGCAGATTCACACTTTCATCACTACGTATTGCCGTTGGACTTAAAACTTCTGCACTGCAAAGATAACTATATAAAGAAACTTCTTTATCATCGGAACGTTTTATCATGTTACCGGCATTTCGGCAATTTTCAATTAACAGCTTACTGGACTTTTCACAATAACCGATCACACCACCTGAATACACATCTGCGGATACAGGAATATTGTTAATCGCCACTGTCAGGGATGAAGCGTCATTGCCCTGCGTCGTCACTGTCAATGTATAATTGTTTTGTGATGCTACCGCCGAAGCTGGGATATTACCATCAGATAATCCCGGCAGCAATCGAATATTACCCGACTGTATTACACTTTGAAGTGCTGCATTGCTTGCAAGACCTGCCTGTGTATGTGTATATGTACGCTGATAACCAATTACGCCACCGACATAAGCCTGTCCCGTAATTTTACCAAGTGTATTATCTGCTTTAAACTGGTCCATCGTAGTATTCGATGTCAAATCCACCACGTTTGCACCAATCACACCACCAACATAGTAACGGCCCTCAACACTGCCTGGCTTTACTGTCATGGATTTCGTAAGCACACTTGTTGACGCATTAAATCCAAAAGCGCCGCCGACACAATCACCTGTCGCGTAAATACGTCCGCCAATCAGTGTGTAATGCACATCCAGTGTTCCATCTACATCATTAAATCCGACGATGCCACCGATATAATTCTTTCCTGCCACCAAACTGGATACGGATTTGACTGTAATGGCTTCGCTTGCTTCACTGAAGGTAATCTCACCGTTATTATATCCGGCAATACCACCAACATAATCACCTGTAGTCTGCCACTGATTGACAACCATATCAAAGATTTTCCGGTTGTAGTCGGACAAATAACTTGCACAGTCCTCAATCGTTGCACTTTCATTGTAACCGACAATACCACCGATGTATTTTTCGTAGCCTGCTACAACACCATTGTTAATGCAATTCTTCAGTACAACAGCATCGGTATTTCTACCGACAATACCGCCAACATAATTTTTACCAATAACATAACTGCCATTTGTTGTTACTGCCACTTCGGCATCTGTACGAATTGCACCTTTAACCTCGCCCTCAAGACCGCCTGCGATACCGCCGACATAGTCTGCACCGAGAATATAACCATTCGTACCTGTGGAACAGTTATTTAATAAAGAATGCATGCCAAAACCTACAATACCGCCGACATAATCACCCTTTAATAAATTCTGGTTTGCTAAGGAAAATGAAAAACCTCTCGCGCGGCCGGAAGCAGAGGATACATTATAAATCAATGTTTTACCTGCATAGCCTGCAATACCCCCAAAATAATGACCCTGTAACAGCGTGTCAGACACATCTGCTGTACACAAAATCAGGCCATCACTCGTACAGTCCAAAATATCAGCCTGCGCTTTTAATCTTGCTGTTGTCAGTTCTTCATTATTTGTATAACTGAAATTGCCATCGATTTTTCCGACAATACCGCCGGTAAATACATTACCTGAAATATCTGCATGGTTTTCGCATTTTTGAATCTTTAAGCCTGAACCATCTGCAGTATTTGCAAGCTTCGCATAACCGACAATGCCACCGATACCATAATCATAGTTATCTGCTTCATTCGCTGCCACACTGCCTGTTGCTGCCGGTAATGCCACATTCACCTGTCCTGCCACAGAAATATCAGAAACCTTGCCTGCTGTCACCGCCGCAAGACTGCTGTTTTTTTCGGAAGCCAGCACACCTGCAATAATACCCGCACCTGCTGTCTTTGTACTGGAATTTGTCCAGGATACATCCATGACAACTGTGTCTTCATTTTTGACCTTCACTGTCAAATTCAAAAGACTGCCGCTGCTGCGTCCGCAAAGGGCACCAATACCTTTAAGTGCAGTATATTTTGATGTACTGTCATCAAAGGTTACTTTTGGATCCTGGAGAGTTAATTTTTCAACTGTACCCTCAATCTCACCAAAAATACCGATATATTCAGACTTATCAGTGCTTAACTGTGCCGCTGTCGTATCATTAATGACCGAAGCCCCGCCAATGTGAATATTGGATATCTTGTAGCTGTCACTCTTACCTGTAAGCGCCTGTGTCTTTGACAGTTCTGGAATTGTTGGGAAATCAACAGTTGTATCTTTGCTGTTTTCCTTCCAGCTCAACGTCTGCACGCTTCTGCCTGCCACACTGCCATCGACCAGGTCGTAAACACCTGTACCCACAGAAGCCCAATCCATATCCTTATTGGTCAACTCAAACGTCACTGTTTCTGAAGCTTCATAATAACGGATATTGGATAAATGTCTGAAGGTTGAAATCTTCACATCACCGCTCTTGCTCTTATCTGCATATAATGTATTTGATGTATTTGAGCTGACATATTCACTGGCACGGTATTCCTGCGTAATCACAGGTTTCGCACTGCCTGAATACTGCACCGCCTTTACTGTCGCATACATATCCATCTGTGCGGCTAATGCTGGTGCTACTTCCGCAAGACGTTCAATGCTTGTGCTGTAGTTTTTTTCATACGCAAGCTTTTGTGCATCATTTTTTGAAGCAATCAGTGCCTGCACCTTCGCAGACATCATCGCGTCCAGTACAAGGTCGTATTTATTGTCCTTGTAGCGGATTGGGAATGTCCACTCACCCTGCGATTTTCCGTCCTTATCCTTCACCTCAATACTTGCCAGATTGTAGTCTGTGTCATTTTTACCTGACCAGCCGTCTGACATCATATCATAAGGTGAAACTACAAGTGAAAATAACAGGGAATCATCCTTATCATCATAGAAGCTGACTTCATAATCAACATCTGCATTGCTGCCGACATTACTTGACCAGTTTAAGGAAAGTTTTTCACTGTTTTGAAGACTGATGGTTGTGATTCTTAAACGTACCGGGTCGAGATTGACAACATTGACCGTATCTTCAGCAGAATAATAACCAAGCAAACGTTTGCGCCTGCTCTCATAGTCACGCTGGCGCATCGTCAGATAATCATTTGCATCCTGTACGGCATAATTTAAGCCTTTGCATTTGGTTGCGTAAAATGCAGAATACACTTCACCGGATTCGATATCGATTTCGATACCTATCGCGCCCTCTAGCATCTCTGCATCGTAAATGTAGTCTTCAATGAGTTTTAATACAAGATTATCTTCTGAACCGGATTTGCCATAAGCTCCCTGATCCAGAGTAATCGCATAAATGCGGTCATTCAAATCTGAATTATCATCAAATCCACCTGTGATGCCCTGTGCCTTAACCTGCTTTTTGAACTGGTCCCATTGACCTGATGAACGATAATAAGTCAGTTTTGACTCTGCCGCCAAATATACTGTTCTGGCATTTGATTCATTTTTCCGAAACTCCGCCCGCCGCCAATAATTGACAAATAACGGGACTGATATCGCCAAAATGATAGCCATGATTACAAGAACAACAATTAATTCCGTCAAAGTAAAACCTTTTTTTCTTTTATCTGTCATCTGTCTTCACCTGTTTTTATTCAATTTTCAAGTTTCATTGTATCTGTCCAATATCTTATTCTATCTGCTGTTTATGTAATCTATATGCTATATATTTACTAAACTGCTATCGGATAAATTTGTCTGATTTCAGACAGATTCTATAATTTGGATAACTTGGCAAAAAAGCCCGAAAATCCATTTTTTATCATAGCATACTTATACAATTTTATGAAGTTTTTTTTGATTTTATTTTGGAATTTTTATTGAATTTTTTATGATAATTCAGACTCAGAATACAAAACACCCTTACGGCTGATACAGTAAGTCTTACCTGTTCATCAGGATATTTTTCCGCATCGCATATAAGGGTGTTTGTGATTGTTTATGATATAATGATTTATGTTTTGATGTTATAATTTTTTGATTATTTCTCCGCTTTATCCTTCACTTCCAACTGTGATGTACAGTGTGGGCAGCGTGTAGCTTCAAGTGGAATCTCGCTTACGCAATATGGGCATTTCTTAGTGGTTGGTGCTTCCGGCTTTTCTTCATGTTTGCCAAGCTTCTTTGCTTTATCTGCTGCTGTATTCACTACTTTAATAATACAGAAAAGAACAAGTGCGACAAGCAGGAAGTTGATGATGGCTGTGATAAACTTACCATAAGTCAATGTCACCCCGCCAAAAGTCACGGACAGCGTATCAAAGTTTGCACCGCCGATCAGACCAATGATTGGTGAAATGATATCATCCACAAGTGATGTCACAATAGCTGTAAACGCACCACCAATGATAATGCCGACTGCCATGTCAAGCACATTGCCGCGGGTGATAAACTTTTTGAATTCTTCAATAAACTTTTTCATTTGCATTTCCCCCCATTTTTATGAAATAACTTTTATTAAACAACAATATGAGCAAATTTTTTGAATAATTTCAAATTGTTTTATTTCTTCTTAAAAATATCTGTAAAATCAAATGTTGCGAAGTAATCGTCCGGTGTTTCAGCACGACGGATCATCTGTACAGAACCATCTTCTTTTAATAATAATTCTGCTGAACGAAGTTTGCCGTTGTAGTTGTAACCCATGGAAAATCCGTGTGCACCTGTATCATGAATAATGATATAGTCACCGATATCAATCTTTGGCAACATTCTGTCTACTGCAAATTTATCATTATTTTCGCAAAGTGAACCTGTCACATCGTATTTGTGGTCACAAGGTGCATCCTCTTTGCCTGCCACTGTAATATGATGATATGCGCCATACATTGCAGGTCGCATCAGATTGCAGGCACAAGCATCCAGACCGATGTATTCTTTGAAAATATGTTTTTCATGGATAGCTGTTGCTACTAAATGTCCGTAAGGTGCCAGCATGAAACGTCCCATCTCTGTGAAAATGGCAACGTCACCCATACCTGCAGGTACGAGAATTTCTTCATAAACCTTGCGCACGCCTTCACCGATGACTTCGATATCATTTGGTTCTTCATCCGGATGATAAGGAATACCTACGCCACCGGAAAGATTGATAAATTTGATATCTGCGCCTGTTTCTTCATGGAGTTCAACGGCTGTCTGAAATAAAATCTTTGCGAGTGCAGGATAATATTCATTTGTCTTTGTGTTACTTGCAAGGAATGCATGCAGACCAAAATTCTTTACACCTTTAGCTTTTAAAATCTTAAAACCTTCTGTGAGCTGTTCTCTTGTGAAACCGTATTTTGCTTCACCCGGTGTATCCATAATGGAGGTACTGATTTTAAAATCACCGCCTGTGTTAAAACGGCAGCAAATTGTTTCAGGCAGACCATCTGCAACTTTTTCAAGAAATTCAATATGTGTAAAATCATCTAAATTGATAATCGCACCAAGCTTCTTTGCGAGTACAAATTCCTGAGGTGGTGTGGCATTTGAAGAAAACATAATGTCATGGCCTTTAAATCCGCATGCATCAGACATCATCAGCTCTGTAAGTGATGAACAGTCTGTACCGCAGCCCTCCTCCTGAAGAATTTTTAAAATAAATGGGTTTGGTGTGGCTTTAACTGCAAAATATTCTCTGAAGCCCTTATTCCAGGAAAATGCTTTGTATACCTTTCTTGCATTTTCACGAATACCTTTTTCATCATAAATATGAAATGGTGTCGGATAAGTCTTTGTGATCTCATCTAACTGCGCTTTTGTTACAAATGGTGTCTTCTTCATCTGTCAAACTCCTCTCTTTGATATAGCACAAATTTTTATGCTGCTTATATTAACTCAGATTTAGCAGGTACTGATGCCCTCCAAAAATCTACTATGTTATTCTACTGACTTTTTACGCACATACATCACAAACTGGTATTCCAGGTCAAAATATGTCTTTTCCTCACTATCTGCGGCAACTACCCATTCAGAATCTTTGTCAAGATTTGGGAACCATGTATCTGCCTGATATGCATAATCCATCTTTGTAACATGTGCTACATTACAATATGGAAGCATTTGTCTGTAAATGCTGTCGCCGCCAATCACATAAATATCTTCATCGTTATAATGCTTGGCTTCCTCCAGCGCTTCTTCAATACTGTGTACAATAATCGCATCTTTCACCGTAAAATCCGGATCTTTTGTAATAACTATATTCACACGCTTTTTTAATGGCAGACCATTAGGAAAACTCTCTAATGTCTTTCTTCCCATAATAACAACTTTGCCTGTTGTTGTTTCTCTGAAAAACTTCATGTCCTCAGGAATACTGTTTAACAGCTTACCCTGATAGCCAATCGCCCAGTTATTATCTACTGCTACAATTAAATTCACTGTTTTTCACCTTTCTGCTGTAAATGTTGCATCTGTATAACTTATGTCATCCGTAATTTATACTGCAATCGGAATATTCTTAATCTGAGGGCCATATTGATAATCAATTAATTTGACATCATTTGTCGTAAACTCATAAAAATCATGAATATCCGGATTAATCCAGAACTTTGGTGCTGGAAATGGCTCTCTGGAAATTAACTCTTTAATCATCGGTACATGTCTGTCATAAATATGTGCATCGGCGATCACATGGACAAGCTCACCAGCCTCCATATCACACACCTGTGCCAGCATATGCACAAGCACTGCATACTGCACAACATTCCAGTTATTTGCTGCCAGCACATCCTGTGAACGCTGATTTAAAATAGCATTCAATGTCAGTTTATCATGGCCCGGCTTCTTTGTCACATTAAATGTCATACTGTAGGCACATGGATACAAATGCATCTCACTCAAATCCTGATGTACATAAATATTTGTCATGATTCTCCGGCTGTAAGGATTGTTCTTCAGATCATAGATTACACGGTCAACCTGATCCATCATGCCTTCTTTATATTGATGCTTTACCTGAAGCTGATAACCGTAAGCCTTGCCGATAGAGCCTGTTTCATCGGCCCATTCATCCCAGACTGTACTGTTTAAATCATGGATGTTATTGGATTTTCTCTGCCAGATCCAGAGCATCTCATCCACACAGCTCTTAAAAGCTGTTCTTCTAAGTGTAAGCGCCGGAAATTCCTTAGATAAATCATAGCGATTCACAACGCCAAATTTCTTAATCGTATAAGCGGATGTACCATCCTCCCACTTTGGTCTGACCTTCTCACCTTCTGTGCTGCATCCATTCTCCAAAATGTCTTTACACATATCTATAAACACTGTATCTGCGTAACTCATCGCGGTACGCCTCCTTAAATATAATCTGTCTGATTATTGGCTTAGATGCCACGAATTACTGCTCAGCTCATGCTGCGCACCATATTCTTTTACAGTATAACCGAATTTGTGTGTCACGGCAATACAAAAAAACATATTGAAAAAATCGGGGAGTGTTGTATAATAAAAAATAATTAAATTTTACCCCGATACACTTGAATTATTCAACGTACCGATGACAATCAGGAGGAATTCATATGGAAAAGAAAAATATCGACTGGTCAAGTATTGGTTTTGGCTACATCAAAACAGACAAACGTTATGTTTCATTGTATAAAGACGGCGCATGGGATGATGGTGTTCTTACAGAAGATGACACAATCACATTAAGTGAATGTGCCGGTGTACTTCAGTATGCACAGACTGTTTTTGAAGGTATGAAGGCTTACACAACAGAAGACGGTCATATCGTTACATTCCGTCCTGATCTTAACGCAGCACGTATGGCTCAGTCTGCAGCAAGACTTGAGATGCCAGTATTCCCTGAAGATCGTTTTATTGACGCTGTTGTAAAGACGGTTGAAGCAAACGCTGCTTATGTGCCACCTTATGGTTCAGGTGCTACATTGTATCTTCGTCCTTATATGTTTGGTTCCAACCCTGTTATCGGTGTTAAACCGGCATCAGAATATCAGTTCAGATTATTCTGTACACCTGTTGGTCCATACTTCAAAGGCGGCGCTAAGCCAATCACTATCAAAGTCAGTGATTTTGACCGTGCTGCACCTCATGGTACAGGTCATATCAAAGCCGGTTTAAACTATGCAATGAGCTTACATGCTATCGTTACAGCACATGCTGAAGGTTACGATGAGAATATGTATCTTGACCCAGCAACCCGTTCAAAGGTTGAAGAAACTGGTGGTGCAAACTTCCTGTTCGTTACAAAGGACAACAAGGTTGTTACACCTAAGTCAAACAGTATTCTTCCTTCTATCACACGCCGTTCTCTTGTACATGTTGCAAAAGAATATCTTGGTCTTGAAGTTGAAGAAAGAGAAGTTTATCTTGATGAAGTAAAAGACTTCGCAGAATGTGGTCTTTGCGGTACTGCTGCTGTTATCTCACCTGTTGGTAAGATTGTTGACCACGGCAAAGAAATCTGCCTGCCAAGTGGTATGGAAGCTATGGGACCTGTCACAAAGAAACTTTATGATACATTAACAGGTATCCAGATGGGACGTATCGAAGCACCGGAAGGCTGGATTAAGAAGATTCTGTAATTTGGATTTTAGTAAGTATTTTTCAGGGCAGGGATGCCGCATACGCGTTATCCCTGCCCTGTTTTATTTTTATATAAGTATAATACCATTCTTTTTTCTATCTGCCCAAAATCATTTTCGTTTTCCAAAAATTTATATAATTTTAATTGGCATGTTTTCCTGTTTCATGGTAGAATAGATTATGTGTGCAATTATAACATAGAATTTATGAAAGGCAGATGTATATGACAGATGTTTTAACTCAGATTTTAAATGAGTACTATCAAAATCTCGATACTTATAAAAAATTAAAATACGATGTCGAAGAAATCATCACAAATCTTCTGGATGAGCACCATATCAAAATCTCCAACATGACTTTGCGTATCAAATCCGAAAGCGCACTGAAGAATAAAGTACTTCTTAAAGGCAAGTACAATCACCTGGAGGAAATTACCGATGTACTTGGCTGCCGTATTATCACATTGTTTGAAAGTGATGTTGAGAAGATTTTAGACTGCTTAAAGCAGACTTTTGATATTGTGGAAACCGTTGACAAACGTAAAAAACATCGTGTTAATCATATTGAGTTTGGATATACATCTTTACATCTGGTGGTGAAGTTTACTGACAGCCGCTGTGACCTCGTTGAATATAAAAAATACAAAAATATCCGTTTTGAAATCCAGCTTAGGACTGTCCTGCAACATGCCTGGGCAGAAGTTGAGCATGGTCTTGGATATAAATCCTTTTATGAACCACCGATGGAAATTAAACGTAAGCTAAACCGTCTGGCGGCAACGCTGGAAATTCTCGATGAGGAATTTGAATCGATTCGCTACAGCATTGCGCTTTATAATTCCAGCATCAATAAAGAGGAAAAGATTTTAAAGACCGACATTAACAAAGACTCTCTGATTGCTTATATGAACACCAGCCCGGTTGTCAATGAGATTGCTTCCTCGATTGCAGAAAAATATAACTATCGTATCGTGAAGGATGCAAACCTTATCAGCCAGCAAAAGATTGTGACAAAACTTAACTTCCAGGGTTATGAATATATCAATGAAATTAATGATGACATTATCAAATATAAAGAGACGATTATCGCTATCGGTGACCAGATTTCCCAGAAAATCAATTACGATAATTCCACTGTAAATCTCTATGCCGTCATCCACTGGTTTAGTTTTATTCCAATGGTTATCAACCTGATAGCAGGGCATAGTGGTTCTTCTGAAGAAATCATGAGCGACGTGATTTTAGAAACCTTTAAGAATAATAATATGTCACTCTTTGATGTATTTACAAATAAACAGGGTAAATAAGAACAAAACAATTAAAACTCTCACTTATCGAAAAATTTTTTAAAAAATTTTTTTCAATAAGTGAGAGTTTTTTGCGTTTCATTTGATATATATAGTAGCAGGATATGATGCACCGCTACTTCAGGAGGTCACTTATATATGAATATACCAGAATTTATTGAACATTTATACATAACATATTATCAGCAACTTTATAATTATCTTATGTCCTGTTTTCACAATACTGATATTGCAGAGGAAGTTACTCAGGATACGTTCCTTAAAGCACTTATTTATGCACCTTACCTTAAAGCGCATCCAAACATTATCGGCTGGCTCAAACTTACAGCCAGAAATACAGGTACCAAGATTTGCTATAAGCGCAAGCACTTAGCCCATCTGGTAGATGAATGTTATTTCGCATCTGCAGGTGTATTCGAATTTTCTGATAAATTCAACATCTACGATACCATTATGTCAGATGACACATACGAAATCATTCGTATGAAATATATTTATGGCTATTCAATCAAAGAAATAGCACAATATTATCAAATCAGCCAAAGTGCCTGTAAGATGAGGCTTAGCCGCGTGCGGCATATATTCAGAGCTGCCATCTAGCACAACGCTTTTTTATATTATTACAGCGCATCATATTCTGCTATTTTTCCAGTTCTTTAAATGAATCATTTTCTTGAGTTTCTTCACAGCTCTGCTGTAAATACACTCAATGGCATGCGGTGAACGTCCAAGTTCATCAGCAATCACTTCAAGAGACATTTCATTGATTTTGCCCCGAACGACCTTCTGCTCGGTATCTTTGAGTAATGCAATATGTTCATACAGCACCACTCTCATGATATCCTCCTCCGGTACATATGTACTTGGCAATGGAAAATAATCCATCTCCACACTATCTGTGAGTTCTTCAAAATGCGTAGACTTTTTGTTCAGATAATTGATACACTTGCATCTTGCCACATAATTCATCAAGCGGTACAAATCATCCTTCGATGCAATTTTATCCTTTGTATGCAGCTTCATCATATCAGCAACAACATCATGAAAGATTTCTTCTGCAATATCCCAGTTTCTGACTCTGCACCAGATTCTATATCTGAACTTATCTTCATACACAGCCATATCACGACCAAATTCATCTGCGGGATAAATACAATCAGCAAAATTCTTCCGTACCGCACCAGCATCTGTATTATCATCCGAATGTTTATAATCTTTATTTTCTTTATGTGGTATTATTTCCAAATCAATTCGACCTTTCAGATAGATAATCGCAAACAGTATTCATCTGAAAGATATGCTTTGATATAAATACCATCCTCTCTATAATCTTCCTCAAGGAGTTGGCCATATTTGCGAATCAATGCAATCTGTCCCGCTTTATCATACGGAAATACATGCTCTATTAAACGCTTCTGGCTTCTTAAAATGTCTTCTATCGTACCCAGCAGATTGCCAAGCCCATCGCCTGTACGCACAGACATACACACTGTCTTATCTGCCTTAAAATCACGCAGTAGCATTGATGCATCTGACGGCAGCCTGTCCATCTTATTAAATGCTGTAATTACCGTCTTATCCTTCACACCAAGCTGCTCCAATGTCTGATAAACAACATACATCTGCTGTTCCATCTGTGGATTTGAAGCATCCACTACATGAATAATCAAATCGGCATATTTTGCTTCCTCTAATGTTGAACGGAACGCATTAATCAAATGATGCGGCAGTTTTCGGATAAAACCGACCGTATCTGTAAGTAAAAGCTTCTGTCCGCTCTCAAGGGTAAGCTGTCTTGTGGTTGGATCCAATGTGGCAAATAATTTGTCCTCCTCCAACACACCTGCACCTGTCAGACGATTTAACAGCGTTGATTTACCGGCATTTGTATACCCGACAATCGCTGCCACAGGAATGGCCTGTTTGCTTCTCTGGCTTCTGGCAACCTCGCGGTGTCTGACAACTTCTTCAAGTTCTTTATTTAACTGCGCAATTCTGCTCTTAATCAGACGTCTGTCCATCTCCAGCTTTTTCTCACCGGGACCACGGGTACCGATACCGCCACCAAGTCTGGATAAAATATTACCCATACCCATCAATCTTGCCTGTCTGTATTTTAACTGGGCCATTTCGACCTGAATCTTACCTTCACTTGTGGTTGCGCGTCCTGCAAAAATATCAAGAATCAATAATGTTCTGTCCATAATCTTACAGCCAAGTTCTTCTTCAAGATTACGCATCTGTGCCGGGGTCAGTTCATCGTCACAAATAATACCGTCTGCCCCTGTCGCAGCCAGCAGCCCGCGCACCTCCTCAATCTTACCTTTACCTATATATGTGCCCGGATGAATCGCTTCTCTTTTCTGAATAACACGACCTGTTACAACTGCACCTGCCGTACTTGCAAGCTCACCAAGCTCGTCCAGGGATTCCTCCGCATCATCGCCATTTTGTTCCTGAACCGCAACTAAAATGACGCGTTCCTGTTCTTCTTCCAATTCATATGTCTGCATATAATTTTATGAATACTCCATTCTAAATTTTTTAATACAATATCCGTGTCAAAACTCCGCTCGCATCTGCACGATAAGGTATTTGACTTTTGGGTTCTGACAGCTTTAATACTGTCTGGACTGAATAAATGTGAGTTCCTTCTGTCCTACGGCATCGTCCGGATAACGTTCAACATACGCCTGTGCTTTCTCCATGGCTGTTGTCCAGTCACCAAGATGTTCATAGGCGGTCACTTCATTAAAACGGATCTCCTGGTCTATAGTCCTGTCATTTAATGCAAGTCCCTGTGAAAATGCATCTGCCGCCTCTGTATATCGGCCAAGCTGCATCATACACACGCCGTACTGATTGTAGGCCAGGGCATTTGTCTTTTCTTTTGCAAAATAGGCATTAAACATCTCTACCGCTTTCTCATACAATCCCTGTTCCATATATAACTGCGCCTTGCCAAAATAAGCCGGCACATATTCTTTATCAATTGCCACGTCCAAATCTGCTGCCGCATTATCATAAGACTTCATGTACATCCACAGCAGACCACGGTTTGAATAATCCTCCGCTGTCTTTGCCGAAAGCTGTGTTGCCTCCTGTAAAAGTTTATTTGCTTCATTTTCCTTACCCTGGGCTAAATAAGTCTGATAAAGTGCCATGTAAACCTTGTAGCTTTTCTTGCTCTTATCAATCGCTGTTACAAGGTCTGCTTCGGCATTTGTATTATCACCCACAGCCTGATATGCCATACCACGCAGCATATACGCATCAGCATCTGCTTTCTGGTCAATAATTTTTGTGTAAGTTAATACTGCACCTACAGGGTCATCGTTACGCATCTGTGCATCCGCAAGATAATAGGCGATATCAATCTCAATATCTGAATATTTACTGGAAGCGTAGGATAATGCCTGCGTCAATGCATCCACCGCATTAGCGTAATCACTCTTGTAAAGATAGGCAATACCCATGCCACGATAACCATACTGTTTTGAAGTCGCAGTTGAACTCTCTGTCATAGTCTGAAATGTCGCTACGGCATCATCATACTGTAAATTCTCAATCTGCGCTGTACCAAGGGCCTGACGATATGTCCGGTTTCTTGAATCACCCTCCAGCGCTTTACTAAAACATGCCACCGCCTGAGGATAGTTGCCTACCTCCATAGCCTCCAGGCCTGTTTTATAATTCTCACCACTTGTACTGAAATTTTTCACAGCGTAACCACCGCCACCGATAATTGCTATGATAAATACTGCCGCTACAACTTTATAAAAAAAGGAAGTCTTTCTTCCTGAATTTCTTCTGTGATTTCTCTGATTTGATTGTGTACTGTTTTTTACAACAGGACGTGCCGAACCTGTTCTTTTTGTCATCATCGCACCTCCATAAATTAAAATGAATATATTTATTATAGGTGTTGAAAATATAAATTGCAAGGGCATCTTATGATTCCTGAAAACAAAAAAATCAAAACTGCAATAAAAAGTTTATTTCCACTTCAGTCCAAAGATTCAAATACTCAGATACTGGCAGATTTAGAAATGATAAAGCCAGCTTTTAAGGAGTGATTTCTTTGGTGCATGGATGTGTGGCGGCGCATCACTTGGACAGGTTAAACTGCCTAGGGCGGACGCAAGCCTGGGGGCAAGTTCGATATATGCGGAACGGTTCGCCTGAGTTTGAAATGGCATTATTTGAACCTTGGGGTTTACTCCCACTTTCCGTCGGGCAAATTCGCTCAATCTCTGGTTTGCCGGGCATACATAGCTGCAGCAGCCGCATTGCATGCACGCCTCCATCATTTGCGGTGTCATTGCATTGGGGATTAAATGCATAGGACATACGCGCACGCACGCCCCGCAGCCGGTACATGACCGCACCGGGTATGTTTCTATTTTTCTGACAATCAAACTTCGCGTCCATGGCGTAATCACAGATTCCGCCTCCGATACCCGCCTGCCGCTTAATAGGCTGTTTTCCACAACCTTCAAATCATTTTTACAGTCATATCCGCAATACAACAATAAATCACTGACATGTGTGCCTGCAGGTACTTTAAAATTGCCGCACCTTGAAATCGCACCGCTGACCGACACCCATGTATCGGTCACGCCAAGATGCTCATAATATGCATTATAGGCATGCACTGCTACATGTGGTTTAAAAACATACTGTTCATAAACATCATAGTGCATCGGGTAGCACCGTTCATATTTTTTGATGCAAAATGCCATTCCAGCACCTGACAATAACTTGTATTTAGTCATGTATTTTTCTAACACATATTCAATTTCTGACCATGTATTTTCAATGCAAAACACAACCTTTTTGACCTGAAAGGCTTTGGCTAAAAGTCCTGCGCCCAAAATGATTTTTATCGTTTCCTCAAGCATCAGCCGGTATCCGGAAATATCACCGGGATTACTGTCTACCCCATCAATCCAAAGCGCCGTATTTGCCCGGTTTGACACATTTTTTTCATGATAATTCAGCCCCATCTGCCTAAGCAATGTACTGCCTGTACATTCCGGGTCATAGACAATTTCACTCCAGGTACACGCATGATGATTTTCCCGCACAATATGCACCGCAAAACTGTCCAAATCATATTTAAACCGCTGTTTTTCAATACGCTCAATCCTGCCCTCAAGGCTTGCATACACCGGACATGCTTCCATAAAACCGACACATTGCCCACGACTCACCAAAGCATCCTTCACGCATCCACCGGAAAGCTTTGTGCAAAACAGCGTTATTCGCCCTGGCATAAAAGTTGTGAATGGTTTTGCCAGCAATAATTCTCTGGCTTCCTCAGTGTCCTGCTCATATGGAAAAATACAGTGATGTTGGCGCATGTTTTCACCTCCGACAAAGTATCTGCTGCAACCGTTTTATGTTGTTACAGTTATTATGTGCCGGCGTATTTTCTTCATTCTGGAAATGCCTGTCAAAATCACCCCCACATGTGTTCTTCAATTGCCGGTATCAGGCAGTCATCTAAAAAACGGCCCAGCGCCGGATTCTGATTTTGCTTATGCCAGGCGGCAATGATCGGTATCTGCTTTTCTTCACCCTCAAGCGGCACTGCAATCACTTTTTCCTTCATGGACAGTGAATCGGTGATGTAGGTTGGTAGCAGTGCATAACCAAGACCTGCTGCCACCGCCACCAGGCTGCACTCAATATCATCTGAAGTGTATGCCACCTCCGGTATAAAACCAGCCCGTGCAAATGCATTGGCAATCGTTGCAGTTTCACCATAACGCGTATCATTTTTCTTAATGTCCACAAGTGGATACCCCTTTAATTCTTCTCTGCGGATGCTCATCCTGTGAGACAGCGGATGTGATGCCGGCATCACTGCCAGCAGCGGATAATCTCTCACAGGAATATAATTGACATTTTCCAGATTATCCACAGAATACTGTATATTTAAAACAATGTCTAAGGATGCATCAAAAATACCATCGTAGAGTTCACCTACATTTTCCCTTAAAAATTTAAGTCTGATATTCGGGTACTGCACATGAAAATCCGCAAGCAGATCGGATAAATTTGTTTTTTCAAAGCCTTTGACAAAACCAATATTTAATTGTCCGGTAAACACCGTATTATCACGTCTGGCGCGATCAACAGCATCTTGTGTTCTTCGGATAATCGCTCTTGCATCATCAAGGAATGTCTTTCCTGTCGGTGTCAGCTCCACATGTCTGTTATTGCGTTCAAACAGCTTCACACCAAGTTCTGTTTCAAGCGCACGAATTTGCTGAGTCACTGCTGTCTGTGAAATATAAAACTGTCTGGCAGCTTTCGTAAAATTCAACTGTTCAGCCACCGCCACAAAATATTCCAACTGCCTGATCTGCATACTGTTGCCCCCTTCAAATCATTCTCAATTTAAAAGCAGCATCCCTCTGTCATCTAAGACATAAGGGATGCCTGTTTTAATTTCAAGATTTTTATGCCACAAAATCTATCGAATCTCATTTTTCGGTATCATACTGTAATCATACATAACTTCAGAATGATTATCAACGATTAATTTTTTATCGACCACTTCGTTGGTTGCATTGTCAATCGTTTCTTTATATATTTTAGATACTCTGTAGTATTTATCGGCCTCTTTTTGGAAATGATGATTTTCTTCCACAATACGATAAGTATCTGACAATGGTTTTTCACTGCGTAATTCTGCATATAAATTATCATCGTCACACCATAATAAAAGCTGGAAATTCTGATTTGTATTATTTTTGAAACGATAATCACCATTGTTGTAAAATACCGAAGTACCAGAGCTTAACGGTACACGAGGGCCTTCATCCGGTGCAAGTGCATCTGAATGTTTATGAAATTCTGTGACTGTCAACGGACTAAGTAACACAACTCTGTTGATTGTATTAGCAAGATTGCAAAGTCCGCCACCCATGCCGGGTTTGATTTTATTTCTTATAATTACTCTGCCTTCTTTGTAGCCTTTTCGCTTTGTAGTCTTACCTACAAGTTTCCAAAATGAAAACGTTTCGCCCGAATGAATCACAAGGCCATTCATCCTGCTGTTGGCAAGCCGGATATTGATTGCTTTATTTTCCTGTAATACAGGATCAATGCCTTTGCCTCTTTTAATCAAATGTGAGCTGTAGGAAGCCACCACATTTGGCAATTTATCTTTCTGCAGCTTTGTTGCAAATTTTTCATGACTCATCACATTTTGGATATGACGTTTTATAATTTCTTTTTGAAGGGCAATCGCATAGCATGTCGGATTAATATCACAAAACAATTTATTTTTATTCCATAACATTTTCAAATAATCTCCTCTTTATGAATATCACCGATTTTATTTTTGCATAAATGATCATGCATATAAAACCACAGAATCCATTTTTCAAGAATTCTTTTTTTTCCAATCTTTTTTTCCTCGGGCAGACGTATAAAATCCACTAAAATACTGTCTATACCACTCTGGTTGGCACCATAGATATCTGTAAAAAGCTGATCGCCAACACATACTACTTGCGTCTTTTCAAGTTCAAGCATCGAAATAGCTTTGAAATAATTGGTTGTTGCCGGCTTATCAGCATTACTGATATATAATGTATGTATATTTTCATTAAACTTTTGGATACGTGCTTCACTGTTGTTTGAAAGCAGTAATGTCTTTATCCCCAATCCATGAATATATTCAAATAATCTGTCCACTTCCGCTGTTGAGTCATCCCCATGATGGACTAATGTGTTATCAATATCAAAAATAATTCCTCTGTAACCTTTTTGATATAGTTTTTGATAATCTATCGTAAAAACGCTGTGTTCATACGCAGAAGGATACCATCGTTTAAACATTTTCTTTCTCCATATAATCGCATACACAGTTTATCTGCTCATTAAAGTCCTGACCAAAGGCATGATCAAAGAATGCACTGCCAATGGTAAAAGACCATGGATTTATTTCTTTAATTTCATCTAAACGCTCATAACTGTTGATACTGCCTGCAATACATACCGGCGCATCTACAGCCTCTACAAATCGTCTGTTTAATTCCTTTGCATCCTGTGTATAACGATATCCGAGCAAGTCAATTCCATAAACACCTTTTGACAGATAATACCTGGCTTCAGCAATCATCTCATCAATATTCCCCTCAAGTATTGACGGCCGCTCTGAAACTTTTCCAACAAATGGCATATATTTTAAATGATGTACTTTGCAAAAATCATTAATCGCATCTGAATAAATCGTGCCCATTAACATATCACAACCACACTGGGCAGCCATTTTTGCCCCATTCATGCCTTCATTTTCTGTATAAGCAACCACTTCCAGTCCCGTCTTCTTGCCACATGCTTTCATACGTCCAAAAAGGGCCTTCATCTCTTCTAATGGCAGACCTTCTTCTTTAAATCCCCAATATGTTGCTTTGGAGTTTTTGCATTGTTCAAATATATCACTGGCATGACGCACTGTTAAATCATTGTACCCGTCTTTAGGATTTAGCACCATATTTTTTTGAGAGTTAATCTAATATCGAGTTATCGTAAGTCGGCATAAATG
>CAKRHR010000003.1 GCA_934339005.1 uncultured Catenibacillus sp. | reverse complement strand
TTAATGGTTTCGTTAGTGAGTTGCTTTATTCTTAGCTCTTTTGCTACTGCTAGAGGACAAAATGTATCTATAATATAGATATCAAAAACAAATGCCATGTATGAAATGTTTATCATACATAAAATATAAGGAGGGGTTTTAACATGCCAGAATTTGGAAACAGTATTGTGGTTGACCAGGGTTTTAAAAACATTGGGTCAAAGGATGCCTATGAAGGCTTTCAGGTGCGTGTGCGCATCAGCTATTACAGAGGAATTGTTCTTTCCATTCTTGACGGTTATGACATTGAAGTGGATGGCGAGCATTTCGGAAATGAGGACATCAGCTTCTCACTTGACAACGAAACTTTTATTCCAGCCACAGAATTAGGCAAGTACACAGATACACGCTGGGAATTTGGTGACAAGGCTTATCTTCATATTAAAAAGCCGGGTGGACTTGCAAGAGGCCGGCATAAGGTGAAGGTCACACAAAAGATTGCGGTGCCGTATCTGCCATTTTCTACGGCATTTTTTCAGGAAAAGGTTATGACAATTGTTTAGGAGGGGCAAACGATGAAAAGTAAAATTAAATTAGGCGTTTCTTTATATAGCTATCAGGATGAGTTCTTCCGCCATGATATGAATCTGGAGGACTGTATTGAGGCCGTTTCCGATATGGGCGCTGACGGCATCGAAATTCTTCCTGAAGAAATGATTCGTGACTGCTATCATATGTCAGATGAATTTCTGGCACAGTGGCAGGGTTGGATGAAAAAATATAATACAGTACCGGTAGCCATTGATGGATTCTGTGATGAGAAAGGTATCTGGAAGAAAACCGGTCATAAATATACCTTAGAAGATGCAATTGCTGTACAACGCGGCTATATTAACATATGCAAACAACTGGGATGTAAATACATCCGTGTTCAGATTTCCGATATGGAACTGTTAAGGGCTTTGATACCTTATGCAGAGGAGGCAGATGTCATTCTTGCACTTGAGATTCATGCTCCAATGCAGATTCGCGGCGAGAAAAATGTAGAAAACTGGCTGTCCGTCATCAAAGAAACAGGCAGTAAACACCTTGGTTTTATACCGGACTTTGGTATTTTTGAAGTTGAAGCTACACCGATTATTTTACGGCAGTGTCTGCGTGATGGCGCTTCTCTTGATATTTTACAGAAAGCCCTTGAATACCGTGACCAGAAAAAAGCTAATGGCGAAGTCTTAGACCTGAATGAAATGATGGATTACTTTAAATCTCTTGGCGCAAGCGAAGCAGACCTTGGTGGACTCGTATGGCGTGTTTACAACATTAATCCGGTGCCTGCAGAAGATTTAAAGCTGATTATGCCATACGTTGTCGGTTTCCACGGCAAATGTTGGAATATTATTTATAAAGACGAGCGTGCTGCAAAAGATAAATACGATTCTGATATTGACCGTATGGATTTAACAAAACTTGATAATCCATATCCTGTCAAAGACTATGATGATCTGCTAGAAGAAAGTGCAAACTATATTGATGCCTTAAAGGTGATCATCGAATCCGGCTGGGAAGGCTGGATCAACACAGAATACGAAGGCGGACGTCATCTTCAGGATATCACCGAAGTCCGTGGTGTAGAACAGACCAGACGCCATCATGCAATGCTGCGTAACCTGATTGAAAAAATTGAAAATGGAGAACTGTGATCATTAAAATATGTCCGCGGGTGCGTTAGCTGTTCATTAGCTGACGCACCCACGGATTTTTTATGCTCTTTTTCATAAATGTTGTACCATCCTGGTTATTTATCAGAAATTTTATCCGGTGATGAGAGCAACTGATAACTTCCGCGATTGATTTTCTTTACCAACCCTGCTTCTTCCATTTCACCCAGAACACGGTGCAAATGTCTGCCGCTGCAATGAAAAATTTTCGCACAATCTTCTATCCCTTTTAAAATCTGATTCGGACAATTAAAATACATGTGATTAATAATGCGTTCCTGCAATGGCACGGGATTTGCCGCAGCATGCGTAATGACATAAAATTGTTTGGAAAGATTATAAACCGTAGACCTTAAAAAGGTTATATCATTTAAAAGTATGTCTTTGTGTTTTGGTACAGAAAAAGCAAGAGTTGTCACTTCAGTCTTTGCCTGTGTGTAAACCGGCACATCTGCATCCACAAAAGACTCAAATTCGCCGATACGGCTGTGTCCCGCACCTGCAGCCATGGTATAAACATTGCCATCTTCTTTTATAAAATAGATGATAATCTCCCCACGCAACTGAATCTGCATCCAGTCTTTATTATGAATCGGAGAATGAATGTATTCATTTTTCTGATATTCCACCAAAAAGAAGTCCATACTAAGATTATCAAATATTTTATTTATCTCATATTGTTCTATCGCTTTCTGAATCCTGACCGGATTGTGTATAATTCGCAAAGTACTTCCTCCTCAACAGTAGTTTTTATAATTTTTCCATACTTATTATTTTTCTAAATTTTCTAATATTGTAGCATCTCTCTATCGGATTGTAAATAAATGACAGCCAGTCATACAGCTTTCACCTTTCACCCAGATATTGTTCTATCTCAATTTTATTTTCAGTAAGATACATCGTTATCATGCCGCTTTTCATTGTGTAATAAATCTTTGTATTTTGTTTGGTGAGTCTGTCTATAGTATCAGGTGCGGGGTGTCCGTATAAGTTCTTTTCGGCGCAGGAAATGACTGCCAAACGCGGCCGGATATAATCTAAGAACGCATCAGTGGAACTGTATTTTGAGCCATGATGGGCGACTTTTAAAATGTCAATTTTATATTTATAATGCGTCTGCTTATCATTCATATCACTTTCAACTGTGTTGATTTTATCACTTTCTCCAACACTTGAAGTGTCCTGATATTGTATATCATAATATTGCATGCCATAATATTGTGCATCCAGATAGTTCATCAGTTTTTGCTCACATTCACCGCTGATATCACCAGTAAATAACATCCTGCATTTTTGATAAGTCATTAGCAGCACCACAGAGCAATCATTTTCATTCACATCTTTTTTATATGTTGAAATCTGATTCAAATTGCTATTTGTAATCACAGTTTCACCCGTATTTTCAGGCCACAGACATTCTACCTCTACTCCATCCCACTGCACTTTATCCCCCTGTTTAAGACTATAAACAGCAATATGCTGCGTCTGTGCTTTAGCCGCCAATTGTTTAAACCTGGTATTTTGAATATCCTGCGCAGATATGTAAATGGATTGTATCGGATATTGCTGTTCTATTAGCGTTTCGATACCGTTGACATGGTCTTCGTCCATGTGCGTCAATACAACTCTGTCAATCATTTGAATGCCATAGTATCTCAAGACTTTTTGAAGCACATATGTACCTACATCATCCTGCGATGTACTGCCACCATCAATTAATGTCACACTATGATTTGGATGTATCAGCAGGCTACAATCTCCTTGCCCGACATCGATAAAATGAATTTTAAGGTTGTCTGTCGGCAGTCTGACCGGCGCCAGAATAAATATGTAAACGAAACATAAGCATAACTTCCAACCTATTTTTCCAAATTTATGCCTGCCTTGATGCAACATTTGAAATATCCACACAGCTTCTGCCGCTATCACCAGCCACAAAGACGGTTGGCCTGTAATCAGTTCAGACAAGGGAAGTTTTTCTGTAGCTCCGGTCAGGTGGTTCATGCACCAGAGCAACGGATGGCAGGCATATAATATATACTGTCCCAACCATAAATTTGCGCATCCAAAAAGGCTTCCAATCAAGCCAATCGGATATAATATGCCAATACACGGAATGACAAGTAAATTTAAGCACCAACTATACAAAGGCACAGAAAATTGAAACCATGCCAGAATCGGAATATTGAATAAATATAACCATATTGCATCCGCCAGTACATCTTTACGCCTTTCATATCTGTTTTTAATTTTCAAAGCCTGACTTTTTTTATTTTGTAAATTTTTCTTCCGTTTAGAATTTTGCCTCATTTCTCTTAATTTTCTGCGGCGCATGGCAATCAGGCACAATGCAAACACACATCCAAAAGACATCCAAAAGGCAAAGTTCATCAATAAAAACGGATATGGCACAATCAGGCTAATGAGTGCAATCATCATACCGGATAATGTATCGAATGTCCGCCCAATGCAATCGGCGCACAAGGTTAAAAAAAACATTACAAGTGCCCGCATTGCTGATACCGAAAATCCACACATTAAAGCATAAAATAAGAGCAGGCATCCGGAGGTTAATGCACTTATTCTGATGCGTATACCTCTGCGTCTTTGAAGTTTATACAAACCGGTGCCGATAATACTCATATGTAATGCAGATATGGAAAATATATGTGCAATGCCCTGCTTGCTATACAGGCTGCGTATATCACTGTCCATCTCTGAAGTATCACCGATGACAAGTGCCTGCAGCATCCCTGCATCTGATGCCTCCAGACAAGCAAAAATCACCTCTGAGATTTGTCGCTTTAATTGACCTGCCCAACGTAAAATTTTATTTTTTCCTTGTTGTAAAAGGATAATATTGTTTGTATCAGATATATTTACATAATAATAAATATTTTTGCTGCGCCAGTAATTAAAGGCATCATAGCAGCCGGGATTTGTGGCATGCTTAAATAATTGCGGCTGATTTTTCACCAAAAAACAGTCACCTGCATTGATATGCTCACATAAGTGTTCTAATGACGCGCTATCATTACCCATCCGTTCATTATAATTATCGGATTTTTGTCCGTCTTTTATGTATACATTCACAATCACCCTCATGCCATTGGCGATATCTGTTTTCAGATACCATCGAAATCCACTCGATGTCTTTTCCAAAGACTCTGCTTTTCCTGTGAATTGTTCAGGCATATCTGACTGCCGCATCACATGCTGCTTCTGTATCATTTCTGTCTGTATACTTGCAAACATGCCTAAAAGCAAAAAAGCAGAGAGGCACACAAAATAGCGTCGATATTTTCGACTTTTATCTGTATGTTTCCCTGCTTTTTTGCAAATTTGTAATTTTAACCCAATAAAATAGAAAACCAATCCCACAATCAAAGCAATAATACCAACATAAATCCTACCGCTTTGTTGCTGTTCATATATGATAAAACCAAGTATCTCTCCAAAGATAACTGCACACCCTGCCCAAAAAGCGGGTCGCCGCATGATTTCACCATCCTTAACAAATTACTTTTATTCGTCACTCTCCTGATTTTCTACTACCGGCGGAGTATCTGCGTCTTTAACAACCACATCTGCATCGGCTTCAAGGGGCTGTCCAATGTCTACTGCTTCATCCGACGTCGATACAACCACACCATCAATCAGAATCTGCACAGCATCAATGTCCTCAAGTGCACACAGCGAATTGACAACGGAATAAATCTTTACATTATATGCAATTCCGTCAAGCTGGTCTAAAAATCTGCTGTTCATGTCCACATAGCAAACACCATTTTTAATTTCAACACTGTTTAACTTCGTATCCTCTGGAAATGTTCTATTTAATGCGGCTGAAAGCGGTCCTGACACAAGGCTTTCCATAACAACCTTAGATACCGCCGCCGTATTCAGATAATGTACCAGTACATCTTCCTCGGCAAGCTGCTGTCCATCAGAACTTGCAAAGAACAGCTTCAGTGTACTTGCTTTCAGATTTTTGTAATCAGCACTTGTACTGTCAATAAAATCTGACTGCATCATACGCAATGTATTGCCTTTGGCATCTGTCAGCGGTATACGGTTAATAAAAATTTCCACATAGTCAATCAATGTATCAAACTGCGTCAATGTCTTAACAATTGCGGCACGGCTCAGCACTTCTTTAGACTTATCCATGCTGCCATAAGCATCATTAAAATACAAATTCACCTGACGTTGTTCACTTAAATACTCATAATCTATTAAACCCACAGGTGAAGCTATCGCCGGCAAATCATCGTTATCCTCAGGTTCGCTACTCAGCACATCCAGACATTCTGCCACAAGCGCCTGTGCCGTCCCTGAGCTGTAACTCCAGCTTACACCATCCACGCCGCTGCCGTCAGCTTTCACATAATACACTTTATATGTTCTGTCCACAGCAGAAGCATCCTCGATAACTTTTTCCTTCTTTTTGCAGCCTGCAAGCACGGCTATACCGATACATGCCATCACTATTAAGAGAGCTGCTATTTTCTTCTTCAATCTATTTTTCACCACCATGATATAGATATCTTCATATTTTATACATCTTTATTCATATCTCATTACATTTTCAGTATTCAGCATATCAATAAATCAAACTTGCTATTGCGTTTGCACAAATGCCAAATTTAATCTTATTGACACTCCTGCAAAATAGTTTCTCTATGCTTCATTGTCCGGAAGATTTTCCACAAGCGGAATACGGACTGTAAATACGCTGCCCTCATCTTCCTTACTCTTAACGCGGATATCGCCCTGATGCATCTTGATAATATTTTTTGTAATTGCAAGACCAAGACCTGTACCACCGGTTTCTCTTGAACGCGCTTTATCCACACGGTAAAAACGTTCAAAAATACGGCTCTGATATTCCTGCGGAATACCGATACCAGAGTCAGATACCTGCAAATAGAAATAATCCTGGTCCATGTCCAGCGCAACCTTCACCCAGCCGCCTGCAACATTATACTTAATCGCATTTTCAATCAGGTTGGAAAATGCCAGTGTAATCTTCACTTCATCCACATTTGCAATGACTGTTTTCAGATTTTCAAAGGCAAGTTCAACATTTTTCTTCGCCGCAATCGGGCGCAGACGTTTGAAAATAAGCTCAATCATTTCATTGATATTCACAGATTTGATATTTAAATCGGCTGTCTTTTTATCCATCTTCACAAGGGACAATAAATCTGTAATAATCTGATTTTCTCTGTCGATTTCCTCTGTAATATCCGCCATAAACTCCTGATAAAGCTCTTTTGGCGCATCAGGCTGCATATTCAACGACTCTGCCAGTACCTTCATAGAGGTCAACGGCGTCTTTAATTCATGGGATACGTTGGATACGAACTCCTGACGGCTTTCTTCAAGAGTCTTTAATTTGCCAAGCATCTTATTAAATGCCGCAGAAATCTGTTCAATCTCAGTATAACCCTTCATCTGAATGAAATGACTGAAATCACCCTCAGATACATGATTGATACTCTTAACCATATCTTTAAACGGTTTTGCAAATTCTCTTGAGCAAATAAATGCCACCACAAGCACAATAACACAGATAATGCCAAATACTAAATCACTGACTTTAAGAATGTACGAATACGCGGCAGTCTTTGTTGCTGTTGACGTACTAATCAACAACGCACCAAGCACCGCACCAGTGTCATCTGTCACCGGAATAGACACCTCTATCATGTCCACAGCTTCATTATAATGCCAGTGCTGTTTGCCCTGCAGACAGTCCAATGCATCCTCAGAGATCACAGTCTTATCATAAATTCTGTAGTAGGTGTCTGCTACAACAGTATATGTGTCATCAATAGCCACAATTCGTCCGTCATAAATGGCTGCAAGCTGGCTCATCTGCTGCATAATCGCATCTCTGTTCTCACCACCAAAGTAATCCGTTGACACCATCTGCTGCGTCAATGCGGTACCATGCTGAATAATATTGTCCACACGCTCATTATATAATCTGTCCTTTATAGTCACAAGAAGGATTCCCCGCATCACGAATAACGGAATAACCGTGATGAGTATAAACATCACAATTAATCTGAAAAACATGCTGCCAAAGAATCCTTTGACTTTCTTACTTCTGGAAGAAATAACCAACACCCCATTTTGTATGAATATATTTTGGCTCACTCGGATTAATTTCTATCTTCTCACGAAGACGTCTGACATGTACATCCACTGTTCGCACATCACCTGGGTAATCATAACCCCATACGAGGTTCAGAAGTACTTCTCTGTTGTAAACTTTGTTTGGATTTAAAATCAGAAGTTCAAGCAAATCATATTCTTTCGCTGTCAGATTCACTTCTTTGCCTGAAATAAATACTCTCCTGCTATCCATATCGATGCGCATATCGCCACAAACAACCTGTTTGGATTCTTCTTTGGAAGGCTGTCTGCCTTTTGTTCTTCTCATAATGGCTTTGATTCGTGCTTTCACCTCAAGAATGTTAAATGGTTTGGTGATGTAATCGTCTGCACCGTAATCCAGGCCAAGAATCTTATCCATATCATCGCCTTTTGCAGTCAGCATGATAATCGGCACATCTGAAAATTCACGAATCATCTGACACACTTCAAATCCATTCAACCCCGGAAGCATGACATCCAGCAAAATCACATCGTACTGATTATTAGTAGCTTTTTCCAAGGCTTCATTGCCGTCATAGGCAACATCTACATCCATACTGTCCTGTTCAAGGCTGAATTTAATACCTTTTACAATTAATTTTTCATCATCGACAACTAAAACTCGTCTTTCCATATTATCCTCCGCTATATGGTCCTGCACTCTATTCATCAACTGTAATGAAATCTTTTAGACCTTCATATACACTTGTTTTTATCCCAGACACATTTTTCAGTGCTTCTATCGACTGAAAAATGCCATGATTTTCTCTGTATTTTATAATGCTTTCGGCCTTTGCCTCACCAATGCCCGGCAAGGTCATTAATTGTGTTTTATCTGCTGTGTTAATATTGACCAGACCTGATGATGCCCGGACATTGCCAGAATTATCAGTCTGGTTGCTTTTGCCACTCTGTCCGGCATTAGTCTGCCTTTGTTCCTGAGTACCGCCTGCACTTAAAGGATTTTGCTTTGCCCATTCGGCTGCCTCATCCTTTGATGGCACATAAATCCTGTCACCATCTGCAATCCAGTCTGCCAGATTCAGATAATCTGTACCTGCATCTTCAGTCATGCCACCTGCTGCATTCACCGCATCTATCATCCGCGCTGACGCATCAAGTGTGTATACGCCGGGATGACTGACTTTACCACACACATACACCACAATCTGCTGTGATGTCTGCGTGTTTTCTTCTGTATCCTCCTGCATCGTCTGAGCCAAGGCACCTTCTTGCGATTTCCCCGATGTCACGGAATTTGCCGAATTTACCGCTTCATTTGCATCTGTATTTACAGAACTCATCCCATCTTTTGCAGAAATAGCCTCGTCATTTACAGAAGATGTTTCCTCCAGAAATACAATGTCGCCCGCATCACTGCCATCATGTCCATCTGTACCCTTACAGCTATAAACAATCGCAGAAATACACACAAATAACACTGCCACTAAAAGCTTTTTGTTTATTTTTTTCAACATAGTTTTTCCTCCTCCCAGTTTTCAAAAACAAAGATGAAGAAATACTATTTGCAAACTATACATATTAATATTACCCAAGTTCAACAGAAAAGACAAGCCGTTTTTTACAAAAGTTTTAAAAGCTATTTATTTTTTTAATTGGAACAATGTTATTCCACCGACTGCAATCAAAAGCCCCACCAGTTTTACCCATGAAAACTGTGCTTTTTCCATATCAAACCAGCCAAAGAGTTCAATAGCGTATGCCACAGCAAGCTGTGCTACAACAATAATCAGGGCCGCCTGCGCAGGACCGAGATTTTTCATGCTTAATATGACGGTCAAGGTAATAAATGCGCCGATAATACCGCCAAGCAGCACATATTTATGTTCCACCTGCCACAGCATGGCAAAACTTTTCCGGTCCGTAACCGCCCACGCGCCAAGACAAATAACTAATGCAGAAAATTGTACCCAGCTATTTGAAACCCAGACGCTGGTCTGTTTCGTCAATTGTGTATTTAAAACGCCCTGAATACTCATCAAAGCCCCTGAAATTAATGCAATGATCATGCCAAGCATCCAAATTCACCTATACTTTCTTTTTAATTTGTTTATTATCTATTGTGAATTAGTATGCTTTTTGATTTGTTTATTATACTTAAAACTATGAGAAACATGCTCCGCGAGTTTCTCAAGTTATCGCGGCAGTCGCCAAGGTCTCATGCGAGCATGGACTTTGGCTCGTTGCTCGCATAAATAGCAAAACAGGGTGGTCATCGTCATATTTCATGACAACAGCCACCCTGTAAAATTATATTACAGTAACACTTTTTCCAGCTTTTCAATCATCTCATCCACATGTGCTTCTTTAATCACAAGTGGTGGCACAAGACGAAGAACGTCGCTTCCTGCTGAAATCGTAATCAGCCCCTCTGCCAGTGCAGCTTTGACAACATCACCGACAGCCTTATCTTTAATCACAAGGCCCTGCATCAGACCTGCACCTCGGCGAGTTGCCACATAAGGTGATTTTTCTGCGAGTGCATCCAGTTTTTCCTCCAGATAAACACTGATTTTCTGAACATGGTCTGTAATTTTTAATTCTTCAAATAAATCAAATACTTTGCTGACAGCAGCACATGCAAATGGATTGCCACCATAAGTCGTACCGTGGTCACCAGGCACTAAGGACGATTTGGCAACCTTTTCATTTAATACAAATGCACCTACAGGCACGCCGCAGCCAAGGGCTTTGGCACATGTCATAATATCCGGCTGTACATCGTATTTCTGCCAAGCAAACATATAACCTGTACGACCCATACCGCACTGAATTTCATCAAAAACAAGTAAGATATCTTTTTCATCGCAGATTTTGCGCAAACCTTTAAGGAAGCTTTCTTCTGCTGGATAAATACCACCCTCACCCTGAACAGGCTCAAGTAAAATCGCTGATGTCTTATCTGTAATCTGTGCTTTAACGCTTTCCAAATCATTAAAATCTGCAAAACGGATGTTGCCAATCAGTGGTTTGAAGGCTTCCTGATATTTAGGATTGCCAGTAACAGAAAGTGCGCCGTAACTTCTGCCGTGGAAAGAATGATTCATCGCAATGATTTCGTGGTCGTTGCCGCCGTCTTTTAACCATGCATATTTTCTGACAGCTTTAATCGCACCTTCAATGGCTTCTGTACCACTGTTTGTAAAGAAAACCTTGCTCATGCCGGAAGCCTTAATCAGTTTTTCTCCGGCTTCAATCATTGGAATATTGTAATACAGATTGGATGTGTGAATGACTTTATCAATCTGTGCTTTTAATGCGTCATTGTATGCCTGATTGTTGTAGCCAAGGGCAAATACTGCAATACCGGCACCAAAATCAAGATATTTTTTACCTTCAACATCGTACAGATAAACGCCGTCACCTTTTTCAAATACAACAGGGAAACGGTTATATGTATGTAAAATGACATTCTCTGCACGGTCCATATAGTCCTGTGTTTTATTACTCATGATAATACCTCTTTTCATGTTCTGACAAAATAGCCGTACCAATACCTTTGTTTGTAAAGATTTCAAGAAGCAGGCAGTGTAAAATACGACCATCCAGGATATGAACTCTGGACACACCATTTTCAATGGCATCAATACAGTTATTTAATTTAGGAAGCATACCACCACCGATAAATCCGTCTGTAATAAGTGCTTTGGCTTCATCAATCGTGAGTTCAGAAATCAATGTGCTCTTATCATCAGGGTCTTTGTAAACACCCTCGATATCTGTTAAGAAAGCAAGTTTTTCAGCGTTGACTGCACGGGCAATCGCACATGCGGCATCATCTGCATTAATATTGTAACTCTGATAATGTTCGTCCATACCAATTGGGCAAACGATTGGCAGGAAATCTTTTTCAAGCAAATCATATAAAATCTTTGGATTTACCTGTGTTACTTCACCGACAAAACCGATATCCTGACCTTCGGAATATTTCTTTTCAACTTTAAGCAGACCACCGTCTTTACCACTGATACCAACAGATAAAACACCCAGTTCTTCCACAAGCTGTACAAGAGATTTGTTGACACGATTTAAAACCATCTCAGCAATTTCCATTGTTGCTTCGTCTGTCACACGCAAGCCGTTAATGAATTTAGGTTCCATACCTGCTTTGGCAACCCATTTGCTGATTTCCTTGCCGCCACCGTGTACGATAATTGGTTTGAAACCAACAAGTTTTAAAAGTGTGACGTCTTTAATAACATTTCTTTTCAGTTCTTCATCCACCATGGCGCTGCCACCATATTTAACAACGATAATTTTTCTGTTAAATCTCTGAATATATGGGAGTGCTTCAATCAGTACTTCCGCTTTGCGAAGAAATTCATCCATCTGTTTTTCCATGATTTTTCCCTTTCCTGCTTCTTGTATATATAAATTATTATTCACACTACTTTATTTGATGTCACGAATTACTTCGTAGCTAACGCTACTCCCGTAATTCTAAAACATCAAATCAACTTCTGTAATCTGCGTTAATCTTCACGTAATCATATGTGAGGTCACAACCCCATGCTGTTGCTTCGCAATCGCCCATCTTGACATCTGCAATGGCTGTCACTTCTTTGGCTGATAAAATCTTTGTGGCTTCTTCCTCACTGTAATCTACAGCCACACCGTCTTTGATAATTAAAATCTTGCCGTTGGCACTTTCAAAATACAAATCCACCTTTTCAGGATCAAATTCTGCGCCGGAGTAACCCATCGCGCAAAGAATACGTCCCCAGTTGGCATCATGTCCGAAAATCGCTGCCTTTGTAAGGCTTGAAGTCACAACAGATTTGGCAAGTGTCACGGCCTGTTCTTTTGTCGCAGCACCAATCATCTTAACTTCAAATAATGCAGTAGCACCTTCACCATCACCGGCAATCTTACGGCACAGATACTGATTAACTTCATGCAGTGCTGCCTTAAAAGCATCAAAATCTTCACCGTGTTTGTCAATCACAGGGTTGCCTGCCATACCGTTTGCCAGCAAAAGCACCGTATCATTTGTAGATGTATCGCCATCTACAGACACCATATTATATGTATCTTTAATATCCTCGCTGAGTGCTTCCTGAAGTAATTCCTTTGAAATGGCTGCATCTGTTGTGATAAATCCAAGCATTGTACACATATTCGGATGAATCATGCCTGAGCCTTTGCACATACCACCAACCGTCACATCTTTGCCGCCAATCTGTACGGTTACTGCGATATGCTTTGGAATTGTATCTGTTGTCATGATTGCTTTTGCGGCGGCAAGTCCTGCCTCGCCACTCTCTGAAAGCTCCGGCGCCATCATCTTCACACCATTTGCAATTCTGTCCAGTGGTAACTGCATGCCAATAACGCCTGTGGATGCCACACATACAGCAAATGGTTCAATACCAAGAATCTCTCCTGCAGCTTTTGCAGTATCTTCGCAGGCTTTCATGCCTTCTTCACCTGTACAGGCATTGGCAATACCCGCATTGATGACAACCGCCTGCACATATGCGGACTCATCTACCACTTTTTTGTCCCATTTTACAGGGGCTGCTTTGACAATATTTTTTGTAAATGTTCCTGCGGCCTGACAAGGCACTTCACTGTAAATCAGTGCCATATCCTGACGTTCTTTATACTTGATGCCTGCGGCACAGCTTGTTGTTTTAAATCCTTTCGCAGATGTCACACTGCCATCTTCAAATATCTTCATAAAGCATTCTCCCAAAATCGCATTTACTGATTAAATGCGGTGATATTTTCATCATTTAAAATAAAATCGTAATAGTTGACATTGCTCTCGCAGTGCCAGCCGATACCTTTCCAGAAAGCATTGCCTTCACTGTTGCTTGTAAATGCAATCAGACAGACTTTATTAATATGCTCTGCCTGCAGCGCTTCCATCGCTCTGACCGCCATCTGTTTGCCGATGCCCTGACGTCTGTATTTTTCATCTACACATACGTGATAAAAACAGCCCTGTCTGCCATCATGGCCGCAGAGAATAGAACCAACAATCTTGCCATTGTCTTCAGCAACAATGTTTGTTGTCGGGTTGCGCTTTAAGAAACGCTCTACCCCTTCTTTTGAATCGTCTATACTTCGAATACCAAAACCGTGTATCTGCTTCCAGAGGCGATACACCTGCCCGTAATCGTCCATTGTCATGACTCTGATCGTAACCACAAACAAACCTCTTTCTATGGGAACATTGGCACAAGTTCCAAACCTTTATTTTCTGGAAGTCCAAAGGCCAGATTCATGTTCTGTACAGCCTGTCCTGCCGCACCTTTGACAAGGTTATCGATGGCGCCCATCATAATCACACGTTTTGTTCTTGGGTCAATCTTAAATCCGATGTCAACGAAGTTACTGCCCTCAACCCAACGTGTCTCAGCACATTCACCTTCATCAAGTAAACGGATAAAGTATTCATCACCGTAATATTTTTCGTAAGCAGCTTTTAATTCATCATAAGTCACATCTTTTGTCAGGCTTGCATAAGCTGTCACTAAAATACCTCTGTTCATCGGTACAAGGTGTGGTGTGAAGTTAATCAGAATCGGTTCGCCGGCGGCATAACCAAGCTGTTCTTCAATCTCAGGTGTATGTCTGTGTGTTGCCACACCGTATGCTTTGATATTTTCATTGACTTCGCAGTAAAGGTTCGGTGTTTTGGCACCTCTACCGGCACCGGAAGTACCTGATTTGGCATCAATGATTAAAGTCTTAGGGTCAATCAGTCCTTCTTTGACAAGCGGATAAGCTGTCAGAATAGAACATGTTGTATAGCAGCCAGGATTTGCAATCAGACGGGCTTTTTTGATGTCTTCTCTGTTAATCTCGCAAAGTCCGTAAACCGCCTCATCAATAAACTGAGGTGATTTATGCTCAATACCGTACCATTTCTCGTAAACAGCCACATCTTTAATACGGAAGTCCGCGCTCAGGTCAATAATCTTTACCTTATTTAATATATCTTCATTCACAAGGGATGCACAGTAGCCCTGAGGTGTCGCTGTGAAAATCACGTCCGCCTCCTCTGCCAGTTTATCCATCTGGTCTTCAAGACATTTCTCGTCAACCAGCTTGAACATATTTCTGAAAACACTACTGTATTTCTGATCTATATAGCTTCTTGAACCATACCAGACGATTTCTACGTCCGGATGCTGTAAAAGAATACGCACAAGTTCCTGACCTGCATAGCCTGTAGAACCGATAATTCCTGCTTTAATCATATTATCTCACTGCCTTTCTTTATTTGTTTAGGTAAATCTTTTTCTGGATAAATTCTCCTTATTATAACAAATCTTTTCTTATTATAAATAGGCTTATTATAAATACATAAATTTATAATACATAAATTCTGTCATTCATTGATGTATTCGAATCGCATTATCCTGCAGCGATTCATGGTACAAATTGCGTTTTGCATGTTCATGTACCAATTTTTGCTTTTTCTATATTAATACATCTTTTACCGAATGTAAAGAGTCTATTCAAAAAAATCTCATTTTTATGCATAATATTCATTTTAAATGTATTTTTTATTCATTTTATGCATTTTATTTAAATAAAAATGCATTTATTTTGAAATTGCCTATTGATTTTTTTACGATAGTGTTGTATAGTAACAAAAGATTTACTGATGCATGCGTATTTACCTTGCCTCAGGCATATCATAGATTGCTTGTAAATATTTACATATATCAGATCTATGAATTAAACAAATGACAAACATACATATTGAATGTATCAAAGAATGTACATATTATATTAGGAGGATTTCTACGATGAAAGAAAAAGTTGTATTAGCATACTCAGGCGGTCTTGACACAACAGCTATTATCCCATGGCTGAAAGAACAGTTTGATTATGATGTTATCTGCTGCTGCATTAACTGCGGACAGGGTGAAGAACTGGAAGGTCTTGATGAGAGAGCAAAACTTTCCGGTGCTTCTAAATTATATATTGAAGATATTACAGATGAATTTGCTGAAGATTATATCATGCCTTGCGTTCAGGCAAATGCTGTTTATGAGAACAAATATCTGCTCGGTACTTCCATGGCACGTCCTGCCATTGCGAAAAAACTCGTTGAAATCGCCAGAAAAGAAGGCGCAGTTGCTATCTGCCACGGCGCCACAGGTAAAGGTAATGACCAGATTCGTTTCGAGCTTGGTATCAAAGCCCTTGCTCCAGATATCAAAGTTATTGCACCTTGGCGTATGACAGATGTATGGACAATGCAGTCCCGTGAAGACGAGATTGAATACTGCAAAGCACATGGCATTGACCTTCCTTTCGATATGAGCCACAGCTACAGCCGTGACCGTAACTTATGGCATATCAGCCATGAAGGTCTTGAACTTGAAGATCCTGCAAATGAACCAAATTATGATCATCTGCTTGTACTTGGTGTTTCTCCTGAAAAAGCACCAGATGAAGGTGAATATGTCACAATGACATTTGAAGCCGGTGTACCTACAAGCGTCAACGGCGAAAAGATGAAAGTCGCTGACATTATCCGCAAGTTAAATGAACTTGGTGGCAAACATGGTATTGGTATCGTCGATATCGTTGAAAACCGTGTTGTTGGTATGAAATCCCGTGGTGTTTATGAAACACCTGGCGGCACAATCCTTATGGAAGCACATCAGCAGCTTGAAGAACTTGTACTTGACCGTGCCACAATGGAAGTCAAAAAGGATATGGGCAACAAACTGGCTCAGGTTGTTTACGAAGGAAAATGGTTCACACCTCTTCGTGAAGCTATTCAGGCATTTGTTGAATCCACTCAGAAGTATGTGACAGGCGAAGTTAAATTCAAACTTTACAAAGGCAATATCACAAAAGCCGGTACAACTTCTCCATATTCACTTTACAGTGAATCCCTCGCAAGCTTCACAACCGGTGATTTATACGACCACCACGATGCAGACGGCTTCATCACATTATTCGGCCTTCCATTAAAGGTTCGTGCGATGAAGATGGCTGAACTTGAAAAGAATAATACATCTACAAATTAATTTAAAAAAACCTGCATAATCGATATACCGTGTATCGATTATGCAGGTTTTTTTAATTTACAGTCAAATCTCCTTATGTCCGACACCCTATACTTTAACAACCGCATACATCAAGCTGTTAAAGTCAGGAAGTGAGCTTGTGATTCCTTTCTCAACGAGCTTCAGGTCATTTCGTGTTAACTCTTTTTCAAATGTATTCCATGACACCATCCTGCACGATGTTCCGGCAACCATCATTTTTCCGGAGTCATGTTCTCTCTCTTGTAATGTAAATGCAGTGGAAATATCACTCTGCATTTCAAATTCACCATCGCCCATTGTACAGATGAGTGCTATTCCCTCTGCTGTCAGATGGTTACGGAGGAACTGATAAAAGCCATCTCTGTCCTCATCAAGCACAAGCATATGAACAACCGCTATTGCGAAAATAAAATCAAATTTTTCTTCCAACCGGGCTGATAAGCAATCCAAAACGCTGAAATTTTTTTCGTACCGGGGCATTTGCTGTCTGCAATATGTAATGGCTTCCTTGGAAATATCCGTTGCCATTAATGAAAAACCATGTTCCAATACCGTTTTGGAATCTCTGCCTTCCCCACATCCAATTTCCAGTATGTGATGCTGTCGATTGATTTTGTACTTGTCAATCACTTCCATCACAATAGGCGTACTTATGGCACTTGACCAACTCACACTGTTTGAATGAGCAGTTTTATAGCGTTCCTCATATGCAGTGTAATATTTTCTATTATCCATTTAATTATATACCTTCTATCTTTAATCATTTCCACAATAACAAAATCAGATATTTCATAATATGTTATTAATTCCGAACATTTAATGACCAATTGTAATTCAAACTACATATCTCTCTGTCTTGCGCGGAATTTTTCTACGTATTCTTCAAATTTTGGATAACGAAGCTGTCTTCTCTGGTCTATCTGGTGCTGCAGCATGCCCTCAAATTTCAGGCGGCTCTTCGCCTGTTCTTCCTCAGGGAAATCGACTCTGACTTTTCCGTTTTCAACTGTCAGTTTGCCGTAAATACCGCACATCGGGCAGCATACTTTATCGCTGTCACCATAAATTGTGATTTCTTTGCCGTGGCAGACCGGACAGACACCTGGCTCGCTATGCCATGTGATTTCGCTTGTTTTTTGGTCCATCGCCTGCACCATGTGTTTACCCATACGGTCACATTCTTTTAACAGACGTTCCTTGATATCCGGTACATATGCACCAAATGCGTCCAGTTCATCGACGATTTTCATATTCATACTCTGACCAAACAGTCTCATGCCTGGCAATCCATAAGATACCCAGTGTGGTGTTGTCGCACCACCTACAGAAATATAAGAAACGAGGTGACGTTTCAGGCAGTCAGGATTTAATACTTCACCACCTGTGTCTTTGCGAAGTTCATTTTCACATAACATATAGGCAATGTCATGTGATGGGCCGAAACGGTCCAGGAAGTTTTTAAACTGACCTGTCGGTGCAAGCACATAGACCGGCGCAGCCACGATCATCGCATCTGCAGCGACCACGGCATCACTTACTTTCTGATAATCATCTTTAATACAACATTCAATCTGACCTTTGCCACTTTCTAATTTCTTTGAGCATGAACCACAACCGATGCAATGTGAAATCTTTAATTTCATCATGTCAATGATTTCAACTTCTGCCCCCTCTGCCTTCGCTGATTCTAAGGCAGCTTTTAAGTACATTTTACAGTTACCATTCGGACGTCCGAAATTTAAGCCCAGTATTTTCTTTGTCATTTGTTTTTACTCCCTTGCTTTCATTGATTTTCACTATTCAAATAATGTAAATGTCAAGAAATGATGTAGATGTCAAAAATGACTTTTACTACTCATATCTTAATTTTGACTTTATTTATACCGCTTTAGTTATATATTGTTTATTGTAACCTTTGGCAGCATAAATATCAAGCTATCAGGCATAAAAGAAGTTTTGTAAAAAAACAACCATTTTTCACCATACAACAAGCCCCCTGCACCATTACTGGCACAGGGGGCTTGATATGTATGATTTTATTAATCGTTTAGAATTTTATTCTTACATCTCATCCTGCATAGCGCGGAATTTTTCAACGTATTCGTCAAATCTTGGATAACGGTCTTTTCTGCCCTGTTCTACCTGATGCTCTAACACACCTGTAAATTTCAGACGGCTTCTATCCTGCTGTTCTTTAGGGAAGTTCACTTTAACTTTGCCATTTTCAACAGTAATTTTTCCGTAAATACCACAGATTGGGCAGCAAACTTCATCACTGTCGCCATAGATTGTCACTTCTTTGCAGTGGCAAACAGGACATGTACCTGGTTCGGAATCCCATGTAATTTCACTTGTCTTCTGATCCATAGCCTGTACCATATGTTTACCCATACGGTCGCATTCTTTTAAAAGACGTTCTTTGTTGTCTGGAATATATGCACCAAATGCATCTAACTGGTCAACGACCTTCATATTCAGGCTCATGCCGAATAAATTCATACCTGGAAGTCCATAGGATACCCAGTGAGGTGTTGTCGCACCACCTACAGAAATATAAGAAACCAGGTGACGTTTCAGGCAGTTTGGATTTAATTCTTCTCCGCCTGTATCTTTACGAAGTTCATTTTCAAATAACATATATGCTTTATCATGTGCAGGACCGAAACGGTCTACGAAGTTCTTGAACTGACCTGTAGGTGCAAGTACATAAACCGGTGCAGCAACAATCATAGCGTCTGCAGCAAGTACAGCATCACTTAAGCCTTCAAAATCATCTTTAATACAACATTCAATCTGTCCCTTGCCACTCTGTAATTTCTTTGAACATGAGCCACAGCCAATACAATGTGAAATCTTTAACTTCATCACATCGATAATTTCAACTTCTGCGCCTTCTGCCTTCGCAGATTCCAATGCAGCCTTCAGATACAGTTTACAGTTTCCGTTAGGTCTGCCAAAGTTAATACCTAAAATTTTCTTTGTCATTCGTTTAACTCCCCTTCATACTTTATTGTTGACTACTTTGATTATAACGATATGCGTGTTCAACTGCTAAAATCAGACATCCATGAAGCCATAAACAGCCCTCTGATATTTGGACACTGACATCATTATATAATTTAACTGCCTGAGGACACCTCAAGCAGTTATTTATATTTTAACGCTTTATTTTTTTAATATCAACCTTTTTTATTTTCTTTTTTGCAAAAATTTTACATATTGGCATTAATTTGTTCTATTTTTCACACAAATAAAGACTTCACAAAATTTCATCCAATTGATTCCATCGCACTGTCACTTTGATCGTTTCCGAAAAATCCTGCATCATCTTCTTCGTTATAAAAAGCATTAAACGGCAATGTTTTTGGCACATCACTACCCCATGCAAGTGGCATTGCTATCCACTCTATCAAATGTTCATTTATATCTTCGGTATCTGAGCCTTTCATGTAAAAATGTAAAGTCCTCCCATAATCAATACCATATATATCTGTATATACATATAATACCCGGTCTTTAATCACCTGGTCACCAACTGTATCCTGATACTCAATGGATTCAACATAGGCCGTATATTCCAAATCTGAGATTTTCTTGACATCTGATAATTGTCCGCTGAAATTGGACACATACACCGTCGCATCGTAGTCATCACCGCTGGCACCCATCTCAGAATCATGATAAGAACCTTCAAACCGACCATTTTCATCAATAACTAAATATGTAGCCCAGCCGCCTGCTCCGCTGGCAAATGTATAACCACCCGCTGCTGCTTTGAAAAAATCAGCAGCAACAGTATCAGCATCGACATCATTTCCCGATGCGCTTGCATCATCCGCACTTTTTGATAATCCACTATCCGCATCACCTGATTTTTTCTGAGCTTCCGCACTATCGGTCTGCAAAGTATCAGTGTATTTTACACCTGTATCTGAAGTGTTTTTCTTTGTCTTTTTAGATGATTGATTCATCAGCACAAAACAGATGGCGATCAGGGTTGTGATAATCACAATTGCCAGCACTGTGATGACAGTGAGGATGCGCATGCTATTTTTCTTTTCTTTATTTGGCATGGCACCGTGATTTTGTGGCAATGGCATATTGGATGAATCTGATATATCTTGCTGTTTTAAATTATCGTTATATTTATTTGATATATTTTGCTTTACATGGCTGGCATTACCTGTATTTCTGACGTTCGCCGCATTTTTTGCATCAACTGCCAAATTTAAATTTGAACCGGCTGTATGCTTTATATCAACCTCAGGGAAAAATTCACTCGCACTAAATTGATCCGATGTCAAATTTTCATGACATGTGTTTTTTGGTGACTTCGTATCAACAGGTGTGCCACAGATCGGACAAACTGTTTCACCATCTTTAAGCACTGTTTCACATTTTGGGCAAACCATTTTTCTTACCTCCCTTGCATTTTATAAATATTTCTGATACTATTTGGCAATATATATAATTAATTTTTTATCCATCGCTGTTTTTCTTACTCATAAACTCATGCCTTTCTGCGCGCTCTGCATGCTTTGACAAGCTGTATTACATCGACCTGGGCAAGCACAACAGCCACAAATATAAGTGCGCAGCCAAATAATTCTCTGCCATTTAGTTTTTGTCCGAGAATAATCCATCCGGCAAGCACTGAAAAGACAGATTCCAGGCTCATCAGCAATGATGCCACCGTTGGATTTAAACCGACCTGACCAATAATCTGTAATGTATAACCAACCCCTGCAGAAAGTACACCGGCATACAAAAGCGGAATCCATGCACTCCATGAAGCCAGTGACGGTGCCCATGCCGCAATACCAGAAATACTGTGCTTCATATCCACAAAAAACATCGGCACCATGCCAAGTAATCCACAAAACAGAAGCTGTATGCACGACATTTTGATGCCGTCCACCTTCGGTGAAAAATAATCTACGATCAGAATATGTCCTGCATAGCCAAATGCACCTAAAATCAGCAGAATATCTCCTGTCTGCAACGCAATCGCGCCGTTAATACATAAAAAGTATAGCCCAACAATAGCAAGTACCACGCTCACCCAAACATTTAATCCGCAGCGGCGCTTAAGAAAAATACCAAAAATCGGCACAAGGACAATATAACATGCAGTCAGAAAACCTGCCTTGCCTGCACTTGTGCCCATTGTGATGCCAACTTGCTGAAGTGTACTTGAGATAAATAAAACAACGCCACAACATAAACCACCAAGTATTAAAAATTTTTTTCCATTTGAATCTGTTTGATTTTTTCTGTCTTGCTGGATATCAGCCTTATTCTCTTTCCCAGAAAACATCGCAATTACCGGAATCAGAACTAATCCACCAATAACAGAACGAATGCTGTTGAAGGTATAAGCTCCAACAGCATCCCCGCCCTCACTCTGGGCCACAAAAGCAATGCCCCAGATGAGTGCGGTTAATATCAATAAACATGAATTTCTAAATTTATGCACATCTTTTATCCTCTTTTTTTAGTATGAATACTTTAAATGACAACCACGTACATGTCATTCTTACATAAGATACCGTATACGCACCATTTTATGACACTTACAACGTATAACACAAAACATCAGGAGTCTGATTTTCACCCCTGATGTCCTGTATTTTATCAAATTTCCATAAAACGCCGTATTCACGTCATTTTACAATATTATCTTACTTTTTATCCTCTATAGTAGTTAATCAGACAACCTTTAAGGATAATTTCACGTTCATCGTCTGTCAAATCACCCATCTTCAATGTAAACGGTGTCATGCTGTCCGCTGTAACAACGTAAGCAGGAATTTCTTTTGCTTTGTTTTCAACTGCAGCTCTGATACCAGGGATAAACAGATAATCACCGTTCTTAAATGGCAGGTCACCCTTATCAATGATAAATGGCAGCATACCCCAGTTAATCAAGTTAGAACGATATCTCTTTGTTGCATACTCATTGGCGATATTTGCCCAGCCGCCAAGTACCTTCTGGCAGGAAGCTGCCTGTTCACGTGCAGAGCCATCACCTGGTTTTACAGCAAAGATTGTGCTGCCGACACCTGTTGTTGCACGTCCGGCATCAGGATATGTTTCTTTAATCTTATGCATAATAGGTCTTAATTCTGGCAGTGCATCACCCATACATTTACCTTCAACCCTGGCATGTTCAGCCTTCTGAACTTCCTTTGCACGGCCAACGTAAGCAGGGTCTTTTCTTGAAAGTGCAAATTCTGCTAATTTCAGAGGATTTGAACGGTATGAAGATGTTTCACCTGAAGGAATCAGTTCATCTGTTGTTGTAACCGGGTCATGAATTTCTGAAACAACTTTCAGTACAAGATGTTCTGTCAGTGCTTCCATCTTTGGCCAGTCTTTAATATTTGGACCGAATTTGATTTCTACAGATGGGTCTGCAACACCTTTGCTGTCGAATACACGATTTGCATAAATGTTCTTATCAAAATAATATTTAGGTTTGCTGTAGTTTACATCAATATCTGTAGCTGCTGTCAGATAACCCTTGTTTGCTGCTGTGGCTGCGATAGAACGCGCATCCATCAGTGCTACTGAAGAAATCTGGCCGCTCTGTAACTTGGAACCTTCACGGTTAGGGAAGTTACGTGTTGAATGACGGATACTGAAAGCGTTGTTTGCAGGTGTATCGCCTGCACCAAAACATGGGCCGCAGAAAGCAGTTTTAACAATCGCACCTGTTTCCATCAAAGATGCTACAGCACCATTTTTCACAAGTTCCATATAAATTGGTGTACTTGCAGGATATACACTCAATGTAAATTCATCCGGTCCGATACTTGCACCCTTTAAGATGTCTGCTGCATCACAGATATTTTCAAATCCACCACCGGCACAACCTGCGATAATACCCTGTTCAACATATAATCTGCCATTTCTGACTTTGTCTTTTAATGTAAAATCAACTGCACCGTCAAGGCTGACCTGTGCACGTTTTTCAACATCATCCAGAATATCCATCAGGTTTGCATTGAGTTCTTCAATCGTATAAGTATTGCTTGGATGGAAAGGCATAGCAATCATTGGTTTGATTTCGCTTAAATCAATATAGATCATGCCGTCATAGTAAGCAATCTTGCCAGGCTGTAATTCTTTGTACTCTTCCGGTCTGCCATGGATTGCATAGAAATCCTTCACTGCATTATCTGTTGTCCAGATAGATGAAAGGCATGTAGTTTCTGTTGTCATAACATCCACACCAATTCTGAAATCAACGCTTAAGTTCGCAACACCAGGTCCTACAAATTCCATGACTTTGTTATTGACATATCCATTGCCAAAGACTGCACCGATAATTGCAAGTGCAACGTCCTGAGGGCCAACGCCAGGCTCTGGTTTGCCTGTCATATACACACCGACAACACCCGGCATATTAATATCATAAGTCTTATTTAAAAGCTGTTTAACAAGTTCAGGTCCACCTTCACCCATGGCCATTGTACCCAGCGCACCATAACGTGTATGACTGTCTGATCCAAGGATCATCTTACCGCCACCGGCAAGCATTTCTCTTGCAAACTGGTGAATAACTGCCTGATGTGGTGGTACATAAATACCGCCGTATTTCTTTGCACAAGAAAGACCAAACATGTGGTCATCTTCATTAATCGTACCACCCACTGCACATAAACTGTTGTGGCAGTTTGTAAGTACATATGGCATCGGGAACTTCTCAAGTCCTGAAGCTCTTGCTGTCTGAATAATACCAACATATGTAATATCGTGGGATGTCAGCTTATCAAAACGAATCTTTAACTTGTCCATATTGTCTGAAGTATTATGATTCTTCAAAATATCATAAGCCATCGTCTGTTTTGCTGCATCTTCTTTTGAAGGGACGTTACTGCCTGCCATAGAAGCCAGAACTGCGGCTGCATCGTGATTGTCTTCCACAATTTCTGTACCATTTACAAGCCAGGCACCACCATCATATAATTTAATCATTGGTCTTCCTTCCTTTCGTCTGTCGCTTTATTATTTGTAGTCATATCTATATCTTCCATTGTTTCCTGCAATTTTCGACAATTTTTACAGGTACCGTAAAAAACTGTCTTGCCGGTATCAATGCAAAATCCATTTTTCTCATACATGTCTTTTGTAAACTTCTGAATCTCAGCACTGTTGACATGCATAATCTCACCGCATCTGCTGCACATCAGATGATAATGCTGGTGGCATTCCGGATGATTGCCAATATACTGATAACATGCCGGTGCCTTATCCCCCGGCGTATACCGGCGAATCTGACCTTCCTCCTCAAGTGCTTTTAAGAAGCGGTAAACTGTAGCTTTACTCACAGCTTCTCCGGCTGCATTCAAATCATGCAGCATATCCTCTGCCCGGATATGTTCATCTGCCCTTTCCTGCATATATTCCAATATCTGAACCTTCTGTCTTGTGGTCCGATTCATCTTTTCTGTTGGCATCAGTCTTTACCTTCTTTAACATGTGCCTTAAACACCTGATAAAATTCAGGATAAGATTTACGTAATGATACCGGTTTAAATGTCTGATCAACAAAACAGTGTTCGGACTCACCTGTACACAAAATCTCACCATTTTCAGCATTTTCAACACGATATGCACATTTTAAGCGAATACCGTTGAAAAAAGAGATCCATACATGTATAGCTACAGTTTCACCAAATCTTGTTGGTGTTTTATAATGTGCATTCACTGAAACATTTGGAATCATTAATCCTACTTCTTCAAATTTCAAATGCGGAATACCTACTATATCCATAAAATAAATCCGCGCTTCTTCAAACCATCGAATATAATTTGAATGATGGACAACTGCCATCTTATCTGTTTCATAGTAAAAAACTTTTCTTGTATATACAACTTCATCTATGTTATCTTCAGATGGATTAAACTTTAATTCTCTCACAATTCACATCTCCGAAATCTTTATTATTGTCCTCAAAAGGTCATGCACAAACGGATTATTGAACTGCTTTGCCCAATAATCCGTCCTGCATTTTGCATGTTGGTATATCATCAATATCCACTTATTGTATAATATAATGTATAAAAATACTTTTCAAGTGTATCTGCGCCGATATAAATAATCAGACCAACTAAAACCGCTGTAACCACAAATCTGATAATCGCATTCAAAATCATACCACGACACATCGCAGCACGGCTCTTTGTCTTGCCGCCAATGCATGCAAGTACAATAATGAAAATGCAATAAGCCAGACCAAGCACTACATAAACACCAAAGAATAATTTCGGTGAAAGCGCTGTACCTGTGGCAACAATCAATAAATAAAGCAGCGCCCAAAGCATCGGCATATACCCCAGGAACATAATCAAAAATGCTCCACCGGTCTTTAATCTGATTGGACCGTCTAATGCCGGTTTTCTCTGATAATCATCCTGAAATGCCGGATTTGGTGCAGCCTGATAGCTGCCCTGTGCCTGCTGGTAATTATTTGATGCTGACTGATAATTGCCTTGTGCCTGCTGATAGTTATCCTGCGCTGACTGATAGTTATCCTGCGCTGACTGATAGTAACTGTTCTGCGCCTGCTGGTAATTATCCTGCACATTGCCATAATCCGACTGGCTATCATAGCCATTTTGTGTCTGATAATATGAATTACCGTCACCTGCGCGGCCTCTATCACCATAAGTATTTCCCCAAGACTGATTGTCTGGTTCTTCTGTCACATCAACAGATGGATATGTATCATCTAAACCACCCTGATTCAATACATCATCAAGCATGACTGTATTATCCTCAGGTTCATCGTCTGAAAATGACTGAATAGACTTAAAATCCTCCTCTGAAAGCACCTGTGTACTGTCATCATAAGCCGCCTGATCTGGCTGCTGCGCATAAGCACCCGCATTAAAACCTGCAGGTTCGTCATTTAACGGTGCACCGCACTTCATACAGAACTTGTATCCATCGTCATTTTTCGCACCACAGTTTGAACAAAACATCGCATTTCCCTCCCTTTTATTGGACTTATGTTACATTATAAAAGTTTTCGAATAAAAATACAACTGCTTCTATACAATTATTTTGTATTTCTGCATATACTAAAGGTGTGCGGTGCCGTGTTTTTTCATTCAGACAATGCGGTGCAAAATCATCAAAAGGCATTTTGCCAAATGAAAAAAGGAGTGCTTCTATGTCATTTAATCCATTTGAGGAAAAAGCTATACCTGTTGAGAAAACCTTTATGGACTGGAAAACAATGTATCCAAAACCCTACAATAAAAACACTGTAGACCCTTACACAAAAACACGTATCGTTCTGATGAACGGTACTGAGTTTGAAGCACAATGGTTTTCAAGAAATTTTTCACGCCACTGCCCGGATAACTGTCTTCGCCGTGAACTTGCTATGATGCGCCGTACCGAACAGCAACAGCAAAAACGCATCAGTAATTTAAAGCCGAAGGATGAAACCATTCTTGAACACACCATCACTTATGAACAGCTTGCAGTTGATCTGACATGTGCCCTCGCAAAAAAAGAATGTAACTGCAATGTCAAAAACGCACTGGATTTTGCGCTGCTTGAAGATTTTGACCACTTATACCGCTATTCCAATCTGTTAAATCTTGAATACGGCGTGTATCCTGAAAAGCTTGTGGGCGGGTATACAGAAATCATGCCGGGCCGACCAACTATCAGTGAACACAGATGCCCGATGGACAGTATATTTAAATACATCAATGCCGGTGATTCCCTGCAGACGAAGTTAAATGTCAACATCATCACCGCTGCTGAACAGCAGACAATGAATTATTATATGAATGTTGCACCACTATACTGTAAATCTGATATTGGACGCAGGCTGTACATTGAAATCGGTATGATTGAAGAAGAACATGTTACGCAATATGAAAGTCTGAAAGATACAACCGTGACATGGCTTGAGGATTTATTAATGCATGAATATACAGAATGTTATTTATATTATTCATGTATGATGACTGAAACAGACGGCTATATCCGCCAGATCTGGGAGGAATGTCTGATGCAGGAAATTGCTCATCTGCACAAGGCAAATGAGCTTTTATGCAAATATGAACATCGCGACTGGCAATCTGTGCTGGATTGTGGTGATTTTCCTTCTATATTAAGTCTTGGCCCAAATATTGAATATGTGCGCCACATTCTTGCCACAACTGTCGGCAATACCCAGTGCTGCGATGCCATTGTTCCCCTTGGCACGCTTGGCCCAAATGCAGATTTCTTCAAATATCAGAACACCGTCAACCACAATATATGCAATGTGGCTTCGCATCAGATTATTGATGATTATATTGACTGCAAAGGTCAGGATTATCGTTTTGAAACAGGGCCTTCACCTGTAGAATCACTGCGTTGCCGGACATGTGATAATACAGAGCTTGGCCGTAACCCATCCCAGACACCTGAGAAATATTCGGTTTGTGGGCTGACAGCGGAGTGTTCTGAAAAGTAAACAATTCACACAAGAATTTCGTGTGCCACAAGCGGCACAGCTGATAAAATCAACAGCAACGCCCATTCACCCAAAGACAGGTGCGATGTACCAAATACCTGAATCGCCGCCGGAATTTCTGTGACTAAAATCTGCAGACTGATACCAATCAGCAATGATACAAACATCAGTCTGCAGCCTTTCCATTGCATTTTCCAGATGCGCCGGTTCACATCCCTCATACCGGCAGCATGAAACAACTGTGACATGCCAAGCACTGTAAATGCATACGTCTGGCACCGGTTAAGCACCGCGGTCTGTGTCATCACCTGACGGATATTTTCAAGTGTCACCTGCTGTCCTGCCAACTTTAATCCCGCCACCGGAATTTTAAGAAATGCTGCCAGACTGATTGCTGCGATTAGCGCCCCATAAAACAGTGTCAGTGCCAGACCTTTATGCGCAAACAAGCTTTCCTGTGGTTTCCTTGGCGGCATCTGCATCATCGCCTGAGTATCATTTTTATCGATGCCAAGGGCAAGGGCGGGCAGTGCATCTGTAATCAGATTAATCCATAAAATGTGTACCGCTTTTAAAGGCGCAGCAAATCCAAACGCCATTGCCGTAAACATCGTCATGATTTCACCAAAATTCGAGGATAATAAAAACAAGACAGACTTTTTAATGTTCGCATAAATTCCCCGTCCCTCCTCAATTGCTTTTTCAATCGTCGAAAAGCAGTCATCTGTTAAAATCATATCTGCAGCACTTCTTGCAACATCTGTACCATTTTTCCCCATGGCTATACCAATATCTGCAGCTTTTAATGACGGTGCATCATTGACACCGTCCCCGGTCATAGCCACAATATGTCCATTTTTTTGAAATGCGCGCACGATCCGCACTTTATGTTCAGGTGAAACTCTTGAAAATACCCGTACATGCCGCACTGCTTCGGTAAGCTGTGCATCCTTCATCGTTTCAAGCTGTGCCCCGCTTAAACAGTCCGCTTTATCCGAAGCAATATGCAGTTGTCTGGCAACGGCAAGGGCTGTGTTCATATGATCCCCGGTAATCATCACTGTGCGCACCCCCGCCTTTGAAAATACATCGACACTCTGCATCGCATTAGGTCTGACCGGGTCTTTCATACCTGCAAGTCCGACAAATGTCATGTGTGCTTCTTTGATGTCTTCAGTATCGGTGCGCATTGCAAGAGCCAGTACCCGCAACGCATCCCCGGTCATATATTCAAGGGCACGTTCAATATCCCTTCGATGCATGGCAGTCATTGGATATGCCTTACCTGCGTTGTAAATAAAATCACACCGTCCAAGCAATTCATCGGCAGAGCCTTTTGTAAACTGGATTTTCCTTCCCTGACACAAATGCAGGGTTGACATCATTTTCCGGACAGAGTCAAAGGGCAGTTCTGCAATCCGCCTGCCAGTCTGTACATATGCTGATTTACTTCTGCCGTAATCTTTGGCAAATGCCAGCAGTGCAAGTTCTGTCGGATCACCAAAATCCGGCAGCTCGGCATCGTTGCACAGGCAGAATCCTTGTAAAAATAAGTCAAAGGCTTCAGATATTTTGGTTTGCCTATCTTTAGAATTGTTTTCTGAGTCTGTATATAAATGCGCATAGGTATTATATTCTGAGTTGTCTTGGTTTACGTATTGTTTTAAATCGTTATCTGTGGATAACACATTTTTCATACGCATGTCCACATAGCATGCTGTCACACACATTTTATTCTGTGTCAGAGTACCTGTCTTATCTGAACACACTACGCTGACAGCACCAAGCGTTTCCACACATGGCAGACGTCTGACAATCGTATTGATTTTAACCATTCGTGATACACTTAAGGCAAGTACTATTGTAACCACTGCAGGCAACCCCTCCGGTACCGCTGCTACAGCCAGTGAAATCGCAGTAATGAGCATTTCAGGAATGTTTCGATGCTGCAGCACCGCCATGCCAAATAAAAGAATACACAAAATCACAGCTACAATACTTAACAGCCGGCCTAAATCAGAAAGCCGTTTTTGCAGTGGTGTCATTTCACTTCCGGTTTCGCCAAGCATCTGTGCAATTTTCCCGATTTGCGTCTGCATACCTGTCGCTACGACAATACCCTCACCCCGGCCGTATGTAACATTGGTTGACATAAATCCCATATTTGTGCAATCTCCGATACCACTGGCCTTTTTAAGAAGGGGCTGACTGATTTTTTCTACCGGCACAGATTCTCCGGTCAAAGATGCTTCTTCTATCTTTAGACCTGCCACCAAAATGAGCCGGACATCCGCAGGCACCTGTGCCCCGGACTCAAAAATCACAATATCCCCCGGCACAACTTGAGCCGCCTGAATATGATGTAATGCACCGTTTCTGCGCACATAAGCCATCGGCGCGGACATTTTTTTGAGGGCTTCCATGGCACGTTTAGCCTTTCCCTCCTGAATAACACCCACGGTCGTGTTTAACACAAGTACCACAAGAATAATGCAGCCATCTGCAATTTCTCCCAGAAAAAAAGAAATCGCCGCAGCTGCGATTAAGATATACATGAGCGGTTCGTTGAGCTGTTCAAAAATCATGCGCCAGACAGTACGCCTGTCAGTTTCTTTTAAAACATTCTCACCGTATTTTCTCAATCGCGCTGCGGCTTCTTCCTCCGTCAGTCCATTTTCTATATTTGTATGCAGTTCTTCTGTCACCAGAGTGACTGACTTTGTTTCATACATTCGCAACCCTCCCATAGAGCAATACTTATATTGATATGCTCTACTATATATCTATGGAACAATTTTGCATTTTATTCATATTTGAAGCTTAAATCCTGTGTTTAAAAAAGAAAAAAATAAAGCATATAATCAATCTGTGCTTACACAGTAACACCCAGACTTTTTATATGCTTTACGAATTTTACCAAAATGCAAATTTAATTTTTCAGACTAACTTTCACGTTTAAATTCAATAAATTTTCTGCCTCTGTACTTCACAATTCCTGCTAATCCTGTACGCAGATTTTCAATCTTTGACTCTGAAACTTTAAAAATCATCAATGTGCCATCTTCCTTTTCAAAGGTGATGGAATGCTCTGTCGTTCCAAGCGCCAGCGGCACATTCCTGCTCATGTTCATCGTCGGATTACCGGAAAAACTTTCTTTGATAGCAACGATTTTTGCCTTCTCTTCCACTGCCTGTTCAAACATAAAAACCCCTCCTAGTATTTATCTTACATCAGCATCCAAAAAGTGTGGCAGCTTTTTCCATGCGGTCGGCGATTGGTACCCCAAACGGACATCGTGCTTCACAGGCGTGACAACCGATACATTCTGACGCTTTATGTTCAAGCAATTCATAATGTGACTGCAATGTTGCAGGTACCTCCGGCTGCATGGTTGCAAGATCATAAAATTTATTAATCATCGCAATATCCAGCTTCGCTACACAAGGCTTGCAGTGTCCGCAATATGTACACTGGCCCTTGTAAGAATGAAATGGTGCATTGGCAATCACAGACGCATAATCTTTTGCTTCTTCTGAAGCATTTTCATAAGACACTGCATCATCCACCTGCGCTTTTGTATCGTAACCGCACATAATCGAACAGACTGCAGGGCGTGTCAGCGCATAATGAATACACTGAACCGGTGTTAATTTCACGCCAAACGGAGAACGTTTTTCATCAAACAATCTGCCGCCTGCAAAGCCCTTCATTACCGTGATGCCGACATCATTTTGCTCACACACCTGATACAGATGCGCACGCTCAGCATCAATACCTTTTAAATTATCGTCAAATTTTTCAGCAAACATTGTATCAATAATATTGTCAGCCGCAGGTAACATATCAAACGCAGGATTGATGCTGAACAAAATCATTTCCACATAACCACACTGTGCCGCTTTTAACGCTACTTTCGGATTGTGTGAACTCATACCGATATGACGGATAATACCTTTATTTTTTAACGCCATCACATAATCCATATAGTCTGATTGTTGAATACTATCCCATTCCTCCTCGGAATCAATATAATGAATCATGCCTAAATCAATATAATCGGTCTGCAGACGCTTTAATAAATCCTCAAATGCAGGACGCACATATGCCATATCTCTTGTTCTGAAATACTGTCCATCCTTCAAGGTTGAGCCAATATGCCCCTGAATATACCAGTCACTTCGATTGGCTTTAATGCCCTTGCCGATAATATCTCTGGATTTTGCATCCGGCATCCAGCAATCCAAAATATTAATACCCTGCGCATGAGCATAATGAATTAGCTCAATGCCTTCCTCCTCAGGATGACGCTCCAGCCATTCACCGCCAAAACCAATCTCACTGACCATTAAATTTGTTTTGCCTAATCTGCGTGTTTTCATTACTTTACCTCTCAAATTTTTTCTTGATTTTTATTGTTATGCACGAAAAACATCTAACATCCTCCAGCAAATTCTATACATCCATTTTATCACCTTCGTGGCTTTTAATCTACAAAATTAACCTGTACCTGTGATGTGTTCCATATATTTATATTATAGCAAAGATTTATACTTTTTTCATCTATATTTGTTACTTGCTTTGTTATTTGATATCCGCCCAAAATTTTCTATATTGTTGTTTAAAATATAATTATTTAAAATCATATCATCATTTAAAACATGCGGTTTGGCATCCACAAACCAGAGCATTCTAAACCAAATAGAAATATTTTTTCTCGACGCATTTTGACAAATTCTGCACATTTGCTCTGATATAATATGAACACATTTCCAATTGTTTTAACCCTGAAAACAAGTTATAATAAGGATGTGGTCAGATACTCCTTTTAGCTATCATTGGAAAGGAAATCTTAATCTGTTAAATATTATTATGTTAGGTCTTGCAAAGGAACTTCCAAGAACACGATGAAACTTATGAGTTACATCGTGTTCTTGGAACATTATTATCTCAGAATTTGACAATAGATGAGAAACTTACAATCATTGATAATGAATACGATATTCCCGTTGAAGAAGATTTTTGGTGCAATTTTATTTAAACGTGGGAAAAATCGAATTGAATTAACAAATACCGGTCAACTGGCCGCCGATTATGCCAAGAAATTGCTTTCTGATGCACAAAATGCTATACAGGCAGTTCAGGCATACGATCAGAGTCAGCGAACAATCACCGTGTATTCATGCGCACCGGCACCTCTTTGGGCATTGTTGCCACAACTTTCAAGCAAACATTCGGACAATACAATTTCTTCAAAAATGATAGACCTGGATAAAATTGTCGATGCGGTACTGACAGACCAGTGCAACATAGGCATTTTGCCTTATACCTGTCCTGACAGTACACTAAAAAATACAACCTTTATGTCAGAACAGTTATTTATCTGCGTACCCAAAAATCATCAACTGGCACAGCATTCTGAAGTCACATTTGAACAGCTCAACGGTTTCAACTGCCTGCTACGGGATCAGATTGGCTTCTGGACACAATTATGTAAACAGCATATGCCGGCATCACGCTTTCTGATTCAGACCGATGAATTTGAATTTAATGAACTTGTCCACACATCCACACTGTTTCATTTTATTACAGATTACACAAGCATCCAAAATGAACTTGATAAAAACCGTGTCAAAATACCTATCGTATCACCGGAGGCTAATGTGACATTTCATTTGATTTACAAAAAAGCAAAGGCAAATTTGCTTTAAGGGATTTTTCAGTCAAATAATGTCGGCAGATTTGGATTTTCAAATGCATCAAAACACATCAGAATCTGTGCTTTCGTTGTCTTTTCTACTGCAAGATTTTCAGGAATTGTGTTTCTGTCAAAAAATCCAATTTCTGTGGTTTCGATATTCTGCGCAAATTCGCCATGTTCATATTGGCATAAAACAAAGACCTTTAACACACCGTAGGCATAATTCACGACATTATGTTTTCGCCAGTCCTGGATCGCAATGATTTTTTGAGCATGTACGTTACATCCCGCTTCTTCATATACTTCTTTTTCTGTATTAGAGGCTACCGACTGGTCCACATCGCACCAGCCACCCGGAAGCGACCATGTACCATTATTTTCATGTACAAGAAGGATTTTTCCATCCACAAACACCGCTGCTCTTGTATCCACCTTTGGTGTCTGATAACCGGTTTCATTGCAAAATAAATCATAAATTTTTTCCACCGGTATATCTGTTTTAGCAGACATCATCTCCGCTGCAATTTTTCGCAGTTCTTCATACCTTTCCCTATCATACATATCTTTGCCATATTGTAGACCCGCCTGCGCAATGCTTTGAATCCGCATTGCAAAATCAATCCATTGATCGTTCATTCGTTTCCTCCATTTCACCCCAACTATTTTTTACTTAATGCGCACTACGTGAAAATCACAACATTCATCGCCGTTTGCCAGTGTTTTCGTGCGATAAAGCTGACCGCCTTCATTTCTGTAATTGCGCTCATCCATGTTACACAGGCATGGCACAAACTCAAAGCAATTTTCCCGCTTGCCAAGTTTGCAGATGCCACACTCTGAATATGTATTATAAAATTCATCCACACCTTTTTGATACTCAAATTTCCAGTCCAGTTCGTACTTTGAATTTTGTGAATCCCGGCTCTCCTGCAGCTTCTTGTCCTGAACCTTATCTGTAAACATCGTGCATTTTTTTAATCTGATATTGCTTTAAATATACACTTATTTTCTCTTCATAATAGCATGATATAAGTGTCAAAGGGCTAAATTGTAATTGTACCTGCACAATAAGGTATTTGATTTTTTGACCCTAACTTCATATTATACCTGCTGACAAACGTTATTCAATGACGTTATTGCTGTATTTTTATCATTAACTTTTAAAACAAATCCAACATACTGTCCAGATAAACCGCTTCTCTAACCCGTAACTGATACTCCGGTTTTGTCATGTAATAAAGCAAAAATTCAAGAATTAAAGCACTACCAAGACCGCGACCTTCGATTTTAAAATTTGAAAAGCCCATTGGCATGTAAATGTTTTGAATATCTTCAATACCGATAAATCCGGGATTTTGCATGGCTTTTGAAAATCGATACCCTTCATTTGCCTCCGGTGATACACAATGATGTTCTGGAAATTTTTCCCCAAGATTTTTACGGCTGACCGCCTCATAACAACGTTTTCTGTCCGTACAACCAAACCAACAGCACTCATTGCACAGAAATTCGACTTTGTCTTTTTCGTCATCTGCTAAAGTATTTAACTGTTCAAACTGCTTGTTCAGACGAAAATCCGGGACAACATAGCTAAAATCATCGCGTCTGACTTCATCGTAAAATACTTCAAAGCCAGTCAGAACCTTTGTGGTTGAGGACACAAAATAAAAATCGGGATAATGTGCCTTTAAAAAATTTAGTAATAAATCTGAGTGAATAATGATGCCGTTTTGAACTGTAATGTTATGTTGTGTACCGCCATTGTCTGTTCTCACTGCGTTACTTTGCTCAAATAATTTGCAAAGTGCATTGCATTTTTTATCTGTCAGATGCATTTCTTTAAGCAGCGAATTACTGAATGTCAGGCGTGCTGAAATACCATATTCCTGCATTAAATCAAATACTTCCTGTGGATCATGCTCTCCAAAACCGACTCGCCCACCGCCCCAGATACAGTCTGCTGGTGCGCCATAAATCGAGCCTATCTCACACCACTCATAAAAGTATTCTCTATGTTCACGAAACAACGACAAAAATACCCGATATAGTTCGTAAAATTCAAATAATCCCGGCAAGTGATAATATGCTGTTTCTTTTTTCAAAGGATATCACTGCCATTTCTGATGGATGAAATCACAGGCTTTCCTTCTCTGTCCAGAAGTGGTGTTAAACCACCCGCAGAACCGCTGTAATGGAACAGGTAATTCACCCCTGTCACTTTATCCACCCAAATCTCCGTACCATTCATTGAGCCTTGTGAATATATTTTTTCAAATCTTTCATCTTTCTTTGCCATTTTAATCTCCCTCTCTGAGTCAAATTTTTATTATCTTTACATCGGTGTTCCAACTTCTATTAAATTGCCATCTAAATCATAAAACCGAAGCACTTTTTGTTCCCACTCATCCGTCATAAATCTATTGACATATTTAATTTCAGGGTATAATCTTTTCAGTTTATCTTCAAATGCTTCTATATCAGCTTCCTCAAAATACAGCTCACTGGCATTGTTTTCATGAATAACTTCTTTGTCGATAAATTTTTTCCAGATTTTTTCTTCCTGCAGCACAAGCCCTTCTGTCAAAATTACATTGGCATCATTGTCAAGCACAATTTGTAACCCGAATAAATCTTGATAAAACTTTTTTGATTTTTCAATATCTTTCACAACAATCAGTACATTTTTTAATTTCATAAACTTTCCCTTTCTTTTTTATCAGTCATTTATCTCTTTAATTCGACTAAATACTCCGTTGTATCTTCTTCAAATTGTCTTTTCCCCGACAATCTGAAACCATTTTCAATATAAAATGCGATTGCTCTTTTATTTTTTTCCAGTGCCCATAAATGGTCGACACTGCACTCATTAATAGCAAATTCAATAAGCATTTTACCAATACCTTCACCCTGAAAACATGGGTCTACATATAATTTGCAGATTTCCGTCTGATGAATTTGTATAAATCCTTTGACAACTTTATCCTCAAAAACATAAATGTTCTGAAGCACTTCTTCTTTTTTAAAGTAGTTGTCAATCAGCGATACAACCTGCATCTCGCCGAAAGAATATTCAACATCTTTAAAAATCGGAAAATAATTGATTCTGTTATTAAACACATAAATTTCCGCGATTCTTGACAAATCACATGCTTTTGCTTTTCGAATCATCATTTTTCTTTTAATCCTTTCCCCCCAGACTGTTATTTTTCAGCTATAGAGTCTATACTCATTATACGTGAAATCTGTCAAATTTTCATTACTTTTCACATTCTAATGCAAATATTTCAGATTCAATATTTTCATTATCTTTTGAGTTTTCCTATCAAACATTTATTCACACAATCAGACACATGAAAAATCAGTCAAGCACACGAAAATAAAAAACAGCATCCTGACACATATTTTTTATATGCAAAACAGCATTGCAACACATATTTTGACCTATGCATCACAATGCTGTTTAATTTATCTTTCGTCGTTATCCTCTTCTTCATCCTCATACATCTCATCTGACAATGCATAAGTTTCGATGAGTTCCCAGATTTCGTCGCGGCCGGCTTTTGTGACGGCGGAGAACGGCACCATTGGGGTGCCTTCGGCAACATTTAATTTCTGGCGAATCATCTTTGTGTGTTTCTGAACCTGACTGCGGTTGATTTTATCCAGCTTTGTCATGATGATGACCGGATAAAAACCATTGCTGACAATCCAATCGTACATGTCTACATCATTCTGTGATGGCTCATGCCGGATATCAATCAGCAAAAATACAAGTCTGAGCTGCTTTGAGGTGCGCAGATAACGTTCAATCATCTTGCCCCATTTTGCCTTTGTTTCCTTGGAAACCTTAGCATAACCATAACCCGGTAAATCCACAAAATATAATTCTTCGTTAATATTATAAAAGTTAATAGTCTGTGTTTTACCCGGCTGTGAGCTTGTTCTCGCATAGGATTTTCTATTCATCAGACCGTTAATCAGTGATGATTTACCTACATTTGATTTGCCTGCAAATGCCACTTCCGGGAGTAAATTCTCCGGAAGTGTACTTGTAATACCGCAGACTGTTTCAAGATTTACATTTTTAATGACCATTTTAAAACATCCTCCATTGTCGATGCAAAAACGATTTTGATATCTTCTGTAATTTCAGCTTCCAGTTCTTCGATATCACGTTTATTTTCAACAGGTACAATCACCAATTTAATGCCAGCCATCTTCGCTGCAAGAATCTTTTCTTTAAGTCCTCCGATTGGCAGTACACGACCGCGCAGTGTAATTTCACCGGTCATAGCAATATCTGCACGTACCGGACGTTCTGTAATGGCAGAAATCATGGCTGTTGCCATGGTAATACCTGCACTTGGACCATCCTTTGGTACTGCACCCTCAGGAATATGAATATGGATATCATGCTCATCAAAAAATGTCTTCTTGATGCCAAGGTCTTTTGCTGTGGAACGGATATAACTGATACCTGCCTGTGCAGATTCCTTCATGACATCTCCAAGCTGTCCTGTCAGTTCAAAACGGCCTTTTCCAGGCATAACATTAACTTCAATAGACAATGTATCGCCGCCGACACTTGTCCAGGCAAGACCTCTGACAATACCAATTTGAGGCTCAGCAAATGCCATATCGTGTGTATAACGCGGCTTACCAAGGTATTTTTCAATACTCTTTTCAGAAACTTTCACAGACTTTCTGCCATCCTCACCAAGGACAACTCTGGCTGTCTTTCGGCACAGATCACCGATACGTCTTTCAAGATTACGTACACCAGCTTCTCTTGTATATTCAGAGATCAGCTTGTGCAGACCACTGTCTGTAATCGTCATCTGTCTTGGCTTTAAACCATTATGCTCAAGCTGCTTTGGAATCAGGTGATTTCTTGCAATGTGAAACTTCTCATTTTCAGTGTAGCTGTTAATCTCAATCAAATCCATTCGGTCCAAGAGCGGTCTTGGAATCGTCTGGACGGAGTTTGCAGTTGCAATAAATAAAACCTCTGATAAATCCAGTGGAATTTCCACATAATTATCTCTGAATTTATTATTCTGCTCGCTGTCAAGGACTTCCAGCAGCGCTGCAAACGGATCACCCTTGTAATCACTGCCAATCTTGTCCACCTCATCCAAAAGCATCACAGGATTGCTCACACCGGCCTGTTTTAAGCCCTGGGCAATACGTCCCGGCATCGCACCGATATACGTCTTTCTGTGGCCCCGGATTTCGGATTCATCATGCACACCGCCAAGACTGATGCGCACATAAGATTTATTTAATGCTCTTGCAACAGAACGTGCGATAGATGTCTTACCTGTTCCCGGAGGTCCTACAAGACACAGTATCGGAGCATCCCCCTTCTTTGTCAGCAAACGTACGGATAAGTATTCAATGATACGCTCTTTGACCTTCATCAGACCATAGTGGTCCTCCTGTAAAATCTTTTCAGCCTGATTTATATCTTCGTTATCTTTACCTTTGCGATTCCATGGCAATTCAAGCACAGTTTCAATATAAGTGCGAATCACACCACTTTCTGACGGATTTCCCATCGTATTTTTGAATCGTTCGATTTCACGTTTGATTTTTTCTTTTACTTCTTCCGGCGCATCTAAATCTGCCAGCTTTTGCTCAAATTCTGCTGCATCGGATTCAAGACCATCCTCGCCAAGTTCTTCACGAAGCACTTTCAGCTGCTCTCTGAGAACATATTCTCTCTGATGCTTGTCAATTCTTTCCTTAACTTTTTCAGAAATCTCTTTTGTGATTTTTAAAATATCTACCTGTTTTGTCATCAGCGCAGCTAAAATCTCATATCTGCTCTTTAAGTCTGTAGCTTCAAGAAGCTTCTGGCGGTCACGGTATTCAAAAGGTATCTCATTGCACAGACTCGTCACAAGTTTTGACAGCTTCGTAAGATCATTGAAACGAAGCACCATTTCCTGACTTACCTGTTTATTGATTTGTGCGTATTCATTTAAAACACTCTTTAAATAAGTCAAAGCAGCCTCTTCCTCAATCAAATCCATCTGTGAATCTTCTTCAAGGATCAATACCTCTGCTTCATAATACGGTTTGGATTTAATCATTTCCTCAAGATGTGCTCTGAATTTGCCTTCCACAAGCACCCGAATTATCTGTTCCTTCTGGAGCTTGACAATCTGCTTGATTTTGGCAACCGTACCTGTCGTGTAAAGGTCTTCCACACCAGGTTCCTCAATTGCTGCATCTTTTTGAGTAATCAGGAAAATATTTTGTTCGCCCTCCATAGCAGCTTCAAGTGCTGTTATAGATTTTTCACGACTGACATCAAAGTGCACGACCATCTCCGGAAGAACAGCCATACCCCGCAATGCGATCGCAGGAAGTGTATATCTAATTTCATTCATTTAGTTATTCTCTCATCTTTCGTTTTTCAGAAAAGAGGATGTTACCGGCCGCAACATCCTCTATCCTTATTTCATTCTTATACAATGCCAACTTAAAATGTTTACATGGCATCTCTTATCTTATGTATATTATGCGTTTATTATATGTTCGAAATCAGGCAATCTCTCCGCCGTTTTTCTTTGGCAGTTTCTTTGCGCTGCCTTTGCGCACCGGACCTCTGTCACCGTAAATAATCAAAGGTGCTTCGCCCTTCATAATGACATCTTCTGTAATCTGGCATTCAATTGCAGATAAATCAGACGGAATTGTGTACATCAGATCCATCATTGAATTTTCAATAATGGAACGAAGACCACGGGCACCGGTCTTTCGTTCGATAGCTTTTTTTGCAATTGCCTGAATGGCTTCCGGTGTAAATGTCAGCTTCACAGCATCCATATCAAATAATTTCTGATACTGCTTTACAATTGCATTCTTTGGCTCTGTCAGAATCTGTGTCAGTGCATGCTCATCCAATGGATCCAAAGTAACACATACAGGCACACGACCGATAAATTCAGGAATCAGACCGAATTTGACAAAATCCTGAGGCAATACCTGACGCAACAGTTCGCCCATGTCTTTTTCTTCTTCAGTCTTACGAATCTGAGCACCAAATCCCATGGATTTGTGTCCTGTACGGGATTCAATAATCTTTTCAAGACCATCAAAAGCACCACCGCAGATAAACAGGATATTTGATGTATCAATCTGGATAAATTCCTGATGTGGATGTTTACGTCCACCCTGAGGCGGCACACTTGCTACTGTACCTTCAATAATCTTTAACAATGCCTGCTGTACGCCTTCACCAGACACATCACGGGTAATGGATACATTCTCACCTTTTCGTGTGATTTTATCAATCTCATCCACGTAAATGATACCTGTTTCTGCACGCTCAATATCATAATCTGCAGCCTGGATCAGCTTCAGAAGAATGTTTTCAACGTCTTCACCGACATAACCTGCTTCTGTCAGTGCTGTCGCATCTGCAATCGCAAATGGCACATTTAACATCTTTGCAAGTGTCTGTGCCAGCAAAGTTTTACCTGAACCTGTCGGTCCAACCATGATGACATTACTTTTCTGAAGTTCAACATCATTTCTGCGGTCATTTGACAATATACGTTTGTAGTGGTTATAAACCGCTACGGAAAGTACCTTCTTTGCCTGGTCCTGTCCAACAACATATTCATCCAGAAATTCTTTGATTTCCATAGGTTTTAATAACTGAATACCATCTGTGGACGGACTGCTGACAAATTCTTCGTCAATAATTTCTGCGCAGATATCCACGCACTGGTCGCAGATAAATGCGTTTGGACCTGCAATCAGCTTTCTGACCTGGTCCTCGGATTTATTACAAAAAGAACATCTTGCCTGTATTTTCTTCTCGTCGTTACGACTTGCCATACGGACATCCCTCTTACTTTCTATTCTCAATTACCTGGTCAATCAGACCATATTCCATCGCAGCCTGAGCTGTCATATAATTATCACGCTCTGTATCAATCTCAATCTGTGACAATGGCTGTCCAGTATTTGCTGCAAGGATTTCATTTAAACGTTTTCTTATGTAAAGAATGCGGTCTGCCACAATCTTAATATCTGTTGCCTGTCCCTGTGCACCGCCGGAAGGCTGATGAATCATGATTGTTGAATTAGGCAGTGCCATACGTTTGCCTTTTGTACCACCGGCTAACAAAAATGCACCCATACTTGCAGCCATACCCATACAGATTGTGGATACGTCACACTTGATGTACTGCATTGTGTCATAAATGGCAAGACCTGCGGATACGGAACCGCCAGGGCTGTTAATATAAAGGCTGATGTCCTTGCCCGGGTCTTCTGATTCAAGGAATAAGAGCTGTGAAACAATAATGCTTGCGGATGCATCTGTCACTTCTTCTCCAAGGAAAATGATTCTGTCTTTTAAAAGTCTTGAATAAATATCATAGGAACGTTCGCCTCTGCTTGTCTGCTCAATGACATATGGAACTAAACTCATATCCATGCCTCCTCCATATTATTTGGGAAATAGTTTTTCCTCTAATAAGACGATGCACCATGTACAGTCAGATGACCGGACATGATGCTTCGTCAGTTGTCCTTATTAATTATTCTTCTGTAACATCTACAGGTGCTGCTTCAACTTCAACTGCTGCATCAGCAACAAACTCAACAGCTTTCTGAGCTGCAAGGTCTTTCTTAATCTGGTCTTTGAAATCATCTGTCATGTATTTGTCCATATCTTCATCAGACATGTTGTAAGATTCTTTCATCTTATTGATTTCAGCCTGAAGGTCTTCTTCTGTAGCTTCAATACCTTCTGCTTTGATCACTGCTTCAAGTACAAGTCTGCTCTGGATGTTCTTTAATGCCTGAGGTTTTAACTGATCCTTAAATGCATCTACTGTCATACCTGTGAACTGAAGGTACTGTTCAAGCTGAAGTCCCTGATAAGCAAGACGCTGAGCATATTCATCAACCATGTTTTCAGCCTGTGTATCTACCATTGGATCTGGAATTTCGATTGTTGCGTTTTCAATAATCTTGTCCATAACCTTCTGCTGTTTTTCTGATTTAGCCTGAGCTTCTTTCTTTTCTGTAAGGTTCTTCTTAACATCTTCTTTGTACTCAGCAAGTGTATCGAAATCAGATACATCCTGAGCGAATTCGTCATCGATTTCAGGATATTCTTTTGTCTTAACTTCGTTAACTTTGCAAGCGAATACAGCTTCTTTGCCAGCAAGGTCTTTTGCATGATAATCTTCTGGGAATGTTACTTTAACTTCTACATCACTGCCTGCTGTAGCGCCAACGAGCTGATCTTCAAAACCTGGGATGAATGAACCTGAACCAAGTACAAGTGAATGACCTGTAGCTGAACCACCGTCAAATGCAACACCGTCGATTGTACCAGCATAGTCGATAACAACTGTATCACCATTTTCTGCAGGACGTTCAACTGTCACTTCTCTTGACTGCTGTTCCTGTGTTTTCTTGATTTCTGCATCTACATCTTCGTCTGTAACTGTAATTTCTGTCTTTTCAACTTCGATACCTTTGTACTGACCAAGTTCTGCTTCTGGTTTTGTAGCAACTTCTGCTGTGAAGATGAAGTCTTTGCCTTTTTCAATCTGAGTAACGTCAATTGCTGGTCTGGAAACGATCTCAAGACCACTTTCTTCTGCTGCATCTGCATATGCGCCTGGCATAAGGTCATTTGCTGCATCTTCATAGAATACAGAAGGACCATACATCTTTTCGATCATTACCATAGGCACTTTGCCTTTACGGAAGCCTGGGATAGCAAATCTGTTTTTATTTTTGTTGTATGCTTTCTTTGTTGCTTCTACAAATTTGTCTGCTGGCACTGTAATAGTTAATTTGGCCATGTTCTTTTCTAATGTTTCTACCTGTACACTCATTATAATAACTCCTTTTACGAATACTTTTATTTTTTAACGCACTCTGAACAGTATTATATAATATGCAACCTTATATGTAAAGTATTTTTTCCTGAAATGTGCTGATTTTATGGGGATTTGTGGGAATTTTTCTTTGCAACGTCACCCGTCAAGACACAAAGACACCGCCAATTTATCCATTCTGATAAATTGACGATGCCTTCCTGTCACTAAAAAAATGGGTTACTGTCCCTGTGACATCTGCTCTTCCTGTTTTTTAATCATACGTCGAACCATCTCGCCACCAACAGAACCTGTCTGGGCTGATGTGAGGTCACCATTGTAACCTTCTTTTAAGTTCACACCGATTTCACTGGCCACTTCCATTTTCAGTTTGTTCATTGCGTCTTTAGCCTGCGGCACTTCCATACGGCTGCCGTTTGAGCCTGTACCACTTGATGAATTTGACATGTTCATCCGCCTCCGTTTTATAAATTTGGTATATTTTATCAGACAGCGAGACTTTTTTTATATATCTAACCAAGGAACTTATCTAATCCAGAAATCAAATGACACTTATATCTGCATACATGTGTTATTTTTTGCTTTGAGGATTTAGGTATTCTTCAGGACTCTGAATATCCTATAGAATATCCTATAGAATATTCTGTAGATTGATACAAAAAGCATCTTGTGTCTGTACACCTATTATGAGCGGAGTTTTCAAATTATATGTTGGAAAAATGTGGTTTGTGACGTATACTAATGCTAAATGTATTGAATAAACACTTTAAATTTATTGATACATCTCATAATAAAAGCATAATACTAAATGACATATATATCATTTATAAATCAACTAAAGGAGTGTCCTTCTATGGAAATCGAACGTAAATATTTAATTGAAAATATCCCATTAAATCTCGAAGATTATCCCTGTCTTTTAATTGAGCAGGGTTATTTAAACACAAAACCTGTCGTGCGTGTGCGCCGCCAAAATGACAACTATTATCTGACTTACAAATCTTCCGGTATGATGGCACGGGAGGAATATAATCTGCCTCTGGATAAAGAATCCTACGACCACCTCATCACCAAAGCAGATGGTATCGTTATTACGAAAAGACGTTATTTAATACCACTGTTAGATGCGTGGGAGGCGATAACTGTAGGTGAGGACATCGGCACCAAAGATACTTCGTCAAATAATGTTGCCATCAATCCAAACTTAACCGTTGAACTTGATATATTTGAAGATACTTATGCAGGTCTTCAGATTGCTGAAGTAGAATTTGGTTCAACCGAGGAAGCCAATGCATTCACACCACCGTCATGGTTTGGCGAGGACGTCACTTTCTCCACAAAATACCATAACAGCCGACTTTCCCAGGGCAAATAATTTATCTTTCATCAAGTGCTACATATGGCACACGTTCTTTGATGCACTGATAAGCCGGACGGATAATCTTATCAACATTGATTAATTCCTCAATACGATGTGCACTCCATCCGGTGATTCGTGCTATCGCAAATATTGGTGTAAATAAGTTCAGCGGCAAATCGAGCATGCTGTACACAAAACCACTGTAAAAATCGACGTTGGCACTAACGCCCTTGTAAATATGGCGCTTCTTCGCAATGACTTCTTTTGCAAGTCTTTCAACGGTTGAGTACAGTTTAAAATCTGCTGTACGGTCTTTTTCTTTGGCAAGCTGCTCTACAAAGCCCTTAAAGATGTTGGCACGCGGATCAGAAATAGAATAAACCGCATGTCCCATACCATAAATCAAACCTTTGCCGTCAAACGCTTTCTTGTCCAGCAATTTAATGAGGTACTCTCTTAACTCATCCTCATCTGTCGTATCTCTGACATTCAGACGCAGATCATTAAACATCTCAACAACTTTGATATTCGCACCACCATGCTTCGGTCCCTTTAATGAACCGAGTGCCGCGGCAATGGCAGAATAAGTATCTGTACCTGATGAGGATACAACGTGTGTTGTAAATGTGGAATTGTTACCACCGCCATGTTCCATGTGCAGTACAAGTGCAATGTCCAATACCTTCGCCTCAAGATGAGAATATGCTTTATCCGGTCTTAACATTCTTAAAATGTTTTCCGCAGTTGACAAATTCGGGTCCGGATAATGGATATACAAACTCTTGTCACAAATGTAATGGTTATATGCCTGATAGCTGTAAACTGCCAGCATCGGGAAAACGCTGATCAACATCAGACACTGACGCAGTACATTCGGAATGGATGTATCATTGGCATTGCTGTCATAGCCATACAATGTCAGCACACTTCGCGCCAGAGAGTTCATAATATCACTGCTTGGTGCTTTCATAATGACATCTCTTGTAAAGTTTGTCGGTAATGTTCTGTAGGAATTGAGTAGCTTGCAAAAATCCGCAAGCTGTGTTTTATTTGGCAGTTCACCAAATAACAGCAGATAAGTCACTTCTTCAAAGCCAAAACGATCTTCTCTAATAAAGCCCTTCACCAGATTTTCAATATTCTGGCCACGATAAAACAGCTGACCCTCACAAGGTATGCTCTTACCGTCCACAATTTTTGAAGACTGAATCTCTGAAATCTCTGTCAGACCCGCAAGCACACCTTTACCATTAATATCACGCAAACCTTTTTTGACATCATATTTTGCATATAAACTTGTATCTATTCCTGAATTGTCCACGCACTTTTGTGCGAGATCAAATATCTCCGGTGACAAAGTCCCAATATCTTTAACTGCCATTTGATTTCCACCTTTCCTTTTTGTTCTACGTAGATTATAACAGTATTTTTATTTTTATGTCAACGAAGGTATAGAAATTTAATAAATATTTTAGGAATACTTTTCATTGTATATGAAAATAATAAAGGCAATGACAGAAAGGATGCAACAAACCTATGCTAATAGATATTTTGCACATCGTACTGATTTCCATCGGTTCGATTATCGCACTTTTTTTACTAACAAAATGGATGGGCTATCGCCAGATTTCCCAGATGAGTATGTTTGACTACATTAACGGCATCACAATAGGCTCGATTGCCGCTGAGATGGCAACCTCCCTTGAAAATGATTTTGTCAAACCATTGACGGCTATGGTGCTCTATGCCATTGCCGCAGTTGTACTTTCCAAAGTCACTGAAAAATCACTAAAGCTCAGACATCTGATTGTAGGCAAAACGACACCACTGTTTGGCAACAATTGTTTTTATCTTCAAAATATGCGCCGCGCCAATATGGATATTCATGAGTTTTTAAGCCAGTGCCGTATTCAGGGTTATTTTGACTTAAGCCAGATTGACACCGCTTATCTTGAACCTAACGGCCGTATCAGTTTCTTTCCCAAAGCCGGAAATAGACCTGTCACACCTGCTGACCTGTCTTTGACACTGCCCGATGAAGCACCTGAAAGCATTGTTATTATTGACGGCAAAATTATGTTTGAAAATTTGAAGCACAGTGGCAAGGATGAAAAATGGCTTAACCATCAGCTTCAAGCTCTTAATGCAGGGACACTGGAGGATATTTTTCTTGCCACCTGCTCTATTGATGGACAACTGCATTATTTTAAGAAGGAACGCGCAAAAACGCTTCCTGATATTTTAAATTAGTACACTTTAAATTGACATGTCAATTTTCTATTATTTGTTATACGTGGTATTCCTGGCATTTCGATGTCTTATCAAATACTACGATTTCAAAGTATAAATTATATAGTTTTTCTTACTATTTTATGCCGTTTTGTCCACTCGTTTTTCGCGTATTCTATTGACCATTACATCGTTTTTATATATAATATTATCATAAAATGTCAAGAATACAACATTTTATGAGCATTTAACTTATCAGATAAATTTATATAAAAGGTGTGAACGAACGATGAGTAATGAATTAAAGTACGAAGCAATAAAAGACATGATTCAGAAATTCCATGACACAAAAGCCATGACGGATTATATCCATCCGGACTTGCTTCCGGACATCGCACTGTATATGGACCAGGTCACTACATTTATGGATGAGCATTTAAAGAACACTAAGCGCTACCCCGACGACAAGATTCTGACAAAGACGATGATCAACAACTATGCCAAGAATGACCTGCTGCCTGCGCCGGAGAAAAAGAAATACTCCAAAGAACATCTGTTATTGTTGACTTTCATTTATTACTACAAGAGTTTTCTTTCTATCAATGATATCCAGACTTTATTAAAACCAATCACTGACAATTATTTTAATTCAGACAGTGATTTAAATCTTGAACGTATTTATGAGGATATTTATAATACACAGATGGCATTGACTGATGAGCTTTTTGAAGATTTGGAAAGCAAATATCACTATGCCGGTGAAGCCTTCCCTGACGCCAGCGCCAAAGACCGTAACCGATTGTCTTTGTTCAGTTTTGTATGCACTTTAAGTTATGATATCTCTGTGAAGAAGCAGTTAATTGAACATATCATTGATTATATGCACGAAACTGAAGCCGCTGAAAAAGAAAGTGCTAAGGTAAATATTAAAGAGACCAAAAAGGAAAAGGATGCTGCTGCAAAGAAAGATCGCAAATCTAAAGAAAATAAATAAATGCATCAAATCTAAAGAGAATAAATAAAAACACGAAAAATGGAAGTGACCCTCGCCAAGTGCGTTGTTCACTTCCATTTTTACATTCATTTGCTTAAATTCGTTTTAGCCTTTTTAGGGCTCTTATTTTTGTCTTTATTTCAGATTTTTCATTTTAGACTTTTATCTTTTAACAATTACTCGTCTTTACCTTCCAGACGCTTCATGACCATATCATAACCGTCATTACCATAGTTTAATGAGCGGTTGACACGGCTGATGGTTGCTGTGGAGGCACCTGTCTTTTCAGCGATTTCAAGATAAGTTTTCTGTTCTCTGAGCATTCTTGCAACTTCATAACGCTGTGACAGTGAAAGCAATTCATTAATCGTGCATAAATCCTCAAAAAATTCAAAGCATTCTTCTGTATCTTTTAACTGCAGAATCGCTTCAAAAAGCTGTTCTACTTCCTGTGTTTTGATTTTTTTATTCACTTCTTCATCTCCTCAATCGTTATTTTTTTAACTTTTGTTTTTACCCTGTAATATTTTAACATTTTACAGGAGTAAAGTCCAGAGATGTTTTCAAATATTTGCAAAAATTTTATAAATTTTATAAATTCATGATAATTCCATTATATCCATAATGCACAAAGGACCGCGAACAAATCGCGGCCCTCTGCTTTTTTTAGAGAGAATATTTTATTATGCCAAACAAAGAAATGTTTGACGCTAATAAGCATAATGAATACTGTTTACACAGCGTGTGACAATCACACATTAGTCTTCAAGGCTGTCAATGTAGTCTGCCATTGCTTCACCAGCCATACGACCGGAGTTAATAGCAAAGCCCATTGTGTTGCCAGGAAGTGTGAAGTTATAGCTGTCACCATAAATTGTGTTGGCATCTGAACCAGCACTGTATAAGCCAGGGATAGCATTGTCATTTTCATCAAATACTTCACAGTTTTTGTTGATTCTGACACCACCGATTGTGCCATAAGCTGCAACATAGAACTTACCTACAAGATAGCCACCCTTACCTGTGATTGGATGAAGATATCCGTGGAATTTGTTAAACTGTGAATCATAGCCTTCATCACACATATCATTGTAATCATCGATTGTTTCTTCAAGTTTTTCAGCATCAATGCCAAGTTTTTCAGCAAGCTCTTCAATAGAATCTGCTCTGAAGAATCCGTCATAACCTTCTTCTACTGCACGGTCAAATTCACCGTCAACTGCCATAAAAGCTTCCTTTGGATGTACGATATCAAAGATATCAGGACCATTTTTCTTGTAATGTTTAAGAATAGCACCATCCATGATAGCATATGCATAATTGCCTGGCTGAAGTGCAATCGCATTACCTGTAAATGTTGTGTTACCCATCTGTCCTTCATCCATGAAACGATCACCTCTCTGGTTAATTAAGAGGTTAGGCTGACGAAGTACCGCATCCAGTAAGAACCAGTTCAAGTTATCTTTCAACTGATAAATCATTTCAATGTTTGGACGGAACTTCTGAGCGCCTGCTGCCCACATCATCTTCAAACCTTCACCAACTGTACCAGGTACGTTGAATGGGAAGAAGTCTTCCCACAGATTCAGGTTGAATTCTTCTTTAATCATTTCTTTATTTGTACCAAAACCACCTGTAGCTACAACAACAGCTTTTGCTCTTGCTTCGATTTCTTCGCCGTCTTTAGATGTTGCGATAACACCAACGCATTTACCATCTTCCATAATCAGGCTCTTTACAGGTGTTTCAAGATAAATTTCACCGCCAAGTTCTTTGACTTTTTCTGTCATAATACGAATCATAGGACCTGCTGCACGAGGTCCGATAACACCATTTTCAGGTTTAACGATGTGCCATGTCTGCGCAGATTCTTTAAAGTATCTGAATGCGCCTGCAAATTCAACACCCATATCTTCCAGCCATTCGATTGTATCTCCGGATTTTTCAAAATATGTCTGTACAAGATCACCATCTACACGATAATGTGTGTACTTCATATGGATATCCATAGCATCATCTTTTGTAATGTCACAGAAGCCTTCCTTCTGATATTTTGTGCCAAGTCCAAGTGGGCCCATACCCATATTGGCTGCACCGCCTGTTGTATTTGATTTTTCAAATACGATTGCTTTAAGGTCATTTTCCCCTGCTGTAATTGCTGCCGCAAGACCTGCCGGACCACCTGCTACAACTACTACATCTGCTTCCATCTTCTTCATGGTTAATCTCCTCCTGTTTTGTCCCCGCCGGAATATATGATAATTTTTATAACCGGCCTATATACGAGTTTACAGACAAATTTATACCTATTAAAATAGCATTTGTCCGCGACTCATTTTACATATATGAAGGCACCTAAAATATTTTTCAATATTCCCGCACCTTCATATATGTTTTTTATAAAATAATTACGACCAAAATCCACCCGGATGCTTCAGTTTAAATAACATTTATACCAAAGCCTGTCATGATAAATTTTAGCGTTTCTTAAACTTACCAACTTTTGTAAGTCTTGTTGGTAACTTAGGCAGACGACCGTCTGTCTGGATAATTGCTTCTTCTTCACAGGCAGCGATACATTTGCCACATTTTGTACATTCAAATTCATCAATCATGTGAATGAAGCCTGATTTACCTTCAATGGCATCTGCAGGACATACGTCCGCACATTCTTCACAACCTGTACATGCGTTAGGGTCAATGTAAATAGACATAAATGATTTACATACGCCTGTTGTACATTTCTTTTTCTTGATATGGTCTGTGTATTCATTTGCAAAATACTTCATAGAAGCCATTGTAAAATCAGAACCTGTCTGACCAACAGAACATAATGTTGAGAATGTCATGGCATCGCCGATTTCATCCATCATATCAAGATAAGATGCTTTGCCCTGGCCCTGTGTAATTTCTTTTGTCATCACATGAAGCTGTCCAAGACCTTCACGGCAGAAAGTACATTTGCCACAGCCGTGCTGACGTTCTTTCAGCAGAACCTTCTCTGCTGTATCAATCATACATGCACCTTTATCGATTAATGTAATCACACCGTTGCCTGCTGCTGTATCATTTTCAATCACAATGCCACAGGCTGTTTCTGTATCATAAAGTTTTGAACCAATCATAATTGCTTTCACATCTGCCACATCACCGACAACATCAGCGACTTTTGTGCCAAATGGATATTTTTTCAGTTCACCGATTGTATCACCGGATTTAACTGCAAGCAAAACGCCCGGTTCATAAGAACCGTCTGCAATATCTGCAAGTGCTTTTAATGTTTCGATATGATGAATCGCCTTGCCACGGAATCTGCGGACATTAACAATACCTTCTTCAAGGGCAATGTCAGCATCTGCGCATTTGCTTTCCAGAGAAGCCTTTAATTCATCTTCACCTTCAGGAATATAAAGCACCATTTCTTTGGCGCCAAGAACTTTGGCAGCCATCTGCATACCTGTGATGACTTTGTCAGCATCCTCTTTAAGAAGTGCTAACAGTGCTTTATCTGTATCGTTATTATTTAAACCTGCTGCGACAGCCATATCACCGTCGGCAGGGTCTGCTTCGTTAAGGATTTTTTCCCATTTGCCAGCAACACATTCGTTGTATACACCATATTCACGAAGGCCTGCTGTTTTTACTCTTTCGATGATTTCTTCAACACTTAACATCATAATCAGCCCTCCTTCTTATCGTATGCTGTCCAGATTCTAGGTGCAGCAATCTGTAATCTAAGGTCACACTGAAGACATCTTCCGGCTTCCTTGCAGATATCGCTGTCGCAGATACCATGGTCAAATAAGTCAAAGTTGTCTTCACGGCTTTTAGCACTGTCTACGGCTGTACCACAGCGTTCTTCTTTGCCAAAACCTTCGATACGTCCAATATAAGGGTCTGCTGTTTCAACTGGTGCAAGCACTTCAGAAATATCGCCGTCACCGCCAAGATATTTGTCAATCTCGCTGGCAGCGTCACGACCTGATGCAATAGCCATAATAACGGATTTTGTACCATAAACTGTATCGCCTGCTGCAAATACGCCATCTACCGGTGTTGCAAGAGATTCTTCTTTGACAACAATGCTGTTTGCACGGCCAAGAGGAAGTCCTGCATCTTCTGTAATGTCAGAACGCTGACCTGTTGCAAAAATAACTGTATCAGCATCAATATGATGTTCTGAGCCTTCAACCTTTTTGATGATGGCACGTCTGTTTTCATCGAATGTGAAGGATTCTACGTCCATGAAATCAACACCTGTCACATGGTCTGTACCTGTGATACGTTCAAATGTCTGAGCTGGATGTACGAAAATACCTTCTTCCTGTGCCTGTTCGATTTCTTCATCATCTGCAGTCATCACATCGCGTGCTTCAAGGCATGCAAGGTGAATTTCTTCTGCGCCAAGACGTTTTGCACTTCTTGCACAGTCAAATGCAACGTTACCGCCACCAAGAACGATGACACGTTTGCCCATGCCTGTTTCTTCGCCAAGGCTTGTCTGTCTTAAGAAATCAATATTTAATAATACGCCGTCAAGATTGCTGCCTTCAAGTGGAAGACGCACACCCTGATGTGCACCGATAGCCATTAATACGGCATCATATTCTTTTAATAAGTCTACAGGTTTTTCAACTCTTGTATTTAATTCAAGGTTCACGCCTGCTTCTTTGATTACTGCAAATTCTTCTTCGATAATTGTTCTAGGAAGTCTGTATGCAGGAATACCAAAGCCCATCATACCACCAACGCGTGGCAGAGCTTCTTTGATTGTGACATCATGTCCCTGTTTTCTCAGATAATATGCTGCTGTCATACCTGCAGGACCTGCACCGACAACACAAACCTTCTTGCCTGTTGGCGGAAGCTGTTTGCCTTTGCCCTTCCAATATGCGCCTGTATCATGTTCTGCGGCATATCTCTTGATATTTCTGATGGACATTGGCTGTTCATTAACTTCGTTACGTTTACAGTTCATCTCACATACGTGGCTGCAGATGTAACCAAGAGCTTTAGGGAATGGTACTTTTTCACGAACAACTGCGGCTGCTTCATCAAATTTGCCTTCTTTGACATAACGAATGTAACGAGGCACATCTGTATGTGCAGGACATGCTGCCTTACAAGGTACATAAACGTCCTCTTTCTTTGCGCCTGCTGAAAGTAACTGTACCTTATCACGAATTGTACCGGTCGGACAGACTTCAGCACAGGCTGTACAGAAGCGGCAGTCCGCATCAATTAATAATTTATTATGTAATGTACCAACATATGTTTCCATATCTTTCTTCTGGTACTGAAGAACTTTAACACCTCTTAAGTCGTTGCAGGCACGTACACAACGTCCGCAAAGTACACAACGATTCATATCATGTACAAGTAATGGGTTGCGTTCATCCTGTTTGAAACCTTTAGTTCTGCAGCGCATACGTGCATTTGTTGCACCTACGTACTGAATTAATGTCTGAAGCTCGCAGTTACCGTATTTTGGACATGTAGAACAATCTTCCGGATGACCTGAAAGTAAAAGTTCAAGTGCCAGGTTACGAAGCTTGGATAACTGTTCGCTCTTTGTACGAATGTTTAATCCGTCCTTTGCCTTTAATGTACATGATGTTACTGGTTTGTCTTCGCCGTCAACTTCAACGATACACATACGACATGAACCGTTTTCCGGCAAGTTTGGATGATGGCAAAGATGTGGAATATAAATACCTGCTTCAAGTGCACAGTCAAGCACGTTTTTATTGTCAGGCACTTCCAAACGGATACCATCAATAGTAATGACTGCCATATTCTCTCCTCCTAAAATTACGCTAAATGTGAATACATCGGACAGATGTTCATAAGCATAAATACTTTGACACACACTGTCATTCATGCTAAGCTGATAATATAAATTATATCATTATACGAGGCAAATTTCCTCAAACGTCTGTTGAAAATCCATAGTGTTTAAAAGTTTATTTTCAACATTTGTCTAATGAGAAGGTGAACATTTTGTTAAAATTAAAGAAAATTACAGAATATATTCGCGAGCAGTTTCAGTCAATTGTACTCTCTGAATATGATGGTGAAACCGATATTTATAAAACAGAGCTTATCCATCCTGAGATTATGTATGATGAAGATACGTTGTATTTGTGCGCACATCCTGAAGAGCTTGGCAAAAGACTTCCGATGCCACCAACTTCCGGCACATATTATATTTTAAGTACCGCGCCGATGCCTGCGCCATTTCACACGATTCAGTTTACGAAGCTGCCCGATATGATGACACTGTACCATCATATTGTTGAATTAATGAAAAATGAAAGCCGCCATGAGCATCAGGTGCAGGATTTGTATTATGCACTCTACCATGGCAGCGGCATCCGCGATGTACTGTCTGTGGCTGAAGATTTTTTGAAAAGTCCGATTGGTATTTGTGATGCCAGCTACAATTTTATTGCAATTTCTGATAAAATGGAAGCATTTCCTTACGGTGTGACTACCATCAATGAACACAGTTATTTAAGTGACAGCGAGGTCGAGAGTTTAAAGCGCAATCACTTTGAATCCATGATTTATAAAGAAAAACACGCTTTTGCGATTCATTCTCCGGACCATCCTGATAATCGCTGGGCATTTTGTGCAATTCGTATTCAAAATGTTATGGTCGGTCATGTGGCTGTGTGTCTGGACAGAGAGCCTTCCAGCTATGATTTGCGCCTGATTACCGAGCTTGCCGATGTCTGCGCGATTGAAATGCAAAAGCATGATTTCTTTGTTGCAAGAACCGGTTTAAAATATGAGAATTTTCTTGTAGATCTGCTTGAGGGTAAATTTAATGATGTGAATATTATCAGTGAACGTCTTGCGCTTTTGGACCGAAAGTTCTGTCGTTATTTTTGCCTGATAATCTTAAAATGCTCTGAACCGCACAACAGTGATTTATTCAACAAGCGTCAAATCACAAATCTGCGCAGCAATTATCCAAATAGTATGTCTGTTGTTTACAGGGACAGTATTGTGCTGTTTTTGAATCAGGATAATCCGATTTCTCTGGATGAACGTTTTACTGCCAAGCTTCGGGCATTTGCAGAGCTTAACCGCATGCATGTCGGCATCAGTCAGCCATTTGTGGATATTTTAAAGATTCGCGCATTTTACAAGCAGGCGGAAAACGCACTGATTCTCGGTGAAACGACCAACGTTAGTGGTTGTCTGTTCTTCGCCCATGAACTTTTTCCGACGTATCTGTTTCATAATTGCGATTACACCGGACTTGAGGTTGGTCTGCATCATCATATCCATCATTTGCATGGCTATGATCTGGAGTTTCATACGGAATTTGTGGCAACGTTGCGGGCTTATCTGGACAATGACCGCAATGCCACTAAGGCGGCTGAGGCACTGCACATCCACCGCAGTACCTTCTTCTACCGCGTCAAAAAAATCGAAGAAATCCTCGATATTTCATTTACTGACAGTCATTTGATGTTTTTATATGAATTGTCGTTTAAGGCCTGGGATTATTTGTGTATCTAAATTTAAAACGAATAATCCTTGCCCTATTATATCTTTGCATGATAACAAATATAGCACTTGTCATTTTAACTCATCCTTTTTTGATTCTGCCCGGCGTTCTCGGTCATAAACGATTTTTGAGTAAATAATGAGTACTACTGATGCTGCAATCAGGTATACTACCAGCAGGATTGTACTGATATTGCCATCGGCAACAACGGTTGTTAAAACCGTAAGCAGACCTGCAATAATCATCAGCCATGCACCCAAACGATTACTTAAACGCCATGTATTTTCATTGTACAAACTCCATGGTGTTCTGACACCCACTGTACTGTTAAGTTTTGTTTTTGGCAGGAAATTTCCGATAATTATAAAAAAGATTCCTGCCAGGGTACATGTCAGTTTTCCGATGTCCAAAGTCATTGTGCTTAATCCTGCATTGGCCTGCACACAGGAAGCATAAAGTATCGCAAAATGCATCACACCAAACATCACCGCCATACAAATTCCAACAATAGTTAAAAGCTTGCTGTTTGATTTTGCAGCTGCCTGTGCCTTGCTTACCGAAGCAACTTTATCTGTTGTCATCTCTTTAACCTTACTTTCAGAGTTATCTTTATCCTTCGGTACCATCTTGGCTTTCCTTTCATAATAAGCAATCATCACATGCCAGAAGCCGGTAAAGAGCAATATGATAATCGGGAAAATCAACTCCTCCGTCTTGCTGCCCCAACGGTCAATATTGCCCTGCAAATCATAATGCATTGGCAATTTATCTGGAAGTCCCTGTAAAATCAGGCTTGTCACCACAAACGGTACCATCGCGATGCCCCACATAACTTTTTTCATCCAGCTTACCCCCAAACTGTGCTACCCACATGATTAATTCATCAAACACCGTTGTATTGATTTCATAATATACAAAATTCTTTTCCTTGTATTCGGACACCAAATCTGCACTTTTTAACAGTTTTAAGTGATACGACAGTGCCGCCGGTGTGATTTGCAGCTTCTCTGCAATCTCCCCCGCATTCATCTGTCCTTCCTTCAGCATTTCCAGAATGCATCTTCGCTGGCTGTCTGCCAACACTTTAAATAAATTTGTTTTACTCATGCAACCACCTATTTAAAATATTCTTTAAATAGATATTAGCACCTGCGCACAGAAAAAGCAACCTCCATATTGCAAAAAGCAGTGATGCATTAAGAAATTTTTCTCTCTTAAATGCATCACTGCTTTTTTACTTATCTCAGTGTTATTTTGATTATCTTTAAGATTTTCTCTTTATTTTACATTAAATGCCTTCATACCCGGGTAAACTGCGGACGAACCAAGCTGTTCTTCGATACGCAGTAACTGGTTGTATTTTGCGACACGTTCTGTTCTGCTTGGGGCACCTGTCTTAATCTGGCAAGTGTTTAATGCGACTGCAAGGTCAGCGATTGTTGTGTCTTCTGTTTCACCTGAACGGTGTGAAGAAATTGCTGTATAACCTGCTTTATGTGCCATCTTGATGGCTTCAAGTGTTTCAGATACGGAACCGATCTGATTTAATTTAATCAGGATAGAGTTACCGCAGCCAAGCTCGATACCTTTTGAAAGTCTTTCTGTATTTGTAACAAATAAGTCATCACCGACAAGCTGTACTTTATCACCAAGTTCTGCTGTAAGTTTTTTCCAGCCTTCCCAGTCTTCTTCATCCAGGGCATCCTCAATAGAGATAATTGGGTATTTTTCAACTAATTTCTTCCAGTGTTCAATCAACTGTTCTGAAGTATATACTGTACCGGCTTTTGGCAGTTTGTATTCGCCGACTTTACCTGTCTTCCATTCTGAAGATGCAGCATCCATAGCGATTCTGAAATCGCGTCCCGGCTCATAACCTGCTTTTTTCACTGCTTCAAGGATTGTTTCGATGGCTTCTTCATCAGATTTTAATGCGGGTGCAAAACCACCTTCATCACCAACAGATGTTGCAAGTCCGCGTTCTTTTAAGATTGCTGCAAGTGCATGGAATACTTCAGCACACCATCTTAAACATTCTTTAAATGAAGGTGCACCAACAGGCATAATCATAAATTCCTGAACGTCAAGACCCGAAGATAATGCATGGCATCCACCATTGATGATATTCATCATTGGCACTGGCAGACGATTGCCTGTGATACCGCCGAGGAATCTGTATAATGGAATATCAAGTGCAATAGATGCTGCTCTTGCAGATGCGATAGATACTGCAAGAATGGCATTTGCACCAAGGTTTGATTTATCTTTTGTACCATCTGCATCAATCATTGCTTTGTCAATTGCATAAATGTCTGATGCGTCCATACCACGAAGTGTGTCGTTAATTACTGTATTGATATTTTCAACGGCTTTTGTAACACCTTTGCCAAGATATCTGCTCTTATCGCCATCGCGAAGTTCAAGGGCTTCAAATTCACCTGTGGATGCACCGCTTGGTGCCATACCTCTGCCGATTGTACCGTCAACCAAATAAACTTCTGCTTCAACTGTCGGATTGCCTCTGGAATCCAGAATCTCTCTGCCGATGACTTTTTCAATCTGTAAATAATCCATTGTTTTAAAATCTCCTTCCAATTTAATGTCATTGAGTTATTTAAATTCATTGACCTGTTTAAAACTTTGCTTTCAAGCATCCGAAATTCTATGTCAGTTTATAGAATTTCTCAGTTTTAAACAGTGACAAATTTCCAATTTAAAGGCGGAGTCCCCACCGGAAGTAGCTATCTTCCGGTATTGCCGGGAGTCCTAAAATGATTTATTCACACTATAGTTAGTTATTTCTAACTATTATTAATATATAGTAACTTGCATCAGATTTCAAGTAGGCTTATTTTATATTTTTTCTCAACAAAGGGGTTAAATATACTATAACCGACTAATTGATTTTTATGTATAAAAAGGATGCAGCCGAAATTTTATGAATTTCCACTGCATCCTGTCAATCGCCGCATCAATACTATCAATCAGGTAAAGTAAACTAGTTCATCCTTTGGTTTTGGTGCGCTTGTGGCGCGTCTTAAGTGAAGCACAGGACCTTTGCCATTGTAAGCAGGGAAATATTCGATGCGCACAACGGCAGTGACCTTCAGCCACATATTTGTTTTGAATTTATCGATATTCTTTGTCTTGCAGGCAAAACCGATGAAACGAATATCATCTGCACAGCAGGTCATCGCATGACGTCCCGGCACAAAATAACCCTCCGGCAAATCTTTGCCTACATAAGCCTTTGCAAGATAAGACACCGTCTTACCTTCGTATTTTTCAGGCTCATCCATAATATCTACATAGAATGTACCAAAGTCCTCATCGCCGATTTCAATCACATCGGCATTGATGTCATATGGTAATTCTTCTTTACCAATATCAATGTTATTTCCTTCTTCATCCTCGAATCCAATCTGTACACGACGGTTAATCGCACGGATATTTCTGCGGTAAGTTGTCAGCGGCATATCCTCTGTACAACGATTGAAGAAAATCATCTCAGAATACTGGAAAATATCAAATAACATCGGCTTCATATTTGCCATAAATGCGTCAAATGTTGAAGCATCTACCATTGTCAGCACCTGATTGAGCATCCAGCCATCCGGCAGTTCCATATCAAGTACATCATCCATCTTCCACATACCATTGTATTCAATAAATACAAGTCTTGGTTTATAAAATCCATTACAGTTTTCAAGAAATTCTGAAGTAAATTCTTCCTGGTCTTCCACTGAAACAACGTTGGCATTCAAATCAGCAAGTTCTTTCTCATCGAGTTCAGTTTCGCCCTCTTCTGTGAGAATAATCAGTGATTTTTCATTTTCTGTAAAATCAGAATCTTCTACGACAGATTTGATAAATGTTGTCTTACCTGAATCCAGAAAACCTGTAATCAAAAAGACAAGTGTTGTCGGTCTATCCATTGTTTATATCCTCCTGCATCCAATTAGATGTGGAACAGTTCCTTAAGTGCATCTTCTTTTAATTCTGTACCGATGACACAGATACGTCCTGTATATTCAGGGCTGCCTGTACGCATCTCATATTCTTCAGGAACAAGGTCAAAGTAAATCCACTGACCATCAACGCCTGCAACCATACCTTTGGCACGAAGTATCTGTCCGTATTCATTTGTTTCAGACAGTGCTTTGAGGGCTGTTTCCATTTCTTCTTTTGTGAATTTATGTGGTGTTTCAACACCCCAGCTTGTAAATACATCGTCTGCATGATGATGACCTTCATGATCATGGTGATGATGGTGGTCATGGTCATGTCCGCAGCAATCATGGTCATGGTCGTGTTCATCATGATCGTGATGATGTTCATGCTCATCATGATCGTGATGATGTTCGTGTTCATCGTGATCGTGATGATGTTCATGTTCGTCATGATCATGATGATGTTCATGTTCGTCATGATCGTGATGATGTTCATGTTCATCGTGATCATGATCGTGATGGTGATGCTCATGTTCATGATCGTGGCATTCTTCATCGTGATCATGATGATGGCCACAACATGGGCAGATTTCTTCTTCCTCAAATAACTGGTCTGCTAAAGAAATCTTCTGTTCCATTGTTGCAAGAATCTGTGCACCGTCAAGGTCATCCCATGGTGTTGTGATGATGGCTGCGTCTTCATTCTTTTCACGCAGTAATTTTACAGCTTCTTCAATCTTTTCATCCTTCATGTTCTGAGTACGGCTCATAACAATTGTCTTTGCGTATTCAACCTGATTATTGTAAAATTCACCGAAATTCTTCATAAATACCTTGCATCTCTGTCCGTTGACAACTGTTACAAGGCTGTTTAACTCAACTTCACCGTCCACTGTAATTTTCTTTACAGCAGCCATAACGTCTGAAAGCTTGCCAACACCTGATGGCTCGATCAGAATACGGTCTGGATGGTATTCTTCGATAACTTTTGTCAGTGCTTTGCCAAAATCACCTACAAGTGAACAGCAGATACAGCCTGAGTTCATCTCTGTAATCTCAATGCCGGCATCCTTTAAGAAACCGCCATCAATACCGATTTCACCAAATTCATTTTCAATCAGGACTACCTGTTCGCCCTTAAATGCTTCTTCAAGCAGTTTTTTAATTAATGTGGTTTTACCTGAACCTAAAAAACCTGAAAAAATATCAATTTTAATCATGTTGCTCAATCCTTTCATTTATAAAGTTCAGAACTTCATTCTGAACATCTTGCATTTTTTTATGTGTATCAGGATTCGTAAAATGAATCCTGTCGGCCATCTTTTCTATCCAGTGGTTTTTCGCAATCAACTCAAGTGACGCCTTAAAATAGATGTCAAACGTCGCTGCAAAATAAGACATCCAAATATCCGCAGGTGTCCTTCGTGTCGGTGAAAATACAGATCTGCGATGCATCGAATCTTCATAAACCCTGTCAGATACCGGCGATGCTTTTGTAATATCCTCATCATATCCGATAATTGCCTGGATTGGATCTTCCAGTTTGACACGGTAATTATCAAGCTTATCCGCATCTCTGATAATCTTTGCATGCAGCAATGTGCGCTCGTCAAGTCCATCCATGATGGCAAAACGATTGTGATTTAAAATCGCATCATAAATAATCTGGTCATATCTGTCATCCTCAACAAACATTCGAATCATCGGTCCCGGTACATTATCCAGTGCATTGACCTTTGCCCATTTTTCCGTATCCATAGCGTCTAATGGGCGATTTTTCTCATAATCAGGTTTCCAGTCGCCAAACAGCATACGGACACCTAGCATCGCATGGTCTACCGTGGTCACATCATTAAATGATTTAAAACGCACAGCCTGATCAAAACGTGCCACATCGTGCAAAAGCCCAATAAGCACTGCCAGCGCCACATCTTCATCATCAAGGCCAAGATGCTTTGCAATGTATTCGCATGAATTGCGCACCGCCATCGTGTGCACAACCTTTAATTTAATCATATCATCGTGAATGTCATATTGGGACATAAACTTCTGAAATGTTTCTGATGCTTTTTTCAGATTAATACCTGTATTGGATGTCTGCACACCCATATCCTTATTTTGAATGCAATAATATAAAAGTGCATTGCAGATAGCCGCTGCAATATTGCTGCCGCCCTTCCGGCCCCTGGCAACGATATACGGCACACCAGCTTTCATAATTAACTCTTTGGATTCAACGACATTGACAAACCCCACCGGCACGCCGATAATCAAATCCGGCTTCACTTCACCGTTTTGAATCATCTCATACAACCGGATTAATGCTGTCGGTGCATTGCCAATGGCAAAAATCAGCGGACCGTCAAGCTTTGCCCCTTCTTCCATACAGATAGAGGCACGAGTCACACCACGCGCTTTCGCTCTGGCAGCTACAGCTTCATCACTCATAAAACAGCGCACCTGTCCGCCAAACTGCGCCAATGTCTTTTTATTGATGCCTGCCGCTGCCATCTGTGTATCTGTCACGATTGTTGCGCCTGCTGTCAACGCCCCTATGGCAGATGCAATCGCATTTTCTGAAAAGCACAGATTATCTGCATAATCAAAATCCGCTGCCGTATGAATACATCGCTTTACGATTGAAAATTCCGGTTCCGGCCATGTGCGGCCGCCAAGCTCAGCGGTTATAATCTCCATACTGCGCTTTTCAATATCCGCAGGCTTTACAATCTTTATTTCTTCTAACATCTCTTTATCTCCGTCAACTAACACTCGATACCAACACGGGCTGGAATCCCTTTATCATATGGATGTTTTTCTTTAACCATATGTGTGACATAATCTGCCATCTCCAAAAGTGCCGGACTCGGGTCGTACCCGGTCATAATCACTTCCAGCTTCTCAGGCTTGTGCTTCAGAAAATCAAGCACTATCGCCTCCGGAAGAAGGTCTTTGCGTATTACATGCAGGATCTCATCCAAAAACAGCACATCGTAATCGCCCTCTGCCGCTTTAAAGCAGACTTCCTGAAATTTATTCGTATAAAATTCACTGATTGTCTTTAATTCATCCTTCGTCATGTTGAAAGTAAACTTCACATCACTCATACCCTCCATCAGCACAACACCGGGCATCTCTGTAAAAATTCTGCATTCACCTGACGAATTATCCTTTAAGAACTGAAAAATCAAAACCTTTTTGCCACAGCCTGCAGCCCTGACGCAAAGTCCTGTGCCTGCAGTTGTTTTTCCTTTACCGTCACCGTAGTAAACATGTATTAATCCTTTTTCAGTTGCCATCATTTTCCCTTTCTGACTCCAAAGTCAATAACGGACAAATCAAATATTTGTCCTTAATCAAAGAAAATCCTATGCATCAAGCCCTATTATAATTCGGGCATCTTAAAAAGTCAAATCACAGAAATGTGCCTATTCCTAAAAATTTTATAAATAAGCGTATGGTTAAATACCTTGATTTAGAATCTCATACACTTTTTCCATATCCAATGCATTTCTTACCACATCTGCAAGAGCATCATATTGTTTTTCTTTGTAGGCCTGCAAATCAAAAGGCTCACCTTCAGGGTCGATACCCTTTTTTTCAAATAATTTTGCCACCATCGCGCTCGCCACGCCCTCACTGTCAAACAGGCCGTGCAAATAGGAACCAAACACAGTGCCCTCGGCATTCATTAATGCATCTGTACGTCCGTCTTCAAGTTCAATGCACTGCACGCAGCCGCCAAGATTTTGCGTCCGTCCCATATGAATTTCGTAGCCAGTGACTGCCATGCCATTCATTTTTTCAAAATAACCTGCACAACTATGCGCCTTGCCATGAATCTGCGTGCGTGTCTTTGATGTTTCAAAAATCGTCTTTGTATTTAAAAGGCCCATGCCCCGCATCGTGCCGCCGTGTTCAACATTATCCGGGTCTGTCAGTTCTGCGCCCATCATCTGATAGCCACCGCAAATGCCAACCACCGGTACCTTCATTTCCGCATGTCTTAAAATCATTCCTTCAAGACCGCTCTCACGAAGCCATGTCAAATCATCCATTGTATTTTTTGTGCCCGGTAAAATAATCATGTCCGGCATGCCAAGCTGCTCTTTTTTCTGAACATAACGTAAGGAAACATTCGGCATACGCTCAAAGGCTGAAAAATCTGTAAAATTGGAAATGTGTGGCAATCGAATCACTGCAATGTCAACCCCGCCACTGGCGGCTGTCATATTTAATCGTTCGGACAGGCTGTCCTCATCGTCGATATCCACATGTGCCATCGGAATCACACCAACCACAGGAATATCTGTCAGCGCTTCAATCTGTCTGAGTCCCGGCTCGAGGATTTTGACATCCCCGCGGAATTTATTGATAATCGTGCCTTTGATCATTTGCTGTTCATCGGCATCCAAGAGTTTAATCGTGCCATAAATGGAAGCAAACACACCGCCCCGGTCAATATCTGCCGCCAGCAGCACCGGTGCTTTTGCCATTTTTGCCATACCCATATTGACGATATCATTGTCTTTTAAATTGATTTCTGCAGGGCTTCCCGCACCTTCAATAACAATAATATCGTACTCTGACGCCAGCTTATTATAAGCCTTCATCACTTCAGGGATTAATGCTTTTTTATTTTTATAATAATCCATGGCTTTCATGTCTGCCCAGACTTCACCATTGACAATAACCTGTGAGCCGGTATGGCTTGTAGGTTTTAATAAAATCGGATTCATGTCCACTGTCGGTTCAATGCCTGCTGCCTCTGCCTGCATCGCCTGCGCCCGTCCGATTTCCAGACGGTCTTTTGTAATGTAGGAATTTAATGCCATATTCTGTGACTTAAAAGGCGCTACCTTGTAGCCATCCTGTTTAAATATTCTGCACAAACCTGCTGTAATAAAGCTTTTGCCTGAATTAGACATCGTTCCCTGAATCATGAGTGCTTTTGCTGACATATGTTCACCTCCCGTATCAAAAAATTTCCAGCATTACCGGACAATGGTCTGAGCCATAAATATCATTTAAAATTGATGCGCCTTTAAGTTCATCCTTTAAACTTTCTGATACCAAGAAATAGTCAATACGCCATCCGGCGTTGTTTTTTCTGGCGTTAAATCGATAAGACCACCAGGAATATGCCCCTGTGACATCCGGATAAAAATAGCGGAAGGTATCAATAAATCCAGCATCCAGAAGCTCTGTCATCTTGCCGCGCTCCTGGTCTGAAAATCCGGCATTATTGCGGTTTGTCTTTGGGTTCTTCAGATCAATTTCTGTGTGTGCCACGTTCAAATCACCACATACAACAACCGGTTTATTTTCCTCTAATTTCTTTAAATAGACTCTAAAATCATCTTCCCACTGCATACGGTAATCAATGCGCGCCAGACCGGCCTTGGAATTTGGGGTATACACATTCACAAGATAAAATTTATCAAATTCCAGGGTAATCACCCGGCCTTCCTGGTCGTGTTCTTCAATGCCAAGACCGTAGCTGACACTAAGCGGCTGCACCCGGGTAAATACCGCTGTGCCTGAATACCCTTTTTTTACAGCATAATTCCAATACTGTTCATATCCGTCAAAGGATAGATCAATCTGTCCCTCCTGCAATTTTGTTTCCTGCAGGCAGACAATATCTGCATCCAGTGAATTAAATATATCAACAAATCCTTTGCCAACTACGGCACGCAGGCCATTGACATTCCAGGAAATCATTTTCATGGTTGTTCTTCCTCTCTGTTCTTCATAATTATAGGCGTCATTGCTTTCATAAGTTCAGTGGCGATACACCTCAACGCCGCCGCCAGTTTCATATTTGCCTCATGTCCATTGACAGCAATACGGTACCAGTTTGCATCCAAATTTTTGTAATTATCGCAGGTGCGGATGCGAATGTCATATTTTGCCAGTTCACATTCCAAATGCGGAAATTGCGGTGCATAAAATAATATGTAATTGGCATGACCGGCAATCCATCTTAAGCCGCAGTCATCCAGTACACTCTGTAAATATTCTCGTTCTGTATCGACATATTCAACCACCTGCTGCACGTAGTTTTCTTCCGCCAGCGCCGCTATGCCTGCTGCGGTTGCCATCGTACTTACCGGCCAGCTCTGTCCGGCATGCTTCATTTTTTCAAGCAATGCCCGGTTGCCACTGATGGCATAGCCAAGGCGAATACCCGGCATCGCAAACATTTTTGTAAAGGATTTTAATATCAAAAGATTATCATAATCTTTGATGTATGGCAGCATCGTATATGCAGACTCCTGTGCACTGCCTGTAAAATCAAGAAAGCATTCATCTATCACAAGCAGGCAATTATGTGCCTTCGCCTTGTCTAAAATCTTTGCAAGCAGACTTCGTTTTGTCAGCACCCCGGTCGGGTTGTTTGGATTACAAATAAATATCATATCTGTAGCATCCGTGATTTTTTCCAGAATATCCTCACGGATTTCAAAATCCTCATGGTTTAAATCATAACTGACAATCTCCGTACCAACAACCGCCATCGCTTCTTCATATTCTACAAATGTCGGATGTATCACAAGGGCACGTTTTGGACGCATCGCATATATAAGACGGTAAATGAGGTCTGCCGCGCCATTGCCACATAGGAAATTTTCTAAATTCTCTTTATTATGGCTAAAATTATGATTTAAATATTTCTCAACCAACGCAAGTCTGAGCGCTCTGGAATCCGGGTCAGGATAATGGGTGGCAGCTTCCATCGAAGCAATTACAGCCTGCCACACTTTTTCAGGCATTCCCAGTGGCGAAATATTTGCCGAAAAATCCAGTATGTTGTTTATTTTCCGGCCATCACTGCCGTATATATCACCACCATGAAGCATGTTTTACTCTCCCTTTATTCCTTGATTTTGTTTATCGTTATTTCTAAAACCATTGATATTTGCAGACCTGTACGGTCAGGGTCAATCCTTTTTACTTTTACTTAAATTGCGTAAATTTATTTTATGCGTTCAAAAGCTGCTATGAGATGTGAATGACTTTATAAATCAATAACCTTATATAATACTTATAAATTAAGTAACTGCTGCTTACATCATAAAATAAATCACCGCGCAAATCACATTCACCAAAAACATACACAAAATCGCCGTCATATACATTAACCGATGAGTATCTAAAATATGTTCGGCTTCAGGTTCGTTGATGTTATCACCAATCGTTGGTTTTACCACCGGCTTACCAAAATAATCATGGGTGCCTCCAAGCTGAATGCCAAGTGCACCAGCGCAGGCACTTTCTGTCTGGGCGCTGTTTGGGCTCAGATGATTCTTTCTGTCCCTGAAAAAAATCCTGGCAGCGCCTTTACCGTCATAGCCGCATAAAAAAGCAGCCACAATCATCAGCAATCCACTGACTCTTGCCGGAATAAAATTAAAGATATCATCCATCTTCGCCGGAAAATATCCGAAATTGATATATTTCTCATTTTTATAGCCCACCATGGAGTCCATCGTATTGACACCCTTATATAAAAATCCAAGAGGTGCCCCGCCAATTGCCATAAAAAGCATTGGTGCAATCACACCATCACTTGTATTTTCTGCAACGGTTTCCACGGTTGCCTTAATAATCTCATTAAAAGAAAGACTTTGTGTATCGCGTCCCACAAGATAAGAAATCATGGTTCTTGCAAGTCCCAAATCTTTGGCTTTGATTGCTGTATACACTTTCTTTGATTCTACCGCCAGACAGCGCATGGCAAGAATCTGCCACATCCAGATGACTTCAATGACAAATCCAAGTTTTGGCGCAATCATTTCCAGACCGCTCAGTGCCAGGTACGGTAGCAGCCAGCACAGGCAAATCACCACCATAAACATGCACAGACCGGCAGACATCTCGCCTTCTCTTGTTTTTGGAAACCATTTGCGCAAAATCCGCTCTGACACAGAAATCAATTTGCCAATCACGCGAATCGGATGATAAATCCACGCTGGGTCACCAAATAAAATATCTAATATAAATGCAATAATTAATTTATATAGTAACACGTTTTTCACCTATTATTTTCAAGTATTCAATATCTATGCTTCGATTTTGGACATATTTTTCTTATAGCTAATCATCGCCTGTTTGAAATGAATGGCGCTGTCAATATTGCTGTAGAAATACAGATGCGGATAAGCTGCATACAGATACGGCTTGCAAAATCCCTCCGACCACTGTTTGCCGTTTGGTTTGCTGACAAACAGATCGCCACCATCATTTTCTGATATTGAATAATGAAATTCATGTCCACGAAGCACTGTCGGTGCTTCACCAAACAATGAATTTTCAGGCATTTCGATATTGATATAGCCAAATGGGCCAAGTTTTTCGGTCATTTTCGCTTTACCTGGAATTATCCCCACCATACGGTAGCTTTGACCTTCTTTATCCTCTATGGCATCGTGCAGATACATAAATCCGCCACATTCTGCAATGATTGGCATATGTTTTGACCAGCAATTACGAATGGAAAATTTCACCCAGAGTTGCTTTTGAAGTTCTTCCAGATAAAGTTCCGGATAACCTCCGCCAATATAAATGCCGTGTGCCTCCTTTGGCACCTGCTCACCTGCCAGCGGTGAAAATGGTAAAATATGAATGCCAAGGCTCTTAAATAATTCCAGATTATCTTCATAATAAAAACAAAAGGCTTTATCCATGGCAACCGCCAGATTGACCTGTGTTCCTGCTGCCACACCTGCAACCGCCGCTTCGAATGGCAGCCTGTTCTGTGCAAGTGGCTCTGCTTCATCTGCGATTTGTTCAAGTGCTTCCAAATCAATTGTTTTTTGCACAGTTTGTCCAAGCAGTTCGACCTTTTTATCCAGGTTCTCAATTTCTTCGGCTGTCACAAGGCCAAGATGACGACTTTCAATACTTGCTTCAGGAATCTCCGGCATGTAACCAAGCACCTTTACACCACACTGACTTTCAATGGTATCCTTCAGATAATCATACATGCCCTGTCCGACATGATTTAAAATTACGCCCTTGATCAGGGATGGATTTCCCACTCCATTTATACAGTCATTCGCATCTGCATCTACACTGCTATTCTCATCTGCATTTTGGGCAAACCCTGCATGATCTGATGTATGATTTGCACCATCGTTTTGCATATAAGCCTGCATGATTTCATCACCATAAGTCTGATAGCCGCGAATCATGGCACAGACAGAGGCTGCCATGCCTTTGGCATTTACTACAAGTATCATCGGTGTTTTCGTTGTCATTGCCACATCATAGGCACTTGCTGTAATACTTGTTCCGATGCCGTCATACAAGCCCATCACGCCTTCAATGACACCAATTTCACCATCCCCAAGATGCTTATTTAAAATCCAGCAAAGCATTTCCGGTTTTAAGAAAAATAAATCCAGATTAATCGAAGCTTTGCCTGTAATGTGTTTATGGAACATCGGGTCTATATAATCCGGTCCGCATTTAAAAGGTGCCACTTCTCGATTTTTATTTTTTAAGGCTTTCATGATACCACAGGTCACCGTCGTCTTGCCGCAGCCGCTGCCTGTGCCGACAATCATGATTCTTTTATCCATTGTCTTTTCACTTCTTTCATTAAAGTGTCCGGCGTACACACTCCACCGGCATCCTCCGGCCTTTGAATTAAAATTACCGGAATATCCAGTTTTTTCGCGGCATTGATTTTTTCAGGTAATCCGCCGCTCTTTCCGCTGTCCTTGGACACAAGAATTTGAATATTATAATTTTTTAAAAGGCTGAGATTGTCCGCCTCACTAAAGGGCGGATTTTTCGCAATCACATGTGTATCTGCAACACCAAATGCTTCACATCGTTCAATCGATACTTTTGTATCAAGCACACGCACAAAACCGCGGCTGTTAAAATCTGAAATCGTATTCATATATACATCAATCGTATTCGCACCGGTGGTCAGTAAAAAACGACCCGGCATAGTACTGAGCGTATTTGCTGCAGCCACAGCATCCGGCACGCGAATGATTTTTGTATAATCATAATCAAGCATTTCCCGCACATAACGAATATAGCCAACTGCAATGCCTTCATTTTCACAATGCGCACAAACTGCTTTTAATGTATCTGTCACTTCTTTGGCAAATGGATGCGTTGCATCGATAATCATTTTAATCTGTGATTTTTGAATACACTCTGCAAATCCCTGTGCATCTTTTCTGCCAATCTCAATGTCCAGACTATCTTCATAAATGGATTTTAAATCCTGCAGCACTTTTGCGCCAAGCTCGGTTGCCACCGTTGCAAGGACATGATAGCCTGCATTGCATAGTGCCATAATTGCTGCCCGCGCTTCGGTCGTTCCCGCCGCCACAAGGCAGTCATATGTCTTTTCACACATTTTGCGTTCCCCACATCTGATTTTATCATAAATTTTGCAACATACCAATTTCACTCATAAACTTAAAAAATTTTATATTGTAAAAATCAAATCTTCACATCACAGATTCTTCAACGCTTCATCAATGGCTTTGACTGTCGCGCTAATATCTTCATCCGTATGCGCATAGCCCACAAACAACGCTTCAAACTGTGATGGTGCGATGTAAATGCCCTGTTTAAGCATGCCTGCAAAATAATTTTTAAAGAGTTCAAGGTTTGAAGCAAAGGCTTCATCAAAACTTATTACTGGCTGATTTGTAAAGAAAATACTCATCAGTGAACCGGTACGATTGATAGTTGCTGGCACGTTGTATTTTTCAATCGCAGTTTTATATGCGGCTTCCAGTGCCGCCGCCTTCTTTTCAATCGCAGGATAAATCTCATCTTTATGAGCTTTTAAGATTCTTAATGTTGCCAGGCCTGCTGCTACAGCAACCGGATTACCGGACAATGTGCCCGCCTGATACACAGGGCCTGTCGGCGACACTTTACTCATAATCGCTTTGCTGCCGCAATAAGCAGCAAGTGGCATACCACCGCCGACAATCTTACCAAGGGTTGCCATATCCGGTGTCACACCATAATATTCCTGTGCACCGCCATAGGCCAGTCTGAAACCTGTAATGACTTCATCAAAAATCAGCACCGTACCGTACTGTGTTGTAATGTCGCGTAACCCTTGTAAAAATCCAGGCTGTGGCGGTACAACACCCATATTGGCTGCCACAGGTTCGACAATCAGTGCCGCAATCTCATCCGGATGTGCCTCAAATAATGCCTTAACGCTGTCTAAATCATTGTATTTTGCAATCAATGTTTTGGCTGCAAATGCCGCAGGCACACCTGCGCTGTCCGGTACATTTTCTGTCAGAAGTCCTGAACCGGATTTCACAAGCAGACCATCTGAATGACCATGATAACAGCCCTCGAATTTGATAATATAATCTTTGCCTGTATAACCTCTTGCAGCACGAATAGCACTCATCACTGCTTCTGTACCGGAATTGACAAGGCGTACCATCTCCGAACAAGGTACAGCTTCATTAATCATCTCTGCGATTTCAACTTCAGCAACGGTTGGCGCACCATAGCTTGTACCACGCATAACTGCCTCTGTCACAGCTTTAATCACAGAAGGCTCGGCATGTCCGAGGATCATTGGCCCCCATGAGCCAATGTAATCAATGTATTCTCTGCCATCAATATCATAAATTTTAGAACCTGAGGCGCGTTCGATAAATCGTGGTGTCATTCCAACGGCTCTGTATGCACGCACCGGACTGTTGACGCCACCAGGCATTACCTCACAGGCTTCCTCAAATATTTTCTCACTTGTCATTTACATACACCTCGTCTTCGCATCTTCCTTCAGCCATCTGGCAACATCCAATGCATAATATGTAATAATCATCTTCGCACCAGCGCGCTTCATTGCTGTCATGCTTTCCATCACAACAGCTTTTTCATTAATCCAGCCGTTTTGTGCGGCAGCCTTCATCATGGAATATTCGCCGCTGACACTATATGTACAAAGAGGCAAAGGAAATTCCTCAGCAACAGTTTTGACAATATCAAGATAAGCCAAAGCAGGCTTTACCATCAAAATATCTGCGCCCTCCTCCACATCAAGTTCAGTTTCTACGATGGCATCTTTTTTATTGCGCCAATCCATCTGATAAGTTTTTCTGTCACCAAAGGCCGGGGCAGAATCTGCCGCATCACGGAATGGACCATAAAATGCAGAGGCATATTTTACACTGTATGCCATAATCAGTGTATCCTCCATACCATTTTCATCCAGCACCTCGCGCATACGACCGATACGTCCATCCATCATATCTGACGGTGCAACAATATCTGCGCCTGCCTTTGCACATGAAAGTGCCGCCTTTGCCAACAATTCAAGTGTCGGGTCATTTAAGATTTTTTCACCGCAAATCACGCCGCAATGACCATGGTCTGTATATTCACACAGACAAATATCTGCGATACATACGATATCCGGATAAAGACTTTTTGTAAGTCTTAATGCACGCTGTACAATACCATTATCATCGTAAGCGCCGCTGCCAACCGCATCTTTGTGGTCAGGCACACCAAAATAAATAATGGCACTCACGCCGCTGTCATACACTTCCTTCAGATGGATTTCAAGTTCGTCCAAAGAATAATGATAAATGCCCGGCATGGAAGGAATTTCTGTTTTCACATGTTCCCCTTCCACAACAAATATCGGGTAAATCAGGTCATCTGTATGGACATCTGTTTCATGTACAAGATTACGCACGGCAGTGCTCACTCTCAAACGTCTTGGTCTGCGTATTAAACTCATATTATGTCAACTCCTTGTTTGTGCTGTCATCTTTTTGTGGTTCTAAATTTATTATTCTTGTTAATTTTATTATTAAATATTTGATGTTAAGGTTCAAAATACTATTTCTTTCTGTCAAAACGTATTTTCAGCGGCATCTCGAACAATACACTCCACAACGCCCTTTGCATCATACTTTGCGGCTGTGCATGCTACCAAAAGCCCTGCTTTTTTTGCCGCGGCTTCTGTTACCGGGCCAATGCAGACAATTTTTGCATGGGCTTCACCTGCCATATGTACATAAGCACGCACGGCTGATGCGCTGCACAACGTCACATAATCTACTTTTTGCAGTGCTCTTTGAAATTCCTCTGCTTTGCGCATATCTTCAACTGTTTCATACATTGCCAGTGCTGTATACTCAACTTCTGCCTGCGTCAGCGCTTCTGTCAGTTCTTTAGAAGCTTCTTTTGCTCTTGCAAGCAGGACTTTGTCATCTTTTGTTAATTTTGGCAGCCATGCTTTGACTAATCCATGACTGGAAAATATCTCCGGCACGCATTCTGCATAAATACCCTTTTCCTCCAGCGCCTGTGCTGTACCTTTGCCAATCACAGCAAAATGCGTACCTGCAAGCTGACGCACATCAATGCGTTTTTCTTTAAGGGTATCAAAGAAAATCTTCACACCATTTTTACTTGTCAGCACAATCCATGAATAATCTGTCAGATGTGTTAGCGCATCATCAATGTTTTTTGAGTGTATCGGCTTTGTTTCAATCAGGCTCATAAGTAGAGGTTCACCGCCACAGGCTGTAATATGCGCCTCAAGTTCTGCAGCCATTGCATGGCTTGCCGTCACTAAAATACGTTTGCCGGACAACGGCTTACCACCATACCATTCCAGTGTTTCTTTTAATTTTGCCACCTCACCAATCAATGTAATTGCCGGTGTCTGTATCCCGGCACGCTTTGCAGCCACTGCAATATCTTCAAGTGTTGAAACAACCGTCTTTTGTCCGGCGGTCGTGCCCTCCTGCATCACCGCAGCAGGTGTTTTAGGATTTTTCCCGTTCGCTATCAACGCCGCTGCAATATGTTCGAGATGATTTAAACCCATTAAAAAAATCAATGTGCCTTCTTCTCTGGCAAGTGTTTCATAATCCAACACTGAGTTTTCCTTTTTGGCATCCTCATGCCCTGTAATCACATGAAATGAAGACGCCAGTCCCCGATGTGTCACCGGAATACCATTGTATGCCGCCACTGCATAAGATGAAGAAATCCCCGGAATGATTTCAAAATCAATCCCATTTTTCCGAAGCACAAGTGCTTCCTCACCACCGCGTCCAAAAATAAACGGGTCGCCGCCCTTAAGTCTTGCAACCACCTTTTTTTCATGCAAGGCCTTTTGTACAAGCAATGCATTCGTTTCATCCTGCTTCATATAATGTCTGCCTGCACGTTTGCCGGCATAAATCAACTCTGCCTCCGGTGCCGCCTCATTTAACAATGACGGTGCCGCCAGACTGTCATAGATGACAACCTCTGCTTTTCTTAAAGCCTCAAGACCTTTAAGTGTTATCAGCCCTTTATCCCCGGGTCCGGCACCAATTAAATATACATATCCACATTTCATTGCTTTTTCCTCACCATTTGTGCACACATTTTCCCGAGTTGTCTAGCCTGCGCTGCTTCTGCTGTATGTTCTGCATATAAAATACTATGATTTTCTTCAGGCGGTGCATACATCGCATGCATATGCAGTCTGCCCTCCAAATCATATTCTGCCAGCGCCGCTGCCGGTGCGTTACAACCACCGTTCATTTCTGATAAAAAGCTGCGTTCTGCCTCAAATACAGCCATCGTCCGCCCAGAATTAATCCGTGATAAAAGCTGCATGATTTGGGCATCGTTGATTCGTGTTTCCACTGCAAGAATGCCCTGACATGCTGCAGGAAGCATCACTTCCGTATCTAAATATTCAAAATAAAATGTCTGTCCGTCAAGCACAGCCCCATGAACATACCCAAGTCTGTTCAACCCCGCTGCTGCCAGCACAATCGCATCATACTGCCCCTCTGCAAGTTTTTTCATTCTTGTCTGAACATTGCCACGAATCAGTTTGACATCAATATCCGGATTGGCTGCACGAAGCTGCAATTCCCGTCGCAGACTGCCTGTGCCAACAACTGCCCAGGGTTTTAGGTCTTTTAATTTCTGTCCGTCTAAAGTCACAAGCACATCCCGCACATCTGCACGTTCAAACACTGCCCCGACACCAAGTCCCTCCGGCAACACCATGGGCATATCCTTGGCACTGTGTACTGCCATATCAATTGCATTTGTGCGCAGTGCATCCTCAAGCTCTTTCGTAAATACACCTTTGCCACCAAAGCTTGCCAAAGACTGGTTCAGCCGTTCATCGCCCTTGGTACTCATTTTTATAATTTCAATCTCCAGATACGGAAATGCCGCTTTCAACTGCTGCGCCACATATTCCGTCTGCACAAGTGCCAACACACTTGACCTTGTACCGATTCTGATTTTCTGTATCATTTTCTGCTTCAAACTCCATATCTTCCACGATATCGTATTACTCAAGCTACATCGTTTACATCCGCTGATATATTTATAAACATACCCATAATGTCACGAATTACTCCGTAACTAACACTGCTTCTATAATTCTAAAACATTTGAAATCCTCTGATTTACTATGCAAATCACTGCTTTTTAAGAATTATTTCTTACCGATGCAAAAATCTCCTGCACAACCGCATCTGAAATATCTCCCTGATGGGCTGCGCCATAAGCGGTCACCGCCGTCATAAAATCTCGCCGCATCACCTGTGTCGGTAATTCCTGTCCTGCCATTTGACGCAGTTCTTTAAGTCGATTTTCAAAATCAGCATACCACGCCGGCAGCAATGCATCAATTTTGGTGCGCACATGCTTTGTCAGGGACGGTGTTTTACTGGATGAACTCACCCCCACAGATACATTACCGCGTACGACCACCGCCGGGAAAATAAAGTTTGAATCCTCTTTATCTGTTGCGGAATTTACCCATATATGCCGCTGTTTTGCCATCTCACAAACTGTGTGATTTAAAGCGGCATCGTTTGTCGCACAAATGACCATGGTAAATTTATCCAACGCCTCATCACATATACTGAACCGAAGTGTTTTCTCAACACATTTCACGCTGCCCGCCGCTTCAAGCTCTTTAAAATCCTCAAGGAAATCCTTCGCCCACACGGTCACACCGGCGCCGTATTTTAACAGTGTTTTCACTTTGCGAAATGCCACATTGCCGCCTCCAAGCACAAGACACGGTTTGTTTTCTAGCTCGATAAATAACGGAAATGCGGTCATGATACTGTGTAGCCTCTTGGTGTAATCATTTTGCCATCTTTAATATATGTCTGTGAGTTACCCACAATCACAATCGAAAACATATCAATCTCAGCTTCACGAATCGTACCAAGTGTTGTCAGTGTCATCGTCTGTCCATCTCTGCAGGCATTGCGCACAATGCCTACCGGTGTTTCAGGCTTCTGATATTTCATCATAATATCTGCTGCCTGATAAATATAATCTGTTCTTTTTTTGCTTTTCGGATTGTACAGGCAAACGACAAAATCGCCCATAGCTGCACATTCCACACGCTTCATAATCTGCTCAAGCGGTGTCATCAAATCACTTAAACTGATAATCGTCAAATCATGCATTAGCGGCGCACCAAGCACAGAAGCCGCCGCACTTGCCGCTGTTACCCCGGGCACAACCTCCACTTCGATATCTGCATGCATCTCCTCCACAATTTGAAGCACAATGCCTGCCATACCGTAAATGCCGCTGTCACCACTGCTCACCATCGCCACATCGTTGCCCTCCATAGTTTTTTCAACCGCCAGACGACAGCGTTCAACCTCTTTGCGCATCGGTGTGCTTAAATAATTTTTTTCCGGAAAATAAGCTTTGAGCATCTCAATATATGTCGTATAACCTGTCACAACGTCCACTGAATTTATTACATTCACCGCTTTGACTGTCATATGCTCATAACCGCCCGGCCCAAATCCAACTACATATAATTTTGACATTTTTCTATCCTTCCTGCTCACAAACCGCCAGCTCAAGGCAATTCATAAAATTTTCAAGTGCCGCTTCATCCACATGCTCACGTACCTTATAAAATAGCCGGTCCATGGCATTTTCAAAGCCTTTATGTTCACAATCCTCCAGCACACTGTGTTTCACATGTTTCATCACCGACAGCGACTGCTGAAAAATCATCCATTTCTTAAATTCTGTTTCATAATCATCCAAAATAGCCTTCGCCGCCTCAGTCGCCTGCATTTTCTTCTGATTATTGATATATGCCTTTTGTGAAATATCATCAATGTTAATACAACAGACATCTTCCAGTTGACCGATGCGCCCCTCGATATCCAAAGGCACCGCCAAATCCACAAATGCCCGCCGTTTTTTATCCTTCAGAAATTTTTTCACATTATCATACGTCAATGTGTAATGTGGGCTGGCTGTCGCACTGATCATCACATCCATATCGTTCACATACTGATATCTGCTGCTGTAAGGAATCTGCGTATATGTATCGTGATGATGCTCATCGGTCATTTGACGGACACCATCTACATTGCGCGCTGTCACATAAAGCTCAGGGTGATAATCCGCCAGCAGGTTCTTCATCACGATGCCTCCGATTTTACCGCTGCAGCCAATCAGCATCACCTTTTTACCTGCAAGTGCTCCGACATAATCCTGCGCCGCTTTGACTGCCACCGAAGCTGTGGACACCGGTGTTTTGGATAACTGTGTATCTGTCTTAACTTTTTTTGCAGCCGTCACTGCATATCTGAACAACGTATTTAAATATGTGCCGCACAAATGATTTTCCATGGACTGCTGATGGGCCGTCTTGACCTGTCCAAGTATCTGGTCCTCGCCAATCACCATGGAATCCAAACCGCATGCCACCTCAAATAAATGCCGGATGGCTTTATTGTCATTATAAAATCTGAGATAATCCGAAATATCCGCATCGCTTTTTACTTTTTCAAATAATGTTTGCTGAATCAGCTCAAAAATTTCTTTGCTGTGGTGTTTTTCTTCAGAATAAACATAAATTTCCGTCCTGTTGCAGGTGGCTATCATCACGCTTTCCAAAATAAACGGATGTTTATTTAATGTCTTTAGTATTAAAATCTGCTCATCCGCGCCAAATGCAAAAAGCTCTCTGACACTTAACGGTGCTGTCTTGTGGCTGATTGAAACCATCTGAATACTCATAACTTTAAAACCTTCTTTTCTTCTGCTAACGCAAATGTCACACCCTCATATTTTGTTTTCCCCACAAGAATCTGACCCTGCCCTGCCGCCAGATATGCACTGGCTTCAGACACAGAACCAACGCCTGTGACCTGTTTCACAAATTCAGACGTTTCAATCACCTTCCCAGAAGCATTATTCATATCCACCTGTGCAAGCGCATCCTTTGAAAAAATACGAAGCACCAGATGATATTTTTCTGCAATTTTTAAAATACAAGGCTCGTCCTTTTTTATGTCAATGGTTGTCAGACACAAAATGTCCGCCGGTTCAATGTCCTGTGATTTTAAAAATGCTTCAAATGCATTTTCATATATCTGTGGATTCATCTGCTTTTTGCAGCCTGTACCCACACAATACGCCGCTGATATCAAGCTCACAAATGGTCCACCGTTATTTTTCGCATAATGCGCTGCCGCTTGTACACAAAAGCCCGGTGTGCCAATCAGAGCCGTAGGATATGAAAGATTAATCTCCTGCAACAAATCTTTCAGACAATGTTTTTCGTGGATAACATTTACATTCACCCACGCCGGAAACTGACCGTCAAAATCCCATTGGGAAATGATATTTAATGGCTGATGCGCCACCATTGCCCCGGACACATATTTCATATGCTCAATATGCAATATTTTAAGGCCGTTAGCCTTGGCAAACACATCCAGTGCCGGAACATTTTCAATATCCGTCGCTGTCGTAATAACCGGTGTTGCGCCTAGCAGTTCTGCAAAATAAGTTGCCCTTGCATTCGCACCACCAAGATGTCCCGACAAAAGACTAATCACAAACTGTCCGTTCTGGTCAATGACAAGCACTGCCGGGTCTGTCGTCTTTGACTTAATATAAGGGGCAATTGTCCGGACAACAATTCCTGTTGCCATTACAAAAACCAGTGTATTATCTGACTGCCAGAAATCTTTTACACCCATCTTATAAGTATGCTTGTCAAAAACTTCTCCATTTTCATGACGCTGTAATTTTTCAACGACCGTTTTCCCCTGTCCGGTCATGTAAAAGTATACAGTTGCCACCCTTTAGTCCACTCCTTTGCGAAACTCTGTCGTAAACGTTTTATCGTAAAGCTTTGACAATTCATATTCATCACCAAGAAAATCACCGACAACTGTCAGCGCTGTCTTTGTAATTCCCGCATCTTTAACTTTTTGTGCGATATCTGTCAAATCGCCGCGCACGATTTTCTGGTCTTCCCAGGTTGCCTTATAAACTACTGCCACAGGTGTTGTTGGGCGATAGGTCTGTCTGAGAGTTTCTGCCAGTTCTTCAATCATGCCAACACTTAAGAAAATAATCATCGTTGAATGATGTTTTGCCAAATCAATCAGTTTTTCACGCTCAGGCACGGGTGTACGGCCCTCCATACGTGTTAAAATCACTGTCTGGCTGACTCCAGGCAATGTGTATTCTTTTTTAAGAGCTGCCGCTACACCAAGAAATGAGCTGACACCAGGCACAACCTCATAATCAATATTTAAAGCGTCCAGCGCATCCATCTGCTCACGGATTGCACCAAAAATCGCAGGGTCGCCTGTATGGACTCTTGCTGTCATCAGTCCATGGGCTTCTGCGTCCTTCATGACATTTAAAACCTCATCCAGATGCATATAGGCGCTGTTGTAAATCTTTGCCCCTGCTTTATGTCCTTCAAGCACCTTGTCGTTGACAAGGGAACCTGCAAAAATAATCACATCCGCCGAATCAATCAGGCGCTTGCCCTTTAATGTCAGAAGTTCAGGGTCACCAGGACCCGCACCAATAAAATAAACCATCTTATAAACCGCCTTTTTTGATAATCAATGTTGTAAAATAACCATAATTTCTGCTTAAATCCATCGGTCCGATATAAGCATTTTCAAGACCAATATTACTTAATACCATTGTGCACTCTGTCAGATGCTTTACTTCAAGCAATGCCATAATATCTGACATACAGTTGCCGGCCTTCATCACAACAACATTTTCAAATAATTCCAATGTCTTTGCCAGCGCATCCATACCTTTTAATGCAGACACTACACCAAGGCTTTCATTGCCCTCCACAAGACTGATCTGTGCCAGTGCTGCACCGCTTGAAAATGATGTGATACCCGGAATAATCTCCGTTTCATAACCCATCTTGCGCACCATCTGATGTACATATGTATATGTACTGTAAACAGCCACATCACCAAGGGTAATCATCGCAACATCCTTGTTCTGCATCAGATAACCTGCCAGAAGTTCTGCGGTTGCCTGTCTGCACTGCTCACGTTTTTCAAGATTTCTATCCATCTTAAAAAGTACTTCGACAACTTCCTTACCCCTTAAATCGACAACCTCTTTAATGATATTTAAAGCTGTACTTTCTTCACCATAAGCCTTCACCGGATAGGCAATCACTGCCGCCTCATCCAGAAGCTTTTTTGCTTTTAAAGTTAAAAGTCCCGGATCGCCGGGACCAACACCAATCCCCGATAACTTACCTGCCATTTATCGTTCTCCTAAATTTTTTATTTTTAATTTTTGTTTTAAATACTTATTGTATTAAATCTTACTACTTGAATTTTGTAGTTTAACGCACATGGATTAAGTATATCATACTTTTCCCGGCGTTGCCTTGTAATTATTTTTCAATAAATAAAAAATCTATTGTCAAAATTCATTATTTTATTCGTTGCACACTTTATAAGCCATATTCTTTCGGGCCGTCTTTGTCCCGTATCCTTTCAGGCCGTCTTTGCCCATATCAATGTAACCGGATTATTGCTGTCTAAAATATGATAGCTGCCAATCGTTTTACTCCTGCTGACGCAAAGCTGTACCATGTCATAGTCCTTGAAACCCTCTTGCAGGCACTGGCTTGCACTTGTCAGTGTTTCTATTGTTACGCATGAAGCTAACACTTGGATATCCTTGTCTAATTTTTTGATTTTTTCTAAAATCCCCGGTAATTCCCTGCCTGATCCACCAATAAATACATGTGTCGGTTTTGGCAGATTTTCAAGCTGACTAAGCGCATCGCCTGAAATCACATGTAAATTACCCAGATGAAACTTTTCTTTATTTTTTTCAATCAAAGCAACGGCATCTGCCTGACGTTCCACAGCATAAACCTGTCCAAATGGACACTGTCTTGCACATTCCACAGACACAGAACCGGTGCCTGCCCCGATATCCCACACAACAGCATCCGGTGTCAGCTTTAATTTGCCGATAATCGTCCAGCGCACTTCCTCTTTTGTCATCGGTGTTTTGCCCCGCACAAAATCTTCATCACAAAGCAAAGGCAGATGCATCGCCTGTTTTGGCTGTGGATTATTTATCATTACAACACAAAGTCCCGGATATGTCTGCGTGGCAATATGCTCTGGTATGCCGCTTACAATCTGCTCATCTGCATAAGACAGATTGGCTGCTGCCGCCATCCGCACATTCTTTAATCCGTAATCCTGCAGCGTCCTTGCTGCCCATGCCGGATCATGCACTTTGTCACACAACATAAACACTTTTTCATGTTCATACACCTGCAGCGCCAGACTGCCCTCTGAAAGATTGCGTCCGTGACCACTTAAAAACACAGCATTTTCAAGTGTTTCGCCAAGTCGTGCCGCAAGCATCTGCAAAGAACCAATGCCTGGATATACATTCACTTTGGCCTCCGGAATATTTTTTCTGATTGTCTTATACAGGCTGTACATCAGCGGGTCACCGGACACAACAATCGCAACACGCTTTGTTTCCATGAGTTTTCGCACCTGTTCAATCGTTTCCATTAATTTCCCCATTGGCTGGACATTTGGATGTTTTATTATTTTTACATATCTTGCATCAGCGATGACAATATCTGCCACCGCCATCGCAGACACAGCAGCCGGCAATATATACGATTCTGTCCCCGGACCGCCTCCAATGACTGTCAACTCTTTCATCATGTACCTCCTGTTTATCTGTCCTTATTTCTCACCAGATCAAAATCCTGATGTTCAATCCCCATCGCCTGAAGCATTTCCTCAACATGCTGACTCACACCAAGTATTTCTTTATGCTCATCAAAAATAATCATTTCCACTGGAATTTGTCCAAGCATTCTTAACCTGCATTTCTCACTTCCGGCTTCCGCAATCTGCGACCACAGCCAGGACATATGATATTGTTTTAAAAGCTCTGTCGTATGTCTTGCGGTTTTGCTTTCAAATAAAGCACGGATAATCTCTGTCGATGCACCGTTTAATGCCGCATAAGTGCAAATGGTTTCACGCCGTCCATCAGCCACATGACTGTGTGTATTCATAATATCAGCGGCAAGCTTTACCATTTTTCCTGCAAATCCTGCAATTAAAATGCGCTCAGCGCCCATACGAAGTGCTTCATCAAGCATATAACCAACGTAATTACTCATCTGCACACAGTTCATCGCCTGTCCAAAATGCTGCTGTAATGCTTCTTCCCCGGAAGCTCCCGGCACAAGAACAATCTGTTTTGATGCCGCCAGCCGCACACCAAGTTCAACAGACAGGGATTCCTTCAAAGCATCCTCACTCATCGGCCGCACAATACCGGTGGTTCCAAGAATCGAAATGCCCCCGACAATGCCAAGCCGTGGATTAAAGGTTTTTTTTGCGATTTCAGCCCCTTCCGGCACCCAAATCGTCACTTTGGCACCTTTATCCGCAATGACTTTGCGCACATGTTCTTCAATCATCTGCCGGGGCACCGGATTAATCGCAGGTTCGCCCACCGGCAGCTTTAAACCCGGCAGCGTCACCGTGCCAACACCTTCACCGCCGACAAATGTCATATCACCGGCATTTTCTGCAATTTCAACACTTGCACACACGCTGCAGCCATTTGTCACATCCGGATCATCACCCGCATCCTTAATCACTGCACAGCCCGGATATGTCAGTTGGCAAGTTTCCAAACGGACTGTTTTTCCGGAGGGTGTATCCACAGCCACGACCTCAGGGCATTTGCCATCCGTCTGCCACAGTGCCGATGCCATCGCCGCCGCAGTAGCACATGTGCCCGTTGTCACACCTTCTCTTAATTGTTTTTCTGCCATTTCACGCATCCCTCCTGTGCTGTATCTTTCTTTTATCGCTATATTAGTTATAGGCTTTGTTTGTCCTATACTTGTCCTATGCTTTTCTTTGTCTTGTCTTTTGCCTTATATTTTATCTTACATTTTGCCTTTGTCCTATATTTTGTTAGTAAGCTCATTTTTTTCACACTGTTTACATCATACCAGATTTTTGCGATTTTCTAAATATATTCGGAGGATTTTTTCATTATTTATATTTTGTATTTTTAATTTGTAGTTATTTTGCTAGGATACCCAAACATATTTATATACGCCTCACAAAAAGCACTTTTATATTAGTTTTTTCCGAATGGAGATTTTTCTGATATACGAAAAAGGCATCTGCAATATCTTGCAGATGCCCTGTGTTCGGTCATTGATGTAAATTTCAGTTAATTATTCGTTATTCAAATAAAAGTTTAAATCTCTCTAAAAATTTAAAATTTATGTGATAAAATGAATCTTCTGATAATCTTTGACGAATTATAATTTGACTACGTTTGTAGCCTGTGGTCCTTTAGCGCCGTTTACAACTTCGAATTCAACAGCCTGACCTTCTTCAAGTGATTTGAATCCATCCATCTTAAGACCTGTGTAATGTACGAATACGTCATTACCCTGTTCATCACAGATAAAGCCGTAACCCTTCTGATTGTTAAACCACTTAACTGTACCTTTGCTCATTTCTGTTCCTCCATTTTCAAAAAACACATACATGACTACAGTATTCATGTATTAGGTTAAATATAGCACAAGACATCTTGGCTGTCAAACTATATTTCATGATTTTTTTCGACAAATGATGTGTATTTTGCTATTTTAGCACCCCGTTTTTTATATTTTTATAGTTTATCATCACAAAAATATATAATATCTATAGCAAAATTTGTATGGAATATTTAGTGCATTTGTATTATGATATGTAATGAAAATTAAAATCAATTTAATTAATCGCGGAGGTGCGTATGAGACATTTAATTAGTCCACTCGATTTTTCTGTTGAAGAAACCAATCAGTTGATTGCACTTGCAGAAGATATTGCCAAAGACCCTAAAAAATATTCCAAAGTATGTGATGGTAAAAAAATTGCTACATTATTCTACGAACCAAGTACCAGAACACGTTTAAGTTTTGAAGCTGCCATGTTAAACCTTGGTGGTTCTGTTCTCGGCTTTTCAAGTGCCGCTTCCAGTTCAGCTTCAAAAGGTGAAAGCGTTTCTGATACGATTCGCGTGATTTCATGTTATGCCGATATCGCAGCTATGCGACATCCAAAAGAAGGTGCTCCATATGTTGCTTCTCTTCATTCCCAGATTCCAGTCATCAATGCAGGTGATGGAGGTCACCAGCATCCGACTCAGACACTCACTGACCTGCTCACAATTCATTCCCTGAAAGGTCGTCTTGACAATTTAACTATTGGCCTTTGCGGCGATTTGAAATTCGGCCGTACTGTTCACTCTCTGATCAGTGCCCTTGTTCGTTACACAGGTATCCGTTTTGTTCTGATTTCACCTGAGGAACTTCGTCTGCCTACATATATTCGCAAAGATGTACTTGAAAAAAATAATGTACCTTATACAGAACTGGAATCTCTTGAAGATGCCCTTCCGGATTTGGACATCTTATACATGACTCGTGTACAGCAGGAAAGATTTTTCAACGAAGAAGATTATATCCGTTTAAAAGACAGATACATTCTTGATAAAGAAAAAATGGCACTTGCCGGACCTGACATGCTTGTCCTTCATCCACTGCCTCGTGTCAATGAAATTTCCGTTGAGGTTGATAATGATCCTCGTGCAGTTTATTTCAAACAGGTACAGTTTGGCGTTTATGCCCGTATGGCCCTGATTATGACACTTTTGAATCTGAGTTTATAGGAAAGGACGGACACAAATTATGTTAAGTATTAGCGGAATCCAGGACGGTTATGTGATTGACCACATTCCAGCCGGTAAAAGTATGGATATTTACAATTATCTTAAATTAGACAATCTTGACTGCCAGGTTGCCATTATCAAAAATGCTTCCAGTTCCAAGATGAATAAAAAGGATATTATTAAAATTCAGGCAGATATTCCAATCGACCTTGATATTCTTGGTTTTGTCAGCAAAGACATCACAGTCAATGTGATTCGCGATGGTCAGATTGCTGAGAAAAAGACTTTGGATTATCCTAAGAAAATCGTGAATGTCATCAAATGTAAAAATCCAAGATGCATCACTTCCATTGAACAGGAGCTGCCTCATGTATTTACTTTAACAGACCAGTCTACACACACATATCGATGCATCTACTGCGAAGAAAAATTTAAATAAAGTTCTATATAAGAAAAATTCAGGCATACAACCTGAATTTTTCTTATATAATCTTCTAAGATCTTTTCAGAAATTTCCTAAAATATGATTGGAGAAATCTATGCAGCTTGCAGAAATCTTCATAGTTCTATTGTTCGGCATTGTTGAGGGCATCACCGAATGGCTCCCAATCAGCAGCACCGGTCATATGCTTTTACTCCAGGATTTTATCACCCTTGACGTATCCGGGGATTTCTGGAATATGTTTCTTGTCGTCATTCAACTTGGGGCGATTCTGGCCGTTGTTGTTTTATTCTGGGAGAAAATCTGTCCATTTTCTACGACAAAATCCGGAATTATCCCGCAAAAATTTCATCTGCAAAAAAATATCTTACAGCTATGGCTAAAGGTGTTTGTCGCGGTTCTCCCTGCCATCATCATCGGTCTACCCTTTGATGACATCATCGAAAACCTGTTTTACACACCGTTAATGGTTGCGCTGATGCTGATTGTCTACGGAATTATCTTTATTCTTATTGAGTGGCATTGCCGGGAAAAACAATTTGCAATCACAAATCTGTCCCAGCTTAATTATAAAGCCGCTTTGATGATTGGGATTTTTCAGGTGCTTGCACTTATTCCCGGCACTTCCCGCTCAGGTGCCACAATCATCGGTGCCATGCTGCTTGGCACAACACGCGAAGTTGCCGCTGAATTTACATTTTACCTCGCCATTCCGGTCATGGCTGGTGCAAGTCTTTTAAAACTTGTCAAATTTGGTTTTTCTTTTTCTTCTATAGAAATCGCCATTTTGCTTACCGGAATGCTCTCTGCTTTTATCGTTTCGATGCTCTCCATTCAATTTCTAATGCGTTATGTTAAAAACCATAATTTTAAACTATTTGGATATTACCGGATTTTACTTGGGGTTATCATCCTGCTTTTAAAATACAGATTTCATCTGATTTCACTTTATTTTGCTTTGTGTAAAATCGCTTTCAGTTCCGGGATATTAAATGTATATGCTGTGTTACAGAAATGACATTTAACTTCTATTGGCTTGCCATCGTCAATCATTTCCTGAATGTCTTTCTGACCAACACTGATCAAGGCTTTTTCAACTTTTTCTTTTGAGCAGTCGCATTCAAATTTTGTTGGAATCTTATCAAGGACTTCATGTTCAAGACCATTTAATACGATGTCAAGCATGGATTCCGGTGTTTCGCCACGTTCAAGCATGGTTGTCACGGATGGCAAATTTTTAAGATTTTCTTCAAGCTGCGCAATAACAGCTTCCTCAGCAAATGGCATTAACTGTAAAATAAAACCGCCCGCCTGTCTGACTGTATTATTTTTATCCATCAGCACACCAAGGGCAACACTGGAATTGACCTGTTCACTTGTTGCAAAATAATATGTTAAATCCTCAGCAATTTCGCCGGATACAAGATGCGTCTGTCCAACATAAGGCTCTTTAAGTCCCATATCTTTGATAACACTCAAAACACCAATATCCAGCGCTCCGCCTACATCAAGTTTGCCTGCTTTGCTTGGCGGCAGCATAACATCCGGATTTTCTACAAAACCCTTCACATTGGCTTTGGCATCTGCTGTCACAGTCAGTCCGCCGATTGGTCCGCTGCATTTAATCTGCAATGTAAGTTTGTCATTGTCACCTTTTTGCATTGCACCCATCATTGCGCCTGCTGTCAGCAATCGGCCAAGTGCCGCTGTTACCACCGGGCTTGTATTGTGACGCTGTCTTGCTTCCTCCACAAGATTTTTTGTTGTCGCAGCAAAGACACGTACCTGCGCCTGCGCTGCTGTTGCTCTGATAATATAATCTGACATTTTACCGTCCTTCTTTCTATCTTTCTTTTTATATTCAATGCTATACTCAACGATACCACAAAATTATTGCAAATTTATGTTATGTTAACTATTATTTCTTATTCATCAACTACAAAGTTATTTGTAACACTAAGTTTAGAAAAAATATTTACCACTGAAACCATATCAAAAAATACATTTTAGCCCTGATGTCACATTTAGTAAATATCTACAACAATTTTCCATGTTCTCTTGCAACCACATAAATGCGTTCACTGTCTTCTTTCGGAGGATTTAATGAAAATGCATCATAAGCTGTCACAAATTCCAATCCTGCTCTTTCAAGCAGTTCCCTGATTTTTTCAAGGGTGTAGGCTTTCTGATAATGCACTTCACTGAATCTGTAAAATGGTTCACCTTCAAAGCCATCGTTTTCGTCATCCTCATCATCTTCGGCACGGACAAAAATACTTAACTCATATTCATTGATCTGCTGTTCTTCATCATAATAATTATCCCAGATAAAGCTGCAATCCTCGCGATTTTCTGCGATTGTCGCATCTCCCAGCAGATGCTTATATTTGTAAATCGTATTTAAATCAAAAATAAAAATGCCCTTCGGGTCAAGATAATTGTTCACAAGTTTAAACACCTGCAATAAATCTTCTTCATTTGTAATATAATTCATGCTGTCGCAAATACTGACTGCCGCACGCACCGTGCCATACAGTTCAAATTCACGCATATCCTGAAGCAGATATAAAATATCCATTGTATCTTCACCTGCTTTTTCACGGGCAATTGCCAGCATGTCTTCTGAATTATCTATACCAATCATGTCATAACCAAGTTGACATAATCTTGATGTCATGTTACCTGTACCACAGCCCATATCCAGCACAATACCGTCATCCACACCATACTGCTTTAACAGCATTACCAGGTATTTGCACCATTCATCGTATGGTACATTATCCATGAATGTATCATATACATACGCAAAATTCGTATAACTTTCCATTCTGCTTTCCCTTCTTTTATTTATCTATTTTTCATATTTTCTTTATCACACTTCTTCTGACTCATTATATATGCCACCCAATGTCGATGCAAGTCTTTTTTCATCAATTGAATAATCCAGCTAAATGGCTTATAATGATGTTAAGTTTCAAACATAAAAAATCATAAAATGCATATAAAATTATGGGGTGACAGCTATGAGTACAAACAATGATGCAACAAATAAAAATGAATTAATCAAAAAAAATAAAGATGAATTACTTGATCATAAAAATGAACTGATGGAGCCAAAGCATGAATTGATGGAAAGCAGTCGTGAATTGACAAAATCGCAAAAAAATGCCATGACACCCATCCAAAGTTCTATTGAGCAAATGCCGGACGAAGGTCTGCAAACAGTTACCGCACAAAATATACAGGTCAACGATGACATTAACAAATATATTTCCACCTACATTGATCTCACAAAACAGCTTAAGGAAAAAATGCAGGCACGCAAACCGCTTGTTCATCATATCACCAATTTTGTGACCATTTATCAGTGTGCCAGAATCACTTCATTTCTCGGCGCATCACCTGTGATGGCATTTTCTGCTGCTGAAGCCGCTGAAGTAACTGCTGTTGCCGATGCCCTTGTCATTAACACAGGCACCCTCAATGATGAATTTATCAAATCCATTCCGATATCTCTTGCCACTGCCAAGGCACATCACATTCCTGTTGTGCTGGATCCGGTAGGCATTAACCTGTCTGATTACAGACATGATTTTATTATGGATATTTTGCAGAACCATCGTTTTTCCGTTTTGCGCTGCAACGGTGTTGAACTGCTGAACGTTTATGGCAAACTGATGCGCGGCAGTGGTATTGACGGTTCCCTTGATAATGCACAGGAAAATGCATCAGCAAACAATCCTTCACCATCTGCCGATAGGGATAATATTCATTCACTTGCCTTTTCTGTTGCACAGGCAGCCAAAGATATTGCCAGAAAATATCACTGCACTGTTGCCTGCACAGGAAAGACTGATATCATCTCTGATGGCTTGACAACACTGTATTTTTCCAGAGGCTCTGACCTCTTACCAAAACTTGTGGGAACAGGCTGCATGATGAATTCACTGATTGCATCATTTCTGCCGGTTGCTGCTTCACCGCTTGACGCTGCGGCCGCAGGTATTTTGACAATGAGCCTTGCCAGCGAAGCCGCCGAAGCCAGACTTGAATCTCCAAATCAGCTTGGCAGCTTTGAAACTTATCTGTTGGATGCCATCCGCTAGAAATATTTATCCATATATACATCCGGGGCTTTTACGTCACGGATGTATTTTTGTCTTTCCATCTTTTAATCAAGAAACCCTTCTAATAGTTTTTTACAGAAATAATCTACAACTCCAGTTCCACCATAGCCTCAGCCCCAAAAGAATAAATCAATTTTGAAATAACCTTTTGATGTGTCAGGCGTTCGATGGCTTTTTGGTAATAATCAAGCTGAGTCTGATAACGTTTTTTTAGCACAGAAGTGTCATTGTCTGCAACATAATCGGTCTTATAATCCACCAGGATGATACCCTCCGGTGTTTCAAACCAGGCATCAATAATTCCCTGAGTCAAAATCACTTCATCTTCTTCAAAGTTCATGTCTTTATAGATTTCACTGGCACTTACAGCCATAATAAACTGATGCTCTTTATGAAGTCTGCCCTCGCGCTGTGCCTGTGCCATTTGTTTTCCAAGTGAACTGCGCACAAGATTAAAAATCTTCCATGGATTGATTTTTTCTGCAATATCTTCATCAATCATATGATTGATCACACATTGTTCTATCAACTGCTGAACGTCCTGCAATCTGTGCACCGCCGTAAAATCAAGCTGCTCAAGAATTTTATGCACCGCTGTACCGCGTTGCGCCGCCACAGATGCGCCCGCCTGTTTTTGCACTGCATCTTTTTGTACATTTTCCTCTATATTTTTTTCGATGTTTTCCTCAATGTTTTTTTCAGCGCCTGACTCTTCACCGAATTTATCCATCCGCAAAAATGGTGCATTTTGGGCATCTTCGTCTACCGGCTCATGCATGCGCTTGATTTCTGAAATCGTCATCTTGGCTGGCAGGGCACTATTTTTCATATACGGATAAATCCAGCTTAAATGACTCTCACTCCACTGCGTCATCTGCGCATAAGTATTGACATATTCCGGTGCGGCCTTCATATGCGCAAGTGTATCCTCCAGCGCCAGTGATGCTGAAGCCAAGGACACATCCTCCATTACCCGGTGCAGCATCAGCTCATGCGCCGCCCTGACTTTAATCTGAACAACCGCATTTGAAGCTGCCATGTATGATGCATTTAAAAGCACCGGCATCATCCAGTCCATAAAACTTGTTGCTCCGGTCATGTCAATAAATGTCAGATGTTTGCCTGCCATCTGCGCGGCCTGCTGCCATTTTTTCTGTGCCTGTGCATAATCCTTCACTGACGCGGTAATAAACAACTGCTCTTTGGCTCTTGTCAGTGCCACATATAAAATACGCAACTCCTCACTGAGTGTTTCCACGTTCATTTTACATGCCATAGCTTTTTTGAGAATCGTTGGGCTGACAATTCTCTGCCTGATATCCACCGCTTCTGGTCCAAAACCGTCATCCGGATGCAGTAAAATACTTCTGTAAATATCCTGTTTATTAAAGCGTTTGCACATTCCAGACACAAAAACAATCGGATATTCAAGCCCCTTACTCTTGTGAATACTGATTAAGCGGACAACATTCTCCTGCTCAGACAGCACAGAAGCCTCTCCAATATCCGTATTTTGTGTCTTCAGCCGTCCAATATATCTCACAAAATTAAATAAGCCCCGATAGCTTGTCTGCTCATAGGCCACAGCCTTTTCAATCAGCAATTCCAGATTGGCGCGGCGGCGCTGCCCCATAGGCATGGCACTCATCATATCATCATAGCCCGTTTCGTGAAAAACTGTCCTGATAAGCTGATGAATGCTCATATACGTTGCCTTTTGCCTGAAATCTTCAATCTGCTGTAAAAATGCTGCAAGTTTTGCCCGAACCTCTGTAATCGCCGCCTGCTCATAATATTCCAGAAGCAGCCAATTACTGTCCTCATTTAAAAATGCCTGACATGCATCATAAAGGGTACCCTTTAACTGCACACTGCGAATCATTGCCATTGCTTCATCCGAAAACTGTCCAATGCAGGATTTCATCACCGCTGCAAGCTCGATATCCTGTATAGGATTGTCAATCACCGACAACAAACTGACGGCGGTTCGAATCTCAATGGTATCAAAAAATCCGCCGCTTGTTTCTGAATATGCAGGAATTCCTTCATCCATCAAAACTTCTGAAAATACGTCTGCCCAACCCTTCATGGAACGCAAAAGTATAACTATATCTTTATAAGTTGCCGGTCGGTACTGACCGCTGTCTTTATCCAATACTAACTGATTGCCATTTAGAATATCTTTGATTTTTTCTGCCACCGCCCGTGCTTCAAGCATCCGGTCAGTTTCTTCCTCCAGTTCTTCGTCCAATTCGACTTCTTCATCTAACTGGGTTTCTGCGATGATAACTTCTGTATATGTTCCCAGAACATCATCATCTGCTACAACATTGACAGGAGGGTGCTCCAAAAAATTCGCTCCACAATAAAGTGCCGCACGTTCATCATATTCCAGACCACCAAGCTCACGCCCCATAATATGTTCAAAAATCAGATTGACAAAATCCACAACGCACGCCCGGCTTCGGAAGTTTTTGTACAAATCAATACGTTGATAATCGCTGTCCTCCATCGCATATGTGTCGTATTTTTCCATAAATAATTCTGGTCGTGCCTGTCGGAATTTATAAATACTCTGCTTGACATCACCAACCATAAACACATTTGGATGACCGTCTTCTTCCCTTGAAACCGCATTTAAAATCGTTTCCTGCACCATATTACTGTCCTGGTATTCATCACACATGACTTCTTCAAACTGCAGACTCATCTCCACCGCCGCAGTCGTTCTATGCTTCGTACCGTCAGCATCTTTTTTCACTAAAATATTTAATGCAAAATGCTCTAAATCACCAAAGTCTACGATATTTTTCTCCTGCTTTGCAGCCTGAAATGTATCAGAGAAATCTTTCACCAACTGCACAAGCACCTGCATTGGCACACGCGTACGTCGAATATCCTCCACCATATTTGCCGCTGATGTATAAAAGAAACTTTCCTGCAAATGCTTCACCTGCTTTTTAACCGCATCGCGAATCATTTTCACAGTATTTTTATGTTCATCCAAAGCCTCCGGCATACGTTTTCTGGACAGAGCTTCCCAGCTAAAATCAGTCATCACAGACTGCATTTCAAACAAATGCTCTGCCGAAAGTGCCGCCTGAATCATTTTTAAATCTGAGCTTAAGGCACTGTCATAAAAAACAGGTCCGTCCGGATAAGCACAGATTTCAAGGGCATACTTAAGCTGTGCTTCAAGATTTTCCAAAATCGAACGCACATAATTTTCCAGAAAAATAATCAAAGGATGTGCATTTAATGCCGCCACATCCTCAATCTCCAAAAGACGGATACAGCTTTCCAGCCATTCCTTTGGCCAGGGATAACTTCTGGAATACTCATAAATCTGTAAAATCAACTGTTCTATCGTCTTATCGGTCTTGCCTCTGGCATAACCCTCGACAAAATCAAGGAAATCCTGCGCCCCCTCCTCGTATTTATCCTCAAGCAGTTTTTCCATCACATCGGATTTTAATAAAGAAAGCTCTGTTTCATCCGCCACACGAAACGATGGATCAAGGTCAATTTCATTAAAATGATTTCTGATCACATGCAGGCAGAAACTGTCAATTGTTGTAATCTGAGCCGATGCCAGCAGCGCACTTTGTTTTTCCAGATGCTCATTTTCAGGGTCATTTTCCAAAGCCTTTTCAATCGCACTGCCGATACGTTCTTTCATCTCTGCAGCCGCTGCCTTCGTAAATGTCACCACAAGCAGTTTATCAATATCCATCGGATGCTCTTTATCCAAAATCATCTGGATCATGCGCTCTACAAGCACGGCTGTCTTTCCTGAACCTGCCGCCGCAGAAACGAGAATATTACGATGTCGTGAATCAATCACCTTCTGCTGTTCAGTTGTCCAACGTACGCTCATAATCTTCCCCCTTTCTGCAAATTTCCATCCATGCACTATCCTTTGATAACCTTCGCAATTTTCTGTATTCAAAACCCTCCAGTGTTTCATCAAAACCACACACTGGGCGATACGGACAATATTGACAGCCATCGCCCTGCAGATTCATCTTGTATGGGTTCATTTCGATATGGCCGTCTAAAATATTTTTGCCAATTTCACGCACTTTACCGGAGGTGAACTTAAATAACCGCTGAAATGTTTCTGTCGGCACTGCACTTGATTTTTTAGACAATGTTCCATCTTTATTAAGAGCCACCGGAATAACATCGGACTGTCCGGTAAAGCTCTGGTCTAAAAGTTCAATCACATGTGCATCGCTGTTGACAACACCGTTCATACACAGTGCTGAAAGTATCTTCTCATCTGCAGCTTCCGTATTTTCAGCCTCTGCAGCCTCCACAGATACTGACGATGAGGCAATCATCGGGTCATTGATATTGTAATACAAAATACCCGCAGGAATCACATGCTTGCCCCCGGACTGACGTCCCTTAATATCCATCGCCGCCTCCATATAGACCACAAGCTGAAGCTGCAGACCATAATAAAGTGCCGCCGCATCAAACTGTCTGGTGCCGGTTTTATAATCAACAATCTTTACATAAATATCTGAATCATTTTCGTAAACATCAAGCCTGTCAATTGCACCTTTAAGCTTCATTACTTCTTCATCAGATAATTTAAAATCCAATGTCTTTGCATCGGAAGCCGCATCAAACCGAAGCTCATAATCCGCCGGTTCGAAAAGTCCTTTCTTTAATTGCTGCTGAAGTGCCCAAATCGTGCGCTTCACCATGCGCTTCAAACGATAAATCAAAAACTGATTTCTGAAATTATCATATAAAATCAGTTGACGCTCATCAGCGGTCACATCCCTCACGCACTGGTCTGCCAACTCATCCCTGAGTTCATCAGGCACATCATGCCAATTGTACACAGACTCCGACAAACGTTTAGAAAATAATTCAATGACACTATGAAATAAAATACCCAGATCCGGCGCTGCAATCTGATATTTCGGCCGTTCGCAAAGCTGCATACCATAAGACAGAAAATGTGCATATGCACAGGAGGCATACCGTTCAAGTGTTGTCACACTACCTGCAAGCACCTCACCATACAATGCCCGCACACTGCTTTTGGATAACTGTTCATCCTCATGGCAGAAAAATGCAGCCTTAGATAACTTCTTAAGTATATCCTCATACATCGGCTGCTCACGCATCCAGCCATACAAATCCAACCAGAATTTATCTGTAACACGTTCTTTAAACTGATGAAACCCATCAATCAGATATCTCATAATTCCGTTTTGACCGTATAACACTTCATTCTGCTTCTGCGCACTGTCCATTGTTTCTGCATCTGTCACAGTCATTGACGGAAATAACTTCTGTAAACACTCAATTAATGATGATGGTCTTAGACTTCTGCCGCTGCTGTCCTTCTTTGCAAATGACACATACAGCCTGTTGGTAGGCTTTGTCATCATTGCATAAATATAAAATCGTTCTGTATACGAATCTTGTTTTCCTGTTGGAGCAAGCTGTAATTGATTTTGCGCCAAAACTTCTTTATCCCGGTCTGTAATCAGACCTCCATCACGCACTGCAGATGGTACGATACCCTCATTGACACCTACAAAAAACAAAACCTTAATCTGACTCAGACGTGACCGGCGGATATCACCAATCATTAACTGATCTGTACCCGGTGGGATAATTCCAACCTTTGCCTCGGCAAGACCGGCATCAAGAATTTGCGCATATGTTCTCACAGACATTATTTCATCTTTTAAAATTTCCTGCATACGCTGCAAAATATCCTCAAGCACTTTGTAAATCTGGCGATATTCCCTTGCCAGCGCAAGTTCATGATTTTCTTCAAAAGCATCTGCCAACCCTTCCATCTGCTGCTCAATGCCATGGTTTTTAAGAAAATCCAACATTGCCCCGGCATACTCACCGGCTGTTTTTGCCTCATTCATCGCCGCATACACAGATGCAAACCATTCAAGCACCTTCACACGCACACCATTTAAATACTCAAGTTCCCCCTCTGGCATGCCTTTATACTTGCGCACAAATGATGCAGACCACATCCTCATACCACGAATCCCGGTAGCTAAGATGTAGTTTTCAAGCCGGTGAATATCAGACATAGGTATATCTGTCAGTCCTGTTTTTAAGCAGCGAAATGTCGCATCATAATTAAAATCCTGCAAAAACATCTCAAGCATTGCCCTCAGAAATTCCACAAGATTATTTGCCAGCACATCCCGCTTGCTGTCAATAAAATAAGGAATATCCGCATCCTGCATCACCTGCTCGGTGATATGGCCATACACCGATAAATCCCCTGTAACAATCGCCATATCCCGGTAGCGAAGCCCCTCATGGCATAACTTTAATATCGTTCCGGAAATATGCTTTAACTCATCCAGCGGATTTGCCATGACAGATATGAAAATCTGTCCTGAAGAATCACTTTGCCTTCTGTTCATATCCGCACACATTCCGGCAAGTTTTCCCCGCCGATACAAACGCTTTTCAAGCATCGCAAGGGCCGACCCACACCCAAAACGCCGGCATTCCTTTAAAATAATATCTTCCTCACGCTCAATCTGCCACTGCAGGCACATATGATTTAATTTATCAATCGTTTCCTTTGTAATATAAAATAACTGATATGGCTTGCCGGGATGATAAATATCCTCCCGCGGGTCCACTGTCAGTGCAATCTGCATGCCCTGTCCGTAATGCAGAAGTTCCTTTAACAAATCATACTGTGATGGCGTAAAGCCTGTAAATTCATCTAAATAAAATTCACTGTTTGCGATTTTACCAGATTCACAAACCACCTGTGTAAGCCGGTCTAAAATACCCTCGGTTGTCATATATTTTTCAGAAATGTATGATAAAAAACCTTCATAAATCCGGCTTAAATCCTTTAATTTACCGCTTAAAATCGGACGATTGGCAAGATGCGTACATGCCTCATCAAGCTGTTTGGGTTCAATATGATACTGCAAAAATTCAGAAATCCCCGACTTGACTTCACTGATAAATCCGGTCTTTTGCAGATTGCCGCCAAACATCTTTAACTCCTGTGCCATGCTGCCAGTCACCCGGCGCAGCACCATACTTTTGCCGATATCATCCAGAATCGTCATCTGTGACATCCCAAGCTCATCAAAAATACGATATGCCAGTCGGTCAAAACTCACCACATCAATATTGCCGGTGGCATGATCCGGGTGCATCATTACAATCATTTTCTGAATCTGCATTGTATACTGTTCAGGCACGATAATAAAATAATTCTTTTCCGGATATTTTAATGATTTTTTAATCACATGACTGTACATATGATATGATTTGCCATAGCCGCTTCCGCCAAGCAACAATTGTAATCCCATGCTGCACCTCCTGTTTTATTTTTCATCATTTTCCACCGCTTCCACTTCTTCAACAATATTCGTGGATGGAAAAATATCTGCCACCTCATTGATGGCGATATACGCTTTCGGATCAATTGCATGCACAATATTTTTCATGCGGCCAATCTGCAAATGATTGACAACAAAATAAATCAGCGTACGCTCTGAATTGGAATAATATCCTCTTGCACTTAATGTCGTAATACCATTTTCAAACGTTTCCGATAATGCCGCACACACTTTCTCCGGTTTTGTCGTGATAATAAAAGCTGCCTTTGAACGGTCAATACCCTCAACGCAAAAATCTATCGTCTTTGATGCTGCCGCATAGGTTACTATCGAATAAAGCGGCAAAATCCAACTTCCCATAACAATACCGCAGATAATGTAAAGTATCACGTTATAAATCATCACAAAACTGCCAAGGCTTAATCCAAGACGTTTTGCAAAAATCACGCCAAGCACATCGATGCCATCCATGGCGCCGCCAAATCGCACTGCAAGTCCACTGCCAATGCCTGAAATAATACCGCCAAAAATGGCGCATAAAAATAAATCCTGACTGGCAAGGGGCGAAGCAAAAGACACATCCACCGGAAGCACATCTGTAATCATCCATGCCGCCACCGAATAAACTGCAACTGCAAAAATCGAATAAATTGTAAATGAAATGCCCTCTTTTTTCAGTCCGAATAAAAATATCGGAACGTTTAAAACAAGCAACATCATTGAAAGGCTGCACCATGCGGGCGTATATTGTGAAATCAACATTGAAGTACCGGATATACCGCTGTCGAACAATTTGACAGGTGCCAGAAACATCGTCACCCCAAAAGCGTTAATGATACCGGCAATCAGCAGTCCGATGAAGTTTTTTATTTTTAAGTCGCTAAGCCATTTCTTTTCATTCATACATGCGTCCTCCTTTGCATAAATTATATCAATCAATGATTCCCGGGAGGCAGATTATGGGGTCCAAAACGCGTATCTTCATTTTACATATGAGAGAAATTATCTATGCTGCGATATTCTCTTTACTCGCCATTATCATCATCATTTTGATGATTTATTTTTTCAACAGCAAAGACAGCCGGGAAACTTTAAATCCTGTTTCCACCTTTAGCCCCGGAACATACTCCTCCACACTAAGGCTTGGTGATTACACCGCCGAAATATCGGTTGAGGTCGATGCCTCAGGTGTTTGCAGTGCCTCATTTTCAGACTTAAATGAACAGGTCAAAACCATGTATCCGCTGCTTGAAAGCTGTATGAGTGATATTTCCGCCCAGCTTGCAAACGGTACACCACTTAACCAAATCCAGTACAGCAGCACAAGCCAGTACACTGCAACCGTCCTTATCGAAGCCATCAACACGGCACTTCAAAAAGCTGCACCATGACATGACACTGCCAGCTTAGTCTGAAAACAGGGAGATTTTTAAAAACCTCCCTGCTTTTAATTCATGTTTAACAGATATATTAATTATTTTTTTAGTGCTTTAACTTCTTTTATCCAGAGTTCTACAGCCGCATCACTTGGCATACGCAAATCGCCTCTCGGTGATACAGCCACTGTTCCGACCTTCGGGCCATCCGGCAGGCAGGAACGTTTAAACTGCTGAGAGAAAAATCTCCAGTAAAATTTTTCAAGCCATTTATAAATCGTAGCCTCATCATAAGCACCTGAAAATGCATATTTTGCAAGTCTGTAAACCTTTGCCGGTCTGCAGCCAAATCGCAGAATATGATACAGGAAGAAATCATGCAACTCATAAGGGCCCACAAGATCTTCCGTTTTTTGTGAAATCTCGCCATCCTTTGGCGGAATGAGTTCAGGACTCACCGGTGTATCTAAAATATCTAGAAGCACTTCTTCAAGCGCCGCATCACCACATGTATCTGCATAGTATTTCACCAGATGACGGACAAGTGTCTTTGGAATAGATGCATTGACTGCATACATGGACATATGGTCACCATTATATGTGGCCCAGCCCAGTGCCAGTTCAGATAAATCACCTGTACCAATTACCATGCCATTGCTCTGGTTGGCAATATCCATCAGCACCTGTGTACGCTCTCTTGCCTGAGAATTTTCATAAGTCACATCGTGAACTTCCGGATCATGCTCAATATCTTTAAAATGCTGATTAACCGCTGGTCGAATGTCCACCTCTTTGAGTGTTGCACCAAGCTTGTGCACCAGTGTACATGCATTATTGTAAGTACGGTCTGTCGTACCGAAACACGGCATTGTCACTGCCACAATCTTATCCCGGGCAATACCTGCCATATCAAAGGCTCTTGCCATTACAAGCAGTGCCAATGTGGAATCCAGACCGCCTGAAATACCGACAACCGCACTTGTACAATGTGTATGCACAAGACGTTTTTTGAGTCCCATTGCCTGAATTGTGAGAATTTCTTCACAGCGGCGCACTCTGTCTGCCATATCAGACGGTACAAACGGCGCTGCATCCACATAACGTTCAAGCTGTGTTTCTTCTATAAGGCTGTTAAATGGCACATAAATATAAGTGCCATCTTCAATTTCATGATAAGTTGTCATACGGCGGCGTTCTGATTTTAATTTCTGCACATCCACATCTGCTGTAATCAGGCCATGTTCAAAACGTCCGGACTCTTTTAACAGACCGCCGTTTTCAGCAATCAGGTTATGACCCGCAAACACAAGGTCTGTCGTAGATTCACCCTCGCCTGCATCTGCATAAATATACGCACAGACAAGACGTCCTGACTGACCGCAGACAAGCTCGCGGCGGTACATGTCCTTACCTGTAATCTCATCACTGGCAGATAGATTGGCAACAATCAGCGCACCATGCAGCGCATGTGCAATACTAGGAGGATTAGCAACCCACAAATCCTCACAGATTTCTGCGGCAAATGAAAAATCCTTCATCTGCCGGCATTCAAAAATCAGGTTCATGCCAAATGGCACATGTGCGCCCTCAACATCCACATAAACCGGCACTTCATTGCCTTCATTAAAATGTCTGGCTTCATAAAATTCTGAATAATTCGGCAGATTTTTCTTTGGCACAAAACCAAGTATCTGACCTTCTGAAATCACTGCTGCCACATTGTACAGCTTGTGGCCTTTCATCATCGGCAACCCTACAAGCAGCACCATGTCAAGGATTTTTGTTTCCTTTGCCACGCTCAGCAATGCCTGCCAGGCCCCTTCAAGTAATGTTTCCTGTAAAAAAAGCTCGCCGCAGGTATAGCCTGTCAGACACAACTCCGGAAAAACAAGCAGTTTGACATGTTTTTTGGCAGCCTCCTGTGCCAGCGCAATCACCTGCGTGGCATTGTATTCACAATCTGCCACACGAATCTGCGGTGTCGCTGCAGCGACCTTTATAAATCCGTCTTTCATAAGATTTCTCCTGTATATATTTTTTTGACCACCGCAAACGCCCATAAAATGCCGTATACATGCCTCTTTATTACGTTTCCAGCTTTCGATGTTCAGTGGTTTTCAAAGTTTCTCCTTATCGTGCAGGAACGAACAGGGTTTTGAACTTTTTACCCTGACATCATAAAATTAAATTTCTAAAGTTCCTTAAAACGCCGCATTTACATCATATTTTTCGCGAAGTATGCCTGCGCGGTATGCATCAAGCAGACGATTCAAATCTTCAATATTTTCCTTCATCTTCTTGCCACTGTCAGTATCTGCCACTCGCTGGCGCACCGGGAATCTGGCAACAAGGGTATAATCCGAGCGGATATCCTTCTCATCAATAATGGACTGCTCAAAACTCTCAAACGGCTCATGAGCCGCCAGTCTGAGTCCGTAAGAATTGTAAACAAGCGTATAACCTGCAATACCTGTCGTTGCCTGATAAGCCTTTGAAAAACCACCATCAATAATCAACAACTTGCCATTTCCCTTCACCGGGCTTTCACCGGATTTTAATTTGACCGGCATATGACCGTTGACAACATGTGCCGTTTCCGGGTCAAGCCCAAACTCCTTAATAATGCGCTTGCACACATCTTCGTCTTCAATCAGTTTGTAATAATAATCCTTACGTTCCTCCTGAATCCCTCTGTCGCTTAAAAAATACCGTTCAAAGGTCGCCATTTTTTCTTTGCCATACACCGGCGAATTTTCATTGGACCAGATAAACCACATGATATCCTGTCCGTAAAGCTTCTCCTCCGGCTGGTTTGTCATATAGTAGCCTTTTCGGGCATAATTTTCAAGGAAATCATACAGACTTTTTCCTTTAAGCTGCTGTCCCTTCAATGTCACTTCTCTGAATGTACCATCCTCATTAAATGGCACACAGCCATGATAATACAAAATGTTATTATAAGTAAGATACAGACTGCCGCGTTTAAACAAAAACTGGGTATGCTGCTGAAGCTTTTCACAATTTAAAAATGCCTGTGTAATTCTGTCCATCGCATCTTTTTCGCTGTCACTGAGCATATATGGGGTTTCCGGGTTCATCGTTGGAAAATGATTATCCAACATCGGATATGCCTTATCCTCGATGTACACAACACCCTTTCCATGGTCAATCTTATCTAACAGCAATCTGTCCTTCATGAGAAATTCCGGCCGGCGCATAATCAATTGACCCTCCAGTTTAAACTGAATGACTGAAATCGCCTTGTGCATACGTTTTTCAAGTACCGCATCAATCTGGCTGACCTCATCCTTGCGGTGGCTGACCTCAAACAATGCACAATCATCATCTGCATATTCCTGCATTGCCAGATTGGCAAGTGGAATCAGATTAATACCGTAATCATCCTCCAGCGTATCCAGATTGCCGTACTTGGCACATATACGAATAACATTTGCGATACATGCCTGATGCCCGGAGGCTGCACCCATCCACAAAATATCGTGATTACCCCACTGAATATCCACCGAATGATAGTTCATCAGTCTGTCCATAATTCTGACAGCTTTTGGTCCTCTGTCATAAATATCACCGACAATATGCAGATGGTCAATAACTAACTGCTGAATCAGTTCACATAATGTAATAATAAAATTCTTCGCTCTGTCAATCCGGATAATCGAGGTGATAATCTCATTATAGTATGCCTCTTTATCATCAAATTCATCGCGCTCATAAATCAGTTCTTCAATAATAAATGCATAATCCTCCGGCAACGCCTTATGTACCTTTGATCGTGTGTATTTTGAGAAAACACGTTTGCACATACGAATCAGACGGTGCAGTGTAATACGGTACCAGTCCTCAATATCTTCCTCATCTTCATTTTTTAAAATCAATTCAAGCTTCTGCTCAGGATAATAAATCAGCGTTGCAAGCTGCTTCTTATCCTTTAACGTCATCGTATGTCCAAATTCTTCTTCAATCTTTGCACGCACCGCACCTGAACCATTTTTCAGAATATGCATAAAACGGTCAGCTTCCCCATGCAAATCACTCATCACATGCTCTGTACCCTTTGGCAGATTTAAAATCGCCTGCAAATTAATAATTTCAGTGGATGCCGATGCAATCGTCGGATATTTTTCAGAAAGAAGTCTGAGATATTTCATCTCTTCATTGCTATATGTACTCATAAATCCCACTATGCCTCCATAGCATTTTTAAGTATATACTGCCAAACCTTAAATACTTATGCATTTATCCAATGACATCACTCATAGTGTAAAGTCCCACACCTTTGTCTGCCAGATAAACCGCTGCAGATAATGCACCTTTACCGAAAATGGCTCTTGAATAAGCTGTATGTTTGATTTCAATCACTTCATCCGGGCCACAGTAAAATACTTCATGTTCGCCGACAATCGTGCCTCCGCGCACTGCCTGAATGCCAATTTCTTTAGGATCACGCTTCTGGCGTCTGCTACTTCTGTCAAGAGTATATGTATATTCACCGTTCATGGCTTCGTTAATCGCATCTGCAATCGCAAGAGCTGTACCTGATGGTGCATCCAGCTTTCTGTTGTGATGCTTCTCAACAATTTCCATATCATAGCCCTTGGAAGCAAGAATCTGTGCTGCCATCGCTGCAAGTTTAAATACTGTATTAACACCTAAAGACATGTTTGCTGATTTTAACACAGCAACTTCTTTTGAAACCTCTTTTGTCTTTGCAATCTGATCTTCGCTCAAACCTGTTGTACACAAAACAACCGGAATCTTCTTTGCTGCCACATAATCTAACAGGCCATCTACGGCCTTTGCTGTGGAAAAATCAATAATCACATCCACCGGCACATCACAGGCCTCCAATGATGTAAATACAGGGTAGTCATTCTTTGCTTCACCTGAAATATCCACACCTGCAACGATCTTTGCTTCTTCATTTTCCAGTGCCAGATTAGAAATAACCTGTCCCATCGCACCATTACATCCATGCATTAATATTTTAACCATTTGGAATCACTCCTTATTTGTGTTTTGTTCTTTTATCTCCATTATACAGAAAAACGCTGTAAAATTCCATATGTACTTTTACAGCGTTTTTCATGTTTATTTATCTTTTTCTCTTATGCAAGTTTTAAACCATAATCTCTCATGGCTTTTTCAAGACGCGCTACATTCTCCGGTTCCATTGGTGTTAATGGCAGTCTGAGCGGTCCTACATTCATACCCATCAAATTCATCGCTGTCTTTACAGGAATTGGGTTTACTTCGCTAAACAGTGCAGAAATCAATGGAATCGCTTTTAACTGCATTTCCATACTTTTCTTAACATCCCCTGCAAGATATGAAGCAACGATGTCATGTGTCTGCTGTGGTGCAACGTTTGATAATACGGAAATAACACCAAGACCGCCAAGAGACATAATTGGTGTAATCTGGTCGTCATTACCTGAATATAAATCAATACATCCCTCTGCAAGATTCATCAATGTGGCAATCTGTGAAATATTGCCGCTGGCTTCTTTAATCGCAACGATATTGTCGCATGTCTTTGCCAGTGTCACTGCTGTCTGAGGTGCAATGTTCACACCAGTTCTGCTCTGTACATTATATAATACGATTGGCAGGTCTGTGTTCTTTGCAATCTCTGTGTAGTGTGCCACAAGACCTTTCTGTGTCGCTTTATTGTAATATGGGCTGACGAGCAGTGCACCGTCTGCACCATCCTGCTGTGCTTTCTTTGTCAGCATAATAGCTGTTTCTGTGCTGTTTGAACCAGTACCTGCAATAACTGGCACACGCTTTTTAACAGCGGCAACACAGGCACGAATTACTTCGCTGTGCTCATCCTCTGAAAGTGTTGAAGATTCACCTGTAGTACCAGTAATAATAATCGCATCTGTACTGTTCTGAATCTGAAATTCAATCATTTCCTCCAGTTTTTCAAAATTAACAGTTCCGTCCTCATGCATTGGTGTGACAATCGCAACACCTGCGCCCTTAAAAATAGCCATCTCTTTTTCCTCCTTAAAACGTGATGATATCAGCGGTAAAACTTTAAATTTCCTTTTAACTGACATCATATGAATAAATGCTTGTGGAGTGTAAATATAAAAAATATGGGACAGCGTCATGCTGTCCCTTAAGAATCATTCAAAATATATACACGATCGTATATCTTTGTATACATCCTAAATAAGCAGCACTCCATCGGTTGATGACAGTCATATGATTCTTCACCATATGCCCAGCAATATATGATTCAGGTTCATATAAGCTTCGGCGTCCTACCCTTTCTCCCAGATTCTTCTGCGCCTGCCGCATCCTCTGAGTTACTCTCTCAAACGCACCTCTACTCATTTCAACTTTTCTTTGTACAGATTACCATGTTTTGCATGAAATGTCAACCATTCACATCTCATCTTTTAAAACGTTAAATTCTGATATGTAATCTGCATACTCAATTAATTTTTCCGGTAAATGCCGTCCAGTCAGGATAATACTGACATTTTCACTTTTCAGGCGTAAAATCTGAAGAATATCTTCCACATTAATAATTCCCCAGTCTACAAGCCCGAGTATCTCATCCAGCACGAGGAGATCGCACTCCCCGACGCATAGTACTTTTCTCACGAAATTCAAACCATTGCGAATATTAGGTTCTTCATCTGCTTTTTCTTCTACCGAAAGATTTTCATAATAGCCTGTTTCCTTTTCAAATCTGAAAATCTTAATATTCGGTTCCAAACATCTTAAGTATTCTGTCTGTTCTGTATATTTTCCTTTTAAGAACTGTACAATCACAGCTTTTTTCTCTTTGCTCGCACACAAAAGTGCATCGCCTAAGGCAGCCGTTGTTCTGCCATGGCCATTGCCACAATAGATTTTTACATAACCTTTATCCATGAGTATACTCCCTATCCATTTCACAGCCGGACGCTGTCTTCACCATGACGTTTTAATAGTTTCACCAATACATAAAACTCACATAAAAAATCAGTATTTTATACGTGTTCCTTATAGTTAATAGCACATTCTTGCTGAAACGTCAATAGTAAATCAGGGTATTTAGTGGTCCAGGCACTCAATCTTACTTACAGAAACCTCGTAAGCTGTACGTTTTTCCACATTTTCCTCATCAATCTTTTTCTGATATGTCCTGCTCTGAATACGTCCCCACAACTGAATGTGGTCCCCCACCTGGAACTTGCCGGCAAATCTGGCATTTCTGCCCCAGCAGATACATGGAAGATAATCTGATTTGCCATACGGACGATTGACTGCCAACAGCAAGTCCGCAATTTCACGGCCAAGCGGCGTCATACGATACACCGGCTGCTTGCATATAAATCCATCCAGATAAACACTGTTTGGACGAACGCACTCTGCCTCATTTTCCAAAACTGCAAACTCTCTGACGAACACTGAGAGAATGAGTCTGTTTCTGCCCTCTTCATGTTTATTGTACGAGCGGAACTGGCCGCTGGCCTCCACTGTTTTCCCTATATAATTTTGTGTCACATCCACAAGACGTTCTGAAATCATGAGTGGTATACGGTCTGCCATGTTGCTTAAACGGTTGACGACCACCTCCATGATATAAAAACCTTCTCCAAACACTTCATGACTGTAAGTAAATTCCGAATCTACCACCCCTGTAATATTCACCTGGTTATTCTCCAGCACCTTATCTGCCATTGCTTTTGTTCTCCTTTCATTTTTAATCTCACCTTAAATGTATTCTGCGTTTTGTTTCTTTAGAACCTCATCGCATCAAAAACTTTACCACAGAACGGATTTTAAAGAAATTATTAAATATCGGGCATCCTCGACACCAAGGTAATTACTGTTCGGAAAATTTCGGGAAAATTCATTACCAAAACATAACTAAATCAAATGCAATTCACTTTTTATAAGGAAAAAAGGGTTGAAAATCCGAAAAAATGTAGTATAATAGGAACGTTAAATTGTTATGATGAGTTAGTAGATAAAAAGAAAGGATAGAACATATGGAAATTACACGCGAAGATATCCGTAATATTGCCATTATCGCCCATGTCGATCATGGTAAAACAACACTCGTTGATGAACTGCTTAAACAAAGTGGTGTATTCCGTACAAATCAGGTTGTTCAGGAACGTGTCATGGACTCTAATGACATTGAACGTGAACGTGGTATTACGATTTTATCCAAGAATACAGCGGTATTTTATAAAGATGTTAAGATTAATATTATTGATACACCGGGACATGCTGACTTCGGCGGCGAAGTTGAACGTGTTCTGAAGATGGTGGACGGTGTTGTCCTCGTCGTTGATGCTTTTGAAGGCCCAATGCCTCAGACTAAATTCGTTTTAAAGAAAGCCCTTGATTTAAATCTTGCGGTTATCGTCTGCATCAACAAGATTGACCGCCCTGAAGCCCGTCCGGATGATGTCATTGACGAAGTTCTTGAACTTCTCATTGACCTGGATGCAACAGACGACCAGCTTGAATGCCCATTCGTCTTTGCTTCTGCAAAATCAGGTATTGCTATGCTTGAGCTTTCAGATGATGCACAGGATATGAAGCCATTATTTGAAACAATCATCAATCACATTCCTGCACCAAAGGGTGATCCTGACCTTGGCACACAGGTCTTAATCAGCACCATCGATTACAACGAATACGTTGGCCGCATCGGTGTTGGTAAAGTCAGCAACGGTACGATCAAAGTGAACCAGGACGCTGTCATCGTCAATGCACATGACCCCGAAAAATCAAGAAAAGTTAAAATCAGCAAATTATACGAATTTGATGGTCTGAATAAAATTGAAGTGGATAAAGCCGGTGTTGGTTCTATCGTAGCTATTTCAGGTATTTCTGATATTCATATCGGTGATACACTGTGCTCTCCTGAAAATCCTGAACCAATTCCATTCCAGAAGATTTCAGAGCCTACAATCTCTATGAACTTCATCGTCAACGACAGCCCGCTTGCAGGTCGTGAAGGTAAGTTCGTTACATCCAGACATCTGCGTGACCGTCTGATGCGTGAATTAAATACTGATGTAAGCCTTCGTGTTGAAGATACAGAAAATACAGATTGCTTCAAGGTATCAGGCCGTGGTGAACTTCACCTGTCTGTCCTGATTGAAAATATGCGCCGTGAAGGTTATGAATTTGCAGTCAGCAAAGCTGAAGTACTTTACAAACATGATGAGAACGGCAAACTGCTTGAGCCTATGGAAGAAGCAGTCATCGATGTTCCGGAAGAATTTTCAGGTACAGTCATCGAGAAGTTAAGCTACCGTAAAGGTGAACTGACAGCGATGTCCAAAGCCAGCGGCGGATACTCCAGACTGACCTTCAACATTCCATCCCGTGGTCTGATTGGTTACAGAGGCGAATTTATGACAGATACAAAGGGTAATGGTATTTTAAATACACTCTTTGCAGGTTATGGCCCATACAAGGGTGATATCGCTTACCGTCAGACAGGTTCCCTGATTGCCTTTGAATCCGGTGAATCCATCACTTACGGTCTGTTCAATGCCCAGGAACGTGGCACACTGTTTATCGGACCTGGCGAAAAGGTTTATGCCGGTATGGTTGTCGGTGAGAATCCAAAGGGTGATGATATGGAAATCAATGTCTGCAAGAAGAAACAGCTCACAAATACACGAGCTTCCGGTTCTGATGATGCCCTTAAGCTTACACCGCCTAAGATACTCTCCCTTGAACAGGCACTTGATTTCATCGAAAATGACGAGCTTGTTGAAGTTACACCAAAGAACATCCGTATCCGTAAGAGAATCCTTGATTCCAAGATGCGTATGAGAGCTAACAGAAAGTAATTTAATGAATTTCAGATTTCTTTAAACTATGAGAAACACGCTCCGCGAGTTTCTCAAGTTATCGCGGCAGTCGCCAAGGTCTCATGCGAGCATGGACTTTGGCTCGTTGCTCGCGTAAATAAAAAACGACATTTTGCAACTTGCGTTAATGCGTATTGCAAAATGTCGTTTTTTGTATTTTTTGATATCAGGGCCAAAAGTAATTTTTACAACTCATTGATGTATACAAATTGCTACACAGCTCTATTTCGGCCTGTAATATCTCAGCACATGTGAAACATAATTTGTGTCGCCATAAACTTCTATCTGTTCAGACTCCTTCATCATCTCTGAAAATACTTCTGCATTCTCTTTCGTATATTCGCCATCGCGTTCAAGTGCCCAGTCAATGTAGCCTGCACCATAATTGTAGCCCTGCAGCGCAAGTTTAATGGCATCCATGTCCTCCGGCCCCTGTGCACCTGCCAGTGTCAGGCAATATCGCAAATATCGGATACCGACTTCAATCGAATACTGAGTATCCTTAATACCATTTGGTCGCTGGTCATAAAGGGTATTATACATGCACTCTGAACTCTGCATCACATCTATGCCTTTGCCTCTGGATTCCTGCATCATGACAGCCTCAACGAGCGTCACATAATCCTCCATCTCATACATTCTGGCATAACGCCAAATATCCTCCTCATAGGACAAGACATTTCGATTAATCTTTGTATAATAGATCTTCCATGCAATACCAAAACCCAAAATGATACAAAGTATCACACCTAAGCACACAAGTCTTTTACTCAGCTTCTGTTTTGTCGTATTTCCCTGATGATGCTCATTTTTTTGCATCGTCAGACTGTATCTGAACTTATCGGGGATATTTGACATTACGCCTCATAACCTTTCACAATATAAGTCACGCCACGGCCTTTCAGACGATGTTCAAATGTTTCTTCTTCAGAAATCGCAATCAATATATCATCAATTGCCATATCGCCGTCACCGTCAATGACATCAAAATCCATCTCTACCTCATATAAAACATCTGAAATCTCACTCATCGTCATATCATAATCTTTTGTATCAAATTCACCTAACTGATATGTCTGTGTCTGGCTTTTACCTTTTTTGATTGTTTCAATTGTTACTGTATACATATTTTCATGACGCCTCTCTTCTGATTTTTATGCTTGTGGTTTTTTAATTATGCTTATTTGCTGCATTTATGCCGGTATATTTTTTACATGATATGAGTGTCAAAAGTAATAACTTAAATGCAAACAACATATTTCCATATACAAAATAAGGCATAACTTCAAAACCGAGAAGTTATGCCTCTTATAAAATCGGGGTGACAGGATTCGAACCTGCGACCTCTTGATCCCAAATCAAGCGCTCTAGCCAAGCTGAGCCACACCCCGTTGACTATTATAGTATACACAATTTACACAATTCTGTCAAGTGCTTTTTAAGTTTTTTCTGAATTTTTTGATTTTTTTATCATTTTGGTTCAATTTCTACATCGTTCACCAAAATCATCTATATCATTTCACAAAACACTTTTTAAATTTCTTAATTACCCATCTGAGCGAATTAAGAAATCAGGGTAAGACTCGGATATCACACATTCGTATGTGCTATATCTAAATCTCTCCCCTGCGTATATCTCATTTCTTAATGTTCAAAATTGATCCAAAATCAATTAAGCTAATTTAGCTTTTGCAACTTCGCAAAGTTTAGCGAAATCTTCTGCGTTGTTGATAGCCATTTCAGAAAGCATCTTTCTGTTAACTTCAACACCTGCAAGTTTTAAACCATACATAAGTTTGCTGTATGATAAACCGTTCATACGTGCTGCTGCGTTGATACGAGCAATCCATAACTGTCTGAACTGACGTTTTCTTTCTTTACGACCTGCGTAAGAACTTGTTAAAGCTCTCATAACAGACTGTTTTGCAACTCTGTACTGTTTTGAACGTGCGCCTCTGTAGCCTTTAGCTAATTTTAATACTCTATTATGCTTTTTCTTTGCGTTTAAACCGCCTTTAACTCTTGCCATTCTAACTGTTCCTCCGTTTCATCAGATTAAAGATATGGTAAAATCTTTTTCATATTCTTAACGTTTGTTGAATCTGTAATAGTAGCTTTTCTAAGATTTCTCTTTCTCTTAGCGGATTTCTTTGTTAAGATATGGCTCTTATATGCTTTCATTCTTTTTAATTTACCAGTACCTGTTGTCTTAAAACGCTTTGCTGCTGCTCTGCTTGTTTTTACCTTTGGCATGATGTATTCCTCCTTAAATATATCAATTGATTAATATTGATTAATTACGTTTTTCTGATAAGAACATCACCATGCTCTTACCTTCCATCTTAGCAGGTTTGTCAATTACTGCTGTATCAGCTAACTTCTCAGCAAACTGTTCGAGAATTACTTTACCGGAAGCTGTGTGTGCAAGTTCACGTCCGCGGAATCTGACAGATACTTTTACCTTGTCGCCGCCTTTTAAAAACTTACGTGCATGGTTCATCTTCGTATTCAAATCATTCACATCAATGTTTGGTGAAAGACGAATTTCCTTTACTTCGATTGTCTTCTGCTTCTTCTTAGCTTCCTTTTCTTTTCTGGCCATCTCATAACGATATTTACCATAATCGATAATCTTGCATACCGGTGGTTTAGCTGTCGGTGCAATCTTTACGAGATCAAGATTTGCTTCTCTGGCTAACTTCATCGCATCCTTAGATGACATGACACCTAACTGTTCACCGTCTTCGCCGATGACACGTACTTCTCTATCTCTGATTTGCTCGTTAATCATTAATTCGCTAATAACTGACACCTCCTAATGTCAAAAAAAATAATGGTGAGCAGAAACCTACTCACCATTTAAGAACGCACTCAGTGCGCAAATATCTTAAATATAAACCCAAGACATCATCATATGCTGAGGTGAGAGTAAATAGCTCTGCTTTGTTTTACTGAACTATCTTATCACCTTTTAATGTGATTGTCAACACTTTTTAGCACGATTTTTCACTTATTATATTTTAACTTTTTAGTTTTTACGCATCCAGTAAAGAATACCGCCGTACCAGCCAAAAATCACACCAGCCCACGCTGTTGCCAGTAATGCCGAACGCATGCACTGTGCCAATGTCCATCTGTCAGATATGCCCGCAACCACAAATGCAACAATTGTACATATTGTAAATGCAGTCAGTGTATAAATCACAGTATTAAAAAATAAGAATAAATAAGGTTTCTGGAAACATTTCCGACTTATGGCGTTTTTCATATCAATGACCTCTTTTCGATACACCTTCGTGTCTGATTTTAAATACTCTTTTAAATATCTTTACAAAATCAAATACAACTTACTTTCTTTTATCTTTAAGGTCAGTATATCAACGCCATCCAAATGTTTCATTAAGCTATTGTCAATTTTTTGTAAAATGTATTTTACCTACATTAACAGCCTTCTTCAAATATTTCAATCAGGTTGCCTGTGTTATCTCTGATAAATACACCATAAGTACCATCCACTTCGGCAACAAAGGCAATATCAACGCCCATGGCTTCCATCTCTTCTTTGGCTTTATGTCCGTCTTTGACGCCAAAAGAGAAATGTTTATTGCCCTGTGTCAGAAAGTCAAGATTTGGAATACGCCTGTCCTTTGGCAGTGGATTGCTATTTTCGGCACAAAAGATTTCAAGCAAAAATCCTTTGCCCTGCATATGTGATACTTTGACGCCTGTGCCTGGGATTTCTGAACGGTCAATGACTGTAAATCCAAATACACGCTGATACCATGCAATGCTTTCTTCCAAATCCGCAACACTGATGGCCACATGATTAATACCATTAATTTCTATCATTTGTAAATCCTGCCTTTCATTCTATTTGCGGTCTGCTTTACCTGTAATAATCCAAGGTGCAGGTTCCTGAACGAATGTATTCTTTGAATTTAATTTAGATACAGCCACCTGAACAACTTCCATATCTTTGATGGCATATTTTTCAAAAATCTTCTGCATATCTGCTGCCACGGAAAAATCCAGTGTGTAAATCACCACATTAATCTGTGGATTTAATTTTGTCAGATAATCCAGTTCCTGTTCCATGCTGGCAGATGCCACCATAAATACAAGTGCCGGCACCGGACATCCTGCCATATTCTGTTCATCCACATGGTCAATGACCTGAATGTTTTGCAGGCCGAAATATTCCATATTTTCTTCAATGGTTGCACGGTCATCTTTATTGTATTCAACAGCAATAACTGTAGCTTCTGTGGCAATAAGCGCAGCCTCAATCGCAATACTTTCGCCACTGATGACACACAGATCATCCTGACGTCCCACATGCATTTTATTTAAAATCACAGACCGGATTTCACTGCCGACAAAACGTACAGAGCCTCGACGGAAGCTGTCATTATCCATACCGATTTTATATGTATTGCGTGCTTTGTCATTGACGATCAGCATACCCGCAGAGGCATTGATTCCGCGATTAATCATATTTTTCAGCAAATCATGCTTTACTTCACCCACAGGGTCCGAGCCTTCATTATACCAGACTTCACATTCACCAAGTCCTGCACTCCACATACGGTAAAAAATGTCTTTGACACCGGCCTGTGAAAATACAAGAACTGCCTTGTGTGATTCGACTGTTGGAATGACATTTTTGTTTTTACGGGTAATGTCAATCATCTTTACCTTTTCCAGATCAATCGGTGTGTTTTTCGCATAGTACTGAAGCCATGATAAAATCACTTCGTTTGTAAATAACTGCTGTTCCATCTTTCATTCCCCCATTTTTATTATGCCTTTATTATAATGCTCATTCAAAACTTATTTCATTCTAAATCAATCCAAAATGCTTGCAGGCATTGTAGATGCCATCATTTTCAAGACTGTCGGTGACATAATCTGCCACATTTTTTGCAGCATCTGTGCCGTTGCCCATGGCAATACCGCAACCTGCGTATTCAAGCATTTCTTTATCATTTGCACTATCACCGAAAGCATAAGTATCTTCTCTGGCAACACCCAGTTTTTCGCATATAAACTGAATACCTGATGCTTTGCTGTAACCCTTAGGTACTCCTTCACAGACAACGTTGTCATGTACAATCATCAAATACCATTCTTCAAGTTTATGAATGGCTTCCATATAATTACCGCCTTTAATAGTGGCTGAGAATTTGTTTGCTTTCCACTGCATGCTGCACGCATCCACATCAAGCAATGTATCTCCAAGTTCTTTTTTCAAAATCGGATAATATGAATCATCCTTTAAAAGTTCGTCGGCATATTCATAATCCTTGCCCTCAAATACTACAGGCATATTGTACGCACGCAAAATATCCAGCGTTTTCTGGACCAGTTCCGGTTCAAGATATTTGCATAACAATTCTTCGCCGTGAAATGATACATAAGTACCGCAGCCTGCTAAAATACCGTCCAAATCCAGTGCTTTAAGTTTTGGACTTGTCAGAAATGCCGGCGCACGACCTGTACATATAAATGTATAAATGCCTTTTTCACGCAACTGTGTAATTGCCTTCTTTGTACTTTCCGGGATATTCATCTGTCTGTCCCATAATGTACCGTCTATATCAAAAAATACTGCTTTTTTACTCATGAATCTTCTATCGCCCCTATTTTCATTTTACTCTGCTATCTCTTTATTGTGACACAGTTTCAAGGATTATGCAAGTTTAAGTTTGCAAATAAAAAATAACATCATCAGCTAATCTGCCAGTGCACATGGCTGCCTTTGTCATCTTTTTTGACAATAAGCTGATCTTCGATTTCCTGTTTTAACTCTGTCACATGGGAAATGATGCCAATCATTCTGGATTCACCTGCCATCTGCTGCAGCACCCGGACTGCCTGTGCTCTGGCGTGCTCATCCAGCGAACCAAAGCCTTCATCGATAAACATGACATCCAGATGAATTGCAGATGAACTTGCCTGAATCTGGTCTGCCATACCAAGTGCCAGCGCCAGTGCCGCCATGAAAGACTCACCGCCGGAAAGTGTACGCACTTCACGCATTTTGCCGGTGACATAGGAATACACCATTAAATCAAGGCCGCGGTTTTTGCCGTCACCCGCCTGCGCCAGTTCGTACAACCGCAGTTCGTACTGTCCCGCCGACATTTCCCGAAACCGTTTATTCGCCGCATTTAAAATATGCTGCAAATAATAACGCTGGACATAGGTTTCGATATCCATACGCGCACCACTGACTTTTCCTGCCAGCAGATTGTACATTGTTTCAAGCTGCGTCAGTGCCGCCATCATCTGTGTACGTTCTGCCATCTTTGGCTTTAAAGTTTCAAGCACCTTTGTATTATTCTGATAAATGTCCATGCACTGATTCTGCGCAGTCTGTGCTTCAAGCATTGCACGTTCTGCCATCTCTAACTGACTGTTTAACGCTTCAATATCCGGTTTTTCTGCCTCTCCAATACTCTGCATTGCCGCTGCTTTCTGACTTTTTGCTGATGCAAGCTTCAACTGGTAATCCTCAATGGATTTTTGAAGTGCTTCAATGTCAGACAATTGATAGTTACCAACAATATCCTGCCATGTTTCAAGCTGGAATTTTTCCAACGCATCTTTATATCCTGTAATCGCCTGCGCATATGCCGCCTCATATTCAGGAAGGTCTTTAAGATAATTTTCAATCAGCGCTATCGCCTGTGCTTTAGCCTGTTTTGCTTCCTGCAAGGACTGTGCGGCAGTTTTATATGCCTGTACACATTCTTCTTTTTTGTCAGTTGCCTGTTGCAGGACTGCTTTTGCCGCCAATTCATTTGGATAGGCTTCGGGAATTTCATAACTTTCAAGTAATGTCCGACTCTGCGCCAACATAATCTGTGCCTGTGTTTTTGTAGTATTATTCTGCTCTGCCTGTGCCCTCAGCGCTGTCTGCTTTGTTTCCATCGCCTGCATTTTTGCTCGGATTTCCTGCAATTTCTCTACATCAGCACGATACTGCTTACCCTGTGCCAGCAACTTATTTTCATATTCTGAAAACAGACTTTCAATCATCTCAATTGCTGCTTCTAAAGATAGTTGTTTTTCTGATATTTGTTCTTCCTGCGAAGGCATTGTTTCCGATTCTGTGCCAGAATAATGCGTTAAAATCATTTGCAACTGCTTTGCAGATACTTCATCAGCCGCCATCAAAGAAGCCTGCTGATTTTCACACAATAAAACAATCTGCTGATTCAAATACTTTTCTTTTTCTTCATATAAAGTATGGGCTTTGTTGGATTTTTCGGAAGCGATTTCAAAATCCTTCTGATATTTTTCCAAATCAGCCGCGGTAGCTTCAAGCATTTCCTTCGTCAGATTTAAGACATCCTCCGGCAATTCATGCGGATGCGGATGATTGGTTGAACCACATACCGGACATGGTTTACCTGCCTCCAGATTTTTTGCAAGCAGACCCGCCTGCGCGTCAAAAAATGTTGTTTGCATCCGCTGATAGGCATTCTGTTTTTCAATATAAAGGCTTCGCGCCTGCATATACTTTTCGCTTGCCTTTAGCGTTACTTTTTGCTGATAATTAAGCTCTGATAACTGTGCGTTGACCGACTGAATATCCGCTTTCATCTGCATCGCCCCATCATATTTTCCCTGCCACTGACTAAGAATCACTTCTGTCTGCGCCAGTTGTGCCTGACTTGTTTTTGCTGCCTCGTACTGTGTTTCCAGAGTTGTTATCTGTGTCTGAAGCTGCGCACTGTCTTTTTCAAGTTTTTCCAAAATAGCTTCCTGTGATTTAATATCTGCTTTCGTCTTTGCCATTTTTTCAAAAGCTTCCAGCACCTTTGTCACGCGTTCATTGGTCTTTGTCCACAATTCAATCGCTGTACACTGTGCTTTGTCGGCCTGCGCTTCTGTTTTTTTCAATTGATCACATTTGGCATTGATTTGAGGTAATTTTCCCTGCTGTTCTGTCAGCTTTTCTTTTAAAATATTTAATCTGTGCTGCATCTCAGACTGCTTCTGATATACCGCATCAATGTCATAGGCAGTCTTTATCTGAGTTGCAAGGACTTTATTTTTCTGAATTTGTTCAGCCTCCTGGACACACTGCGCAAGAATTTGCCCAGCATTTTCCAACAATTCAAACTGTACAGATAAGTGCTTTGCATTATTTAGAGCATCACGATTTTTTAAATACTCAGCGTTACTTTGCGTATAAATATCTTTTTTCTGCGCACATACATCTGACATATACGTGCACATCTGCTCAAGTAATGCAATCAGTTCTTCCATATCCACAACTGACATCTGTTTTGCTGTCATCACACGCTTTTGCACAGTTGCAAGCTGCATAAACACTTCCTGCATATTTGCTTCATTATTCAGCGTTTTCGCATCAGGAATATGGATATGTCCGGCCTCTGCCTGACACAATGTCCACAAATGCATCACCTCTGCCATCTGCTCGTTTTTGCGTCTGGCAAACTCATCGACAATCTTCTGAAACAATTCTGTACCAAAAAGTTTTCTGAAGATAACTTTTTTATCATCTGATTTTGCACGCAGTAATTCCATAAATTCACCCTGCGCAATCATCACGACCTGCATAAACTGTCTTTTATTTAAACCAATCATGGACTCTAATTTTTCATTGGTTTCTTTTGTCGGGTACTCGGTGCCATCCGGCATCCAGAGGGTCACTTTTTCACTTTCATTCACATATCCGCTGCCGCGCTTCTTGGCGCGCCGGTGCCTTGGTATACGCTGTACGGTATATATTTCCTCCTGTGCACCGTTCATTTCCGAAAAAATCAGCTCAACCATTGGCTGCACTGCTTCATCTGCAAACTGACTGCGCAGCTCATCACCGCTTTTTTTGTTATTTTCTGAACCTGTTTCGCCGTAAAGTGCAAAAACAATCGCATCAAATAATGTGGTTTTTCCCGAACCGGTATCACCCGTAACTAAAAATAAATTCTGATTCGGCACTGAAAAATCAATCACTGTCCTTTCACCATATGAACCAAAAGCCTGCATCGTTAATTTCAGCGGTTTCATTTTTCAGCCCCCTTTACTGTGTTGATGACGTCCTGCAAAAGTGCTTTTTCAGCATCCTGCATATCCTTTAAAAATGCGCAGCATAGCTCAAAGGGATTTTTTAAATCTTCCATTTCAACATCGCTGCTGTAATCTGTGCTGCGAATATTTTCTCTGCGGATTTCCAGCAAATACGGAAATGCCTGACGCAATCGTGCCTGCATATCCATCACATCAACATCGACTTTATCTGTCAATACTACTGTCACATAATCAGCACACGCCTGCTGCAAAACCGCCTCCAGAGTACCTTTAATAACACGTACATTACGCAGTGGCACAAGCGGCAGTTCTGTTACTGAAACATCCCCCTTTTCCTGCATATCTACCATTAAAATATGCTTTTGCTGACCCGCTTCACTGACCGAGCATGCTAATGGCGTACCACAATAACGGTATACCTCGCTGCCAACCTTCATCGGTTTGTGAATATGTCCAAGAGCTGCATAATCAAAGATTTCAAGCACCTCGCCGCCAATCTCATCAATATTGCCAACTGTTCGGATTTCTGAATCCGCACGCTCAATATCTTCAGCATTCACACCCTTAGGCAGATAAAACTGATGGCTCACAAAGACATTACGTTCATGCGGATTTATCGCTTCTCTGGCAAGCATCTGGTGCATGGCGGTGTCGTAGGATTTGCCGGTGTATGTGATTTCTTCAACTTCTATCTTTTCTGTAACTTTATTTTTCCCCTCAATTTTAAGTTCGCCTATAGTTTTATCTTTGTGTAAAATTTCGTCTTTCTCTGTAGTTTTATCTTCTTCTGGAGATTTGTCTTTCCCTGTAAATACAGCTTTCTCTGTGTTTTCCGTATTCAGAATCTGGCGCACCATCGACGGTTTGATAAATGGCAGTAAATAAAAATTCACCTCGCCCCATTTATCCTGTAATACCACTTTTTCAATATGCTCATTCGGCTGCTGTGGTGGCATACCTATCATGTAAATATGCTGTTGATTTAAAACATTTCTGAAACAATTCACCCTTGGCGCGCTGTCGTGATTACCGCTAATCAGTAAAATATAAACGCCCGGCAATTGCTGCACCAAATCTGATATAAATGTATCAAACACTGCCACAGCTTCTGCAGACGGCACAGCCTTATCGTAAATATCCCCCGCAATGATGATTGCATCCGGCTTATGCTGCACCGCCAGTGCCACAATTTCATTTAATATATAAATCTGGTCTTCCTTCAAATCTCTGTTCATGAGCTTCAGACCAATATGTAAATCCGATAAATGAAAAAACTTCAAGTTGCTACACCTCATTTAATAAATATGTTTTCGCTAAGTGTTCATATTATATCACGGCCACTCCCTAAAGTACAATGACGCCGCATCCAATTTACATGGATGCAGCGTCATTGCTATAATTTATTCGTTTTTAAAGGAAGAAATAGCTTTTTTATTTGCCCTGATTAGCAAGCCATTCATTTAACTGTTCCTGATAAGTGCTGATAATCTTATCAATGCCGGCATCTTTCATTGCCTGGCAATATGTATCATAATCTGCCTTAAGGTCTGTTGATGAACCGGATTCGATGGTTGCACGATACTGATTGATGACATTATTCACTGCTGTCAATTCATTGGCAATACCAGACACATCTGCTGAGAAACCAAGATATTTTGAAATTGGCGCAGCATCATCTGCAGCTTTTAAACGTTCCATATAATCTCCGCCCTGTCCTTCTGCAGGATAAGATAACAGTCCATTGCCCCAAAGGAACATATGACTTGAATATGTTGCATTTTCTGTCTTAACAGCTTCTCCTGCATCGTTTAAAGTATAATCTTTGCCTTCGATACCCCAGACAAGAAGATTCTGGATATCTGCATCTGTATATAACAGGTTCATCACTTCTACAGCAGCTTCAGGTTCTTCGGCTGTAATCGGCACACCCAGTGCAAATGTCTGTGTCACACTTGAACCCATCGGTACAGATACAATCTGTGCTGCAACGACATCATAACCTGTTGTTGATTTTCTTGCATTTTCAGCGCCAACCTGACCTGTAATGATTGTTGAGAATGTGACACCATCCTTAAGTAACACATCACCATTATTTTCTGTCAGCGCTGCATCCTTATAGACATAACCCTTCTTATACCAGTTATTCACCATTTCAAGCATTTTGTAGTATTCTTCAGATTCATAATATGGTGCAACCGTATCTGTTGCTTCATCTGTTGAAATAATGCCATAAGCATCACCTAAAACATCTGTGCCATAGGCATCTGCAAAACTGTCTTCACCTGCATAGAAGCTGCCTAAAGGTAAAATTCCACCATTTGAATTTGAATTGCTGACGCAAGCTGTCGTTCTTAAATCTTCCGGCAGACTGCCATCCTGATTTGCCTGGTAAACAGCATCCAGAATTTCTTCATATTCAGACCACGATGAAAGATTCTGTGCTTTTTCTGTCAGACCGAGTTCATCCAGAATATCTTTACGCATAATCACATAAGCATTGGTTGCAAAACCACATTCAATACCGACAGCGTAAATACTGTCACCAATTTTTGTACCATTTAAGAACTCACCCATGTTTTCTTTGATACCAGGTGCATATTCGTCCAGCATACCGTTGATATCCAACAACTGATTCTGTGATACAAGACTTGTAAATGTTGTTGGCGGTGCCGGTGTGACAAGCATCAGATCCATACGCTCATTGCCAGCCATCTTAAGACCAACCTGCTGCAGATATGAACCAAAATCGAGCATATTGAAGTTCACATGCACACCGATTTTATCTTCAGTAATTTCATTGACTTTTTCGGCAACTTCTGTAATATCACTGCCGCCGTCCATATCTACTGAATATAATTCTACAGTTTTCATTTCCTCATCGTCATCTTCATCATCTGACACATCACCTGCGTCTTCTGCATCGGATGTCGTATCCCCTGCAGTCTGCTGATTTTTATTAACATCTTCAGCATTGCCACACGCTGTCACCATTGACACTGCCATCAATGATGCCAAAGCAATTGATAAACCTCTTTTTAACATAATGTCCCTCCTGTTTTTTCTGATGTATACATCATTTTGATACTACATGAATACATCAGATATGTAAAAATTTATCATTTTACGCTGCCGGTTCAAAAACTGAAATTTTAAACCGGCAGACATAAATATCATACTTCTGACACTTACATCATCATATTGTAAAACAAACATTCCCCTGTGTCGGTGTCAGCACGGAATCTGCGCCATCGTAAACAACTTCTGCACCCTGCACATCCTTCACATGTCTGTTGACCATGCGAATTGTGTACGACTTGTCATTTTCAGCCTGTGCCACAACTTTACCATCAGTACATGTCATATGCAGTGTTGCCAGAGTCTGCTTACCATCAGAAAGCACACTGTCTGCAGATAAATTTAATTCATAAACTCTGAATTCCACACCGTCTGCATAATCATAATCCGGTCGGTCATCTCTGACACCTTTTGCAACAATGGCATTTTCGCGCACAAACAGCGGGATACTGTTGTAATCGCAAATTTTGGTATACCAGCGGCCACCCTCGTAAGTTTCATTTGTAAGATAATCTGTCCATGTACCCTCTGGAAGATAGAATCTGCCTTTTCCATCTTCATTAAAAATCGGTGCAACTAACAAATTGTCGCCAAACATATACTGTCTGTCCAGATACTGACAATTCTCATCCCCCGTAAATTCCATCACCATACTGCGCATGACCGGAATACCGGATTTTGAAGTTTCCACGGCGGCACTGTAAATATACGGCATCAAAGACATTTTCAAACGTGTGAAAAATCTCAGGCAATCCACAGCAGCTTCTCCGTAATTCCAAGGCACACGGTAGGATACACTGCCATGCAGACGGCTGTGCGTGGATAACAATCCAAAGGCCGCCCAACGCATATATACATCCGGGGTTGATGTATCTTCAAAGCCACCAATATCATGACTCCAGAAACCAAATCCACTGCTTGTCAATGACAGGCCGCCGCGTAAACTTTCGCTCATCGACGGATAATTGGCACTGCAGTCACCGCCCCAGTGAACAGGGAATTTCTGACCGCCTGCAGTTGCAGAACGTGCAAACAGGACTGCTTCGCCTTTGCCCTTTACTTCTTCAATCGCTTCAAAAACAGTTTTATTGTAAATATAAGAATAGAAATTGTGCATTTTGGCTGCATCAAAATGATTGTAATATACTGCATCCACCGGAATACGCTCACCAAAATCTGTCTTAAAGCAATCGACACCCATCGCCATTAATTTTTTCAAATAGCCCTTGTACCATTCACAGGCTTCAGGATTTGTGAAATCAACAATCGCAAGACCTGGCTGCCACATATCCCACTGCCAGATATCGCCATTTGGACGTTTCAGGAAATAGCCATGTGCCTTACCCTCTGCAAATAACGCTGAACGCTGACCAATATATGGATTAATCCAGACGCACACCTTAATATCTTTCGCATGAATCTTTCGGATCATACCCTCAGGATCAGGAAAAATATTACTGTCCCAGCAAAAATCTGTCCAGTGGAAATTCTTCATCCACAGGCAATCAAAATGGAACACCTTCAACGGAATCTGCCGGCTTTCCATACCCTCGATAAAACTCAAAACCGTCGCTTCGTCATAATTTGTAATAAATGATGTTGATAACCAAAGACCAAATGTCCATTCCGGCGGCAGTGAAGGTTTGCCTGTCAAATCCGTATAACGTCTTAAAACATCCTTCATGGTCGGTCCGTTAATAATAAAGAAATCCAGTGATTCACCCGGCACACTGAATGCCACTTTTTCAACATATTCAGAAGCAATCTCAAACGAAACTTTATCTGTCTGATTGACAAACACGCCATAACCTTTATTGGAAATATAAAATGGAATATTTTTATAGGACTGCTCAGTGCTTGTACCGCCATCTTCATTCCAGATATCCACGGACTGTCCGTTTTTAACAAATGGTGTAAAACGTTCGCCAAGGCCATAAACAAGTTCGCCAACATCCAGACTTAAATGGCACGTCATATAAGCACCATCACCATTATAGCTGTAATAATCGCCTTTCCAGTCCGTCTTAATATATGCCAAATCACGACCCTGGCATGTTGTTATTTTCTCACCATCGCGTTCATAACGCATCGCACATGTTTCTTTATCCACAATCAGCGCCAGACTGCCTGAATTTATCACCAGTTCTTTGTCATTTTCATCCACATTTAATGCAGATGTTTCCGGAAGATTTAATTCAAATTTCGGCTGTTTTGATGTGTCCACCCCATCATAATGACACACCTGCACACGAAGCATTTCCGGCATCGGCGCACTTACCTTCACCGTCAGCATGACACTCTGCAAGTCAAAACCTCTTGTTGGCATCACCAGCGTAATACAATCACTGGCTTTGTCAATTTCATAAAGCATCTTTGGTGAAAATAAAGCGTGTCCTTCCTTCATTAACCATGCACCGTTTTGAAATTTCATTTTGTAACCCCTCCTCGATATTTTTTGCTAAATATTTTCCAATTCTAAAGTCTGCGCCACTTGGCGCACACGTTTCTGATGATTTTCCCGCACCTGCATCGGCGTTTCACCATCATACCTGTCATGAAACATCCGCCGAAATAATTTATAATTTTTAAAGCCATGGCTTTCCATAATTTTATATAACGGCAAATCTGTATACAACAAATCTTCATAAATATACGAAAGTCTTAACTCATTCAAATACTCTACATAAGTCAGCCCCATGTATTTTTTGAAATACCTGCAAAAATACTCTGGCTGCAAATGTACCTGTGCGGAAATCTCTGCAATCGTGATATTTTCTTTATAATGTTCATTTGTGTAATCCACGATTTTTGTCAGCCGCTCTGTTTCCTCCGTCACATCCATCGTTGCGCGTTTCTTCGGTCTCTTAATGGCAAATGCCACATACATCTCGTATATAAATTCATATAAAAGGCCTGAAAACCTGATTGCATAGCCATCTTCCTTGCCATAAGCCACATGATACATCTGCCGCATCAGTTTCTTCATCGAATCCAGTTGAATATTCTTCACTTTATCCTCTGTCCGCAGCGGCACATCAAAATAAACTTCTTTGATATTTGGAATATATCTCCCCGGAAGCTCGATCGGAATCTGCATAAAAATAGCATTATTCCCCATCGTCTGACTTGCATGCACCACACCTGAATTAATGACCATCATTTCTCCAGGCATAATTGAATACTTTGTCTGGTCAATAAAGACTTCCGTACTCCCCTTTAATATGTAAATAATCTCTATCGAATCATGCCAGTGATTTGTGCAAAAGCTGCTGTCATCGCGATATGCAAACACAACATCCAGCACATTATCTACAAAGACATGTTCCTGTCTTCCTTTATCCTCGGTCATAATCCACCCTGTTTGTCCGTAATATCCATTTTGTATCCTGTTGCACATACATTGCACATTTTTGTCATTAATGCACATATAGTTCACTTTTCTCAAGCAAAACATATGCAACATGTATGTTTTATAACAAAATTTATTTTAGTAGAATATACCTTATATGTCAACAGCAGGGATAATATCGACCTATATAAAGTCAATATTATCCCTGCTGTTTCAAGATACAATAAATTAAATTTTTTATTTCACAATTTTATGATGTAAGTGTCAAAAGTCCAGCCTGCATCATTTTATCAATTGCATTAATACCTCGGCATACATCGTATGTCCCGTTACTGACGGATGATTTGATTTATTTGCAAGAAGTTCACTGACAGGATATCCTTCTGATTCGTATACTTCCCATACTTTATATGCATCAGCAAGGCACACTTTTTCCTTATCTGCTAATTTTCTCATAACCTCAACACGTTCCTTAAGCGTTGATTTTTCAGGAACTGGGAAAAATGGTGGACGAATCTCCATGTTTGGTGTCAGAAGAACAATGTCTGCTTTCGTTTCCTCTTTAATAATTGTAATTACTTTCAGTAACGCATTTTCATAATCTTCATTTGTCCCATTTTCGTCATTCCAGTTCAATGAGCCGTTAATAATTACCAAATCTGGCTGATAACGTACCACATCACGATAAACACGTTTTAACATACCATAAATTGTATCGCCAGCTATACCACTGTTAATCGTACTGACTGATGTCTGCTCATATTTATCAATAAGCATTCCTCGAAACTGTTCCAGATAACAGACTCTGGCATCCGTCACTTCAACAGACTGTTCTTCATTCAGAAGTCCTGCTTCCAATTTAGCATATAGTTCCAACGGATCTCCATTAAACTCAAAATGTCCCGCTGTCACACTGTCCCCTAAAGCTACGATTACCGGATTTTTTCTTTCAAGTCCGTCTTTTGTTGGACCATATGGGCTGAATGCATTAATTCCTCCTCTGTTTTCTTTCATAACTTTCTTAAAATGTTCCGGCCGCACATCACCGACAGCACATACTTCCCTGCTTAATTTTATCGCTGCCTGTGCATACTTTTCTGGTGTTCTAAAATTTGTTTTCATCATACCCCTCCAATAAAAATATAGAAACCATAAATAGCATAATATATTTATTATAAAAATCTATTAGTTTATTGTCAATTGATGATGCAAACTAAATTATGCTATGAGTGCAAGTGCAATCGCAATTCAGACCTTGGACACTTACATCATTATATAATGTTTAAGAATACTCGTATACATATCCTTAACATTTTTCCTCACACGCGCACGTTCAAGTATTCCATCTTGCATTGCTTCTACCAACGGCAAAACCTCGCTGTCATCCATTTCTCCGGGCGCAATCCAACTGTTTCCGCTTCCGATAATCTGTACAACATCACAATTATTGCTGGACCCCCAGTCTGTCATCACATAACCTGAATATCCCCATTCTTTGCGAAGAATACCAATAAGTAATTCCGAATCACCTGCGCAGTAAGCACCGTTTGCCAAATTATATCCTGTCATAAATGCATCCGCTTCATTTATTTCCAGGGCAATTTCAAAAACCTTCAAATATAACTCACGCGCTGCACGTTCTGACATAATACTATGACTACACTGACGAATCGTTTCCGCATTGTTTGCAAAGAAATGTTTCATACAACTTGAAACGCCACCATCTTCCAATCCTTTACTTTCCATGCCGCCCATACAACCTGCCAGTAACGGGTCTTCACTGAAATATTCTGAATGACGTCCACATAAAATATTCCGATGCAAATTCATTGCCGGTGCTAAAATACATTGAAGATTCATATCCTTTGCTTCTCTTGCAATGGCTTTGCCCTCTTCATAAGATAACTGCATATTAAAGGTCGCACCTAAAACATTGGACACCGGAAATCCGATATTGGCTTCAAACATATTTAATCCATTATTACCATCTGCAAAATAGTATTCCGGCAGTTTGTATTTTTCTAATTTTCCTTCCGTGTACAATGTGCCTGCGAAGCCATTATCATCCACACCCCAGCCGGTTCTTCCGCCAACAGACATTCTTGCCAGATCATAATCGCTCAATTGTGCTATAAACGCATCTATAAGTTTCGGATTTTCAATCAACATTGGAAATGTAATTAAACTTTCATTCCCTTGTTGTGCTTCATCATTCGTTGCTTCAAAGTTTTTCCTTTTTCTTTCAAATGGCACTGTTTCTGAAACATAGTAATGACTCATCTCGCCTTTTGGCCATGTATTTTCTATATCCATTTTGCTCATTCCACGGAAATTAAATGGTGGATAAACTCTGTTTTCCACATATTGAAGCACAATTTGCTCATCTACATTAAATTCAGCAATTTTTTCAGCCAAATCAACATCATCACCAGCATACAGTGTAATTGTCCCTTCCTCGATAGTCCATATAGCATTTAGTTCATCATAGGATTCAAATCGTTTTGCCGGAATATCAAATGTCAGCACCTCTATTTCATGCGACGCTAATGTATGTGTTTTTGAAAAAGCAACCAATCTCCGTTCTGGCTGTTCAATCCTGCCATCCGATATATGTGCATAAATCAAAACGGCCTCTTTACCTGCAACGCAGCCTGTATTCGTAACTCTGATTTTCAAATGCACATGCGCACCATTCTGGTTAAATAGCAGCACTTCCTTAGAAAACTTTGTATAGGAAAGTCCGTGTCCAAAATTATAAGCAGCTTTTTTGTGAAATGTATTAAAATACCGATATCCGACATACATATCTTCTTCGTATACATTGACAGCATATCTCATTTTGTTAAATCTGTCCTGCATAACATCCGGTGTCGGCAGACAGAAATTCAAAGAAGACGGATAATCATAATAATCCATAGCCCATGTATCCGGCAATTTGCCTGATGGACATGTCGTTCCCTCCAGAATTTCTGCCACAGCCTGTCCGCCTGCCATACCATTTAAACCGGTCCATAAAACCGCATCTATCCGATATTTTTCTTCCCATCCCATTTCAATTGGAAATCCTGTATTTAACAATACAACTGTTTTTGAGAATGCTTCGCTTACATTTTTAAGCAGATTTTTTTCTTCCTCCGTCAGATAATAGCTTCCAGCCGTTGGTGTATTATCAATAGATTCTCCCGTGCCTCTTGTAATCACAATCACTGCTGTATCATTTTGTGTTTTAGCCCGTTGAAGCATATCTGCATCCGGCATAATATCTTTTTCATCACGATAGAAATCAAACAACTCATGATTCAATTTAAGTGTTGTATACTTATCAATACCTTCTTCCAGACGAATACCGTAGCGCGGATTGATTTTCCCCGCCCCTACACAGCCAAGTCTGTACGCCGGTCCGCCCTTGCCAAAAATATTTACAACATTGTTTTTCCCTAACGGTAATGCCTGACGATGATTTTTCAAAAGTACAGCACCTTCTCTGGCAGCCTGAAGCACAAGTAAATCATGTTCCGGATATTTTTCTCCGGGATATTTCTTAGGCAATGTCGTAATATCTATTTCAAAAGGTTCAAGCTCGTATCCATTATCTGCAACAGCATGACAATATTTAATATGATATGTCTTGCCATATTCTGTAAATTTCTTTCTTACAAAAAAGCCAATGGTCTGTATTACATCTTTATTGCCAATGACTGCATCGCCGGCATATTCACCATCAATCCACACTTCTCCCGGATACTCCGGATTAATCATCGCACTTGAAATCACCGTATAACAGCCTGACATTCTTCGTTCCTGCATATAAGCACGCGGATCCATATCATCAATATTATAAACTGTATCACTGTCAAGATATATGCATGAATGACCTGTAGACTTTTTTGCAACCATTTTCAAAATAAAAGCCGTTGCATCACTTACCTCAGGCAATTTTTTTGAATTTTCCTCATTCATTGATGTATAATCTCCTTATTATCAAAAACTGTTTCAGACCATTTATTCAAATACTTTGATAAAAGAATTCTCTTTACTGCACGCACGCCATTCTTCCAGACCTTCACCATTTGGATCGCCGGTTTTCATAAAATTCGTCCAGTAATCCAGCATTTCTTTGCTTAATGCCCGGTCTTTTTCCGTGAAATCCCGCCAGCAGCGGTCTAATGTACCAAACATATACCACAATTCGGATGAATGCCATGCGCCCATGTCATCCCCCGGCAGGTTATGTTTAAAATAATATGTATATGCCGGCTTTCGATTCAGCTCCTCCAGTTTATGACTAAAACTTATAACGCCTTTATACAAATCTGAATATTCACCCTTTTTAACCATCTCCGGTGTTGTCATAATGTCATTTTTTGTTGAACCAAGCATATACGGAATATCTTTAATCTCACCTTTATCCATAATATGATAATAGGTATCGTCCAGTAATTTACCATCTATAGTCGGCGCATGATATAATCCATGCACCCTTGGCATAAGCAAATCCATCAGCGGTTTATGCGTTGCAATAATTTCTTCGGCAGATTTGGATCTTAATTCTGCCAGACTATGCACATGCATCATTTTGACAAATTCTTCTCCGTAAGCTTCCTGCTGCTTCAGGGAAATATCCGTATGCAGTCCCGTAGCATATGAACCGCCGCTTTGCATGATGGCTTTCGCTATCATATTGCCGGTCAGTTTGGTGGATACAAGTGTCTGTACACTCATCGCCCCCGCACTTTGTCCAAAAATCGTAATGTTCTCCGGATCACCGCCAAAGGCTTCAATATAATCATATACCCATTTCAAAGCACAAATCTGGTCATAAATACCATAGTTTCCGGAAATATGTTCAGGATTTTCTTCGTTCAGCCACGGATGTGCAAAAAAACCAAATATATTGCAGCGATATTCCACACTGACCAATATAACTCCTCGCTCACAAAACGCTTTTCCGTCAAATTCTTTTTCAGTTGCATAGCCTGAAGCAAATGCACCGCCATGTATCCAGAAAGCTACCGGATATTTTTTATCTTTATAATCCTTCGGTGTCCATATATTGATATACAAACAATCTTCTCCCATTGTACGTGCAAATGCCGGATTATCATAAAATTCTTTTCCATAAAACGCATCTGCTAAATCACATGCCATGCATCGATTACCGTATTTTGTTGCATCCAGTGTACCTTCCCACGGTTCAACAGGCACCGGTGCTTTCCACCGCAGATCACCTACCGGCGGTTTTGCATATGGCACTTTACGGTACTCAATACATGTATCAAAATCAACACCCTCTATTTTCCCAAGTTTTGTAGAAATAACCATCTCACTGTTTCTCCTGTTCCATTATTCTTTGACACCACCCAGTGCAATACCCTTTACAAAATATTTCTGAAAGAAAGGGTACAACACCAGTACCGGGATAACGCCAATGACTGCCATAGCCATTCGAATGGAAGTACTCGGCATTTTCTGTGTGACAGTGACTGTTGTCATTTGTGTCAGTGCCTGTATATTTGTCATAATTGTATTTAACAACTGCTGTAAGCTATAAAGTTTTGAATTTGTCACATAATACAGACCATTTGTCCAGTCATTCCAATAATTAATACCTGTCATCAATCCAATTGTTGCCATAATCGGTAATGATAACGGCAATATAATCTTACGATAAATATAAAATTCACCTGCGCCATCAATCTTGGCGGCCTCAATCATTGCCGGATGAATATTACTCTGAAAGTTTGAACGCATCAGAATAACATTAAATCCATTTAAAAGTAACGTTGGAATAATCAATGCAAATATTGTATTTTTCAAATGGAATACCTGTGTCCACATCATATAAGACGGCACCAGTCCACCATTAAATAACATTGTGAAAAATACATAAAAAGAAACTTTTTTACCCCTTGCATAATCTTTCCGACTCAGAGGATATGCAAGCATTGGTGTAATCAAAAGACTTAAAATCAAGCCAACTAATGTAACAAAAACTGTAATGCCATAAGAAGACATAATACTTTTTAAATTTGTCACAAAAAGATATTCATAGGCATATGTACTGAATTTTTGGGGAAAGAATGAATAACCATTCAAAAGCAAACTGTCTTCATCGGTCAATGAACTCATAATCAAAAGAACAAATGGCAAAACAGCTAACAGCGAAAGGACAATCAATACAATATGTGAAAATACCTGAAAAGTATATTCGCCTTTTCCCCTGACACTTGTATTGCTATATTCTTCGTTTATTTTGATTTTTTCCTTTTTCATATTTTCTTCTCCTTAAAACATAGCATTTTCACTGTCTACTTTACGAACAATCCAGTTTGCCAGTAATACAACAACAAAGCCGACAATGGACTGATACAAACTTGCTGCAGATGACATCGAAATATTATTTAACTGAAGCAAACTTCGATAGACATATGTATCAATTGTCTGTGTGACCGAATAAAGTGCACCGGAATTCATTGGCACCTGATAAAACAGACCAAAATCCGAGAAGAAGATTCTTCCGACTGCCAGAATAACCAAAGTAATGATTGTTGGTCGTATCAGCGGCAATGTAATCTTAAAAATCTGTTGGAATTTATTTGCGCCATCCACATAGGCAGCTTCATATAATGTTCTGTCGATACCGACAATGGAAGACAGATAAATAATCGAACTGTAGCCAACACCCTTCCACAGGTAAATAAATACCAGAATAAACGGCCAGTAACCCGGAGAATTATAAAAGTTGATGCCACTGTCTGCCATTAATCTTTTTGTAATCAGACCGGCTTCATTGCTCAAAAATGCAAATACGATATATGAAACAATAATAATTGAAATCAACTGAGGCAATAAGATTAATGTCTGATATAATTTCTGTAACTTTTTTGAAAACAATTCATTCAACATAATGCCAATAACTATTGCAAAAATATTACCAAGGACAATAAAAGCAATATTATATAAAATTGTATTACGCGTCATTACCCATGCATCAGAGGAAGCAAACAAATATTTAAAATTTGTCAGACCAACCCATTTACTGTTAAAAATACCGACAGAATAATCAATATCCTTAAAAGCAATGAATATACCAAGCATAGGGAAATAATTATTAATCAGCAGATAAATACATCCCGGCATTACCATAAAATCCAGTGCTGATAAGACATTATTTTTATACAAAATCTGCATTGCTCTTGCAATAATTAAAAGTCCCAGAACCGCTTCAATCCAAACACCATATCCCAGATTATATTTTTTGACATCCGTCAGAATATACTCCAACTGTATCTTAAAGAAGATACTGGTACCAAACTGGAAAATACCTGTTAATGCAAGCAGATATCCGGATATACGGATTTTCTTAATTTTTGGAAATACAATTGCAACCATTGCTGATAATATAATGACAATCAACAGTGCAACCACAATTTTTGTTGAAGGTACAATCACTGTGCCCTTTTGAATCTTATGCTCTGAGAAGAAACTGAAGCCTGTTAACATATACTTTTTCTTTTTGTAAACATACTGAGCAAAAGGCAGATTCATTGTAAGTATTGATAAAACAGCTACCAGAAGCATATCAAACAGAATCTGACCCTGATATGAGAAAATTTTAAACTTTTTTTTCATAATCACCCGCACCTTTCAGACTGTTATTTAAAAAAACGGGGAACATTTTTGTTCACCCGTTTTCCGTTTTTAACTTTTACGTAGACAATTATTCCTGTGCAGCATACCACTCATCAAGCTGTTTCTGAACTTCATCAATATATTTCTGCAATCCATTTGCATACATTTTATCAATAAATTCATCATACGTTGCATCATCTGCAACACCTGTTGTCACTTGACCTTTATATTCGTTGAAAACTGTCTGGAGCGCAGCTTCCTCTGAAGAAATATTTGAATAATCAATTCTGAAGCCAAGCAATGGTGAATATTTTAAAGAATCCAGAGATACTTTGGACATATCATAACCGATTTCAATTGATTCTGCTGTCGGATCACACAAAAGTACATTTCCGAAAATACCTACTGTATTCGGTGCATAGTTACTGTCTGCATTAACTACCAAACCTTCTTCAGGTGTATATGTATAGTTGACACCTTCAATACCATAGCTTACAAGCTGTTTAACATCTTTATCTGTATAACACAGATTCATCAGTTTGACAGCAGCCTCAGGTTCTGTTGCAGATGTAGGTACTGCCATATTCATGATTGCAATCGCACTTGTTGTCACATAGCCTTCAGTTAATTTTGCATGTATACGTGGCTCTCCTGCCAATCCGTCTGAGCCTTTGACACGAAGCATATTGCCCCCTGAAAAGCCTGAAATTACAGATGCATCTGCTGTCGGGTCCTGTGTACGTGTTGCAATATCTTTATCGACATAACCTTTTTTATACCAGTCCTGAAGAATTTTAAATTCTTCTTTAAATTCTTCTGTTTCAAAATAACTTACAACCTTTGTAGGGTCTTTATCAACCATAACAGCAACAATATCAGTACCAAGTGAATCATATGCAACATTATTACTCTGTGTACCTGAAGAATTTGTAAGATTTTGTGCCCCTGAACTAATCATCTTAAGTTCCGGATGTGCTGCATACATTTTTTCAAAAGCCGTTGTAATATCTTCCTGTGACTGGATATCGTCAACTGTCATACCTACCTCATCCATATAAGATTTTCTACAAACCCAATAGCCATCATTTGTATAATCTGTCAATACAGGCAGGCCATAAATATCATCGCCAACTGTTGTTGATTTCAATGCAACCTCAGGCATAACCTCTAATGTTTCTGGCGCATATTCCTCCAGCAAATCTTTTAATGGTGTCAACTGACCAGCAGACTGCATCGCACTGAAAGAACCTGAACCAGCCGGGAATGTTGTAATCAAATCAATCTTATCACCTGAGGATACCTGCATTGGCATCTGGCTCATAT
>CAKRHR010000002.1 GCA_934339005.1 uncultured Catenibacillus sp. | reverse complement strand
TCTCCCACTTCAATTCCACATTTGCGTTTTACCTGAGAAATATATAAATTTGAAACCTTCAAGCCAAATTCTTTCAACACATAATCTTTGATTTCCTGATAGGTTGCTTTCAGCTCAGCACTGGTGGCATCCAGCTCGTCCAGGTCTAAGTCGATCTCTATCGTGTCATCTGGCTTCTGTTGGGACAAAAGAACAATCGTCTCCACATGCACCGAATGTGCAAACATATCGCAGCACTGTACTTTATCAACCTTATAGCCGTGATTTTCCATATAGTTTAAATCCCTTGCGAGGGTTGCTGGGTCGCAACTGACGTAGACCATGCGTTTTGGCTGCATGGATACGATGCATGCCAGAAGTTTTTCGTCGCAGCCTTTTCTTGGTGGGTCAACGACGATGACATCAGCGGTTGTTGTGTTTCCGCCGTGGGCTTTAGCGTAGTCTTCATAGTATTTTGGCAGGACTTCTTCTGATTTTCCAACAAAAAATTCGGCATTTGTGATGCCGTTGATTTTGGCATTTTTCTTAGCATCTTCAATGGCCTGCGGCACAATCTCTACACCATAAACCTGTGCTGCATTTTTTGCAAGGAATAATGAAATCGTTCCGATACCACAATATAAATCCCATACAGTTTCTGTGCCTGTCAAACCGGCAAATTCAAGGGCTTTGCCATACAATTTCTGTGTCTGCACAGGGTTGACCTGATAAAATGACAGCGGTGAAATCTGAAATTTGATGTCACCGATATAATCTTCAATATAGCCCTGTCCCCAAAGAACATGCACTTCATTGCCAAGAATCACGTTTGTTTTTTCACAATTAACATTAAAGCAAATGCTTGTCATGCCCGGCACATCTTTTAATATATCAACTAACAGATCCGCTTTTGGCAATTTTTTACCGTTAATCACAAGACAGACCATAACTTCTTTTGTGCGATAACCAACCCTTGTTAAAATATGGCGCACTAATCCCTTACCTGATACTTCATCGTAAGGTTCTATCTGATTTTGGTTCATCCATTTTTTGACAATCTGTATCAACTTTTCGTTTAACGGATGTTGAATATAGCAATGCTCTATATCAATAATTGAATGTGTCCGGCCCGCATAAAATCCTGTAACAATCTCACCATCTTTGTTCTTTCCTACAGGGAACTGTGCCTTATTGCGATAATAATAAGGTTCTTCCATACCCATAATCGGCAGCATTTCATAATCTTTGACCTTACCTACACGCTCAAGCAAATTCTCAACTTTCTTCTGTTTGTACTTTAACTGCTCTGCATAATCTAAATGCTGAATCTGACAACCACCACATGCCCGCGCATTCGGGCATTTTGCCTCAACACGATAAGGTGATGGTGTTATGATACGCATTAATCGGCCATAACCATAATTTTTCTTCACTTTAATGGCTTTAACTTCTATCTCATCACCGATTAAAGCATCTTTGACAAACAAGGTGAAGCCATCGACCTTGCCGATGCCTTCACCCTCTGCTCCGATGTCTTCGATGGTCATTGTATATATTTCATTTTTCTTAATTTCCATTTCGACCTCTGTTTTCTTTCTTAAAATGAATGTTTTTTTATTTCTTTCCAAACTCAATTGATTTCGCTGTACAGGATTTCATGGCTTCAATCACAGCGCTGCGCAGGCCTTTGGCTTCAAGCACACGGACTGCTTCAATTGTTGTACCGCCCGGTGAGCATACCATATCTTTTAATTCGCCCGGATGTTTGCCGGTCTCCAATACCATCTTTGCACTGCCAAGTACAGACTGCGCCGCAAATTCATAGGCTTGTGCTCTTGGCATGCCATCTGCAACCGCAGCATCTGCCATCGCTTCAATAAACATAAATACATATGCCGGTGAACTGCCGCTGACAGAAACAACCACATCCATCAGGCGTTCAGGTACTTCTTCTGCTTTACCAAATGTCGAAAGCAGTTCGCAAATCATTGTCATTTCTTCGTCAGACACACGCTCATTTTTACATACGCCTGTCATGCCTTCTCCGACCTGTGCTGGTGTATTTGGCATTGTACGAACGATTTTTAATGGTCTTTCAAATAATTTTTCAAGTGAAGCTAATGTAATTCCCGGCGCAATTGATACTACAATCGCATCTTCTTTAACGGAGAATGCCACTTCACGAATCACTTCCGCATAAAACTGTGGTTTAACTGCTAAAAATAATACATCGCTTTCTTCAGCAACTTTGCGGTTATCCAAAGTTGTTGCTACACCAAGTGCCTTACTGCGTTTCTGAAGTGTTTCCTGTGAACGCGCTGACACAATAATATCTGTCTTGTCTACTTTGCCGCTGCCAATCATGCCTCCAACCATAGCACCTGCCATGTTGCCGCATCCAATAAAACCAATTTTCATTCTGCTCATCCTCCGTTGTGTTATTTCTTTAAATTTATTTTGATTTTGATGTTTTACGGATATTGCTGTCCATAAAACGATTAAAGCCCATCCATTCCAGATTATCCGGTGCCGCATCAAATAATTCTGTCATCGTTTCCATCTTGGCATCTGTATTGTCTGCCAGATTGAGCGCCATCGCCTCCATCAACGCCGGTTTTTTCGGTGAACCATATTCGAGCTCGCCATGATGTGCCACGATGCAGTGCTTTAATTCATTTTCAAGCACCTTCGGGAATCCAGGAATTTCACGGATTTTATCGTGAATCATCTCCACACCAATCACAATATGCCCGATTAACTGGCCATCATCTGTATAATCATTTTCAGGGAACAATGATAATTCCTGAGTTTTACCAATATCATGACACATCGCTGAAGTCAGCAGTAAATCCTTGTTCAGCAATGGATAACGTGTTGTATAAAAATCACACAATTTTGTCACACTCAGTGTGTGCTCAAGCAAACCACCTACAAATCCGTGATGCACACTTTTGGCTGCAGAATGGTTCTTAAAACTTGTGATAAATTCCTTATCCTGCACAAAAAACATCTCAAGCAACGCTCTTAAATGCGGCTCAGATACTTTTTTCACATAATCCAATAATTCCTTGTACATATCTTCAATATTGTAACGGCTCACCGGCATATAATCAGCTGCATTGTACTCCATTTCCTGAGCCTTGCGCACGCGACGGATATTTAACTGCAGCGCACCCTGAAAGCTTGTCACATTACCTTCGATTTTAATAAAATCCAGTGGTTCAAAATGACCGATACCCGGATTTAACTCCCAAATTTTTGCATCTACCGTACCACTCTGGTCCTGCAAAAGCAATGAATAATAACTCTTACCAGCCTTTGTCTTTAACGCCTGCTTTTGTTTGCACAGATAAATCTCTGAAACATTTTCGCCCTCTTTTAAATCTTTAATAAAATGCATACTCTATTCCTCATTATTTCCATATTTTTAATGTCAGGGATAAAGAAAAACTCTGTCCCGGAAGGCTTACTTTGTATAACAGAAAATCTCCTGATTATGCAAAATATAAATGCTTTGCATTTACAGCCCATATCCTTTATAATTATACGTTGTACGGAAAAATTTCTCAAGACAAAGATACAGAAACATTTTTACACAAATACCGATAATTCTGTATATATTAAACAAATATGTCAGATTTTTTTGTAACCGGACGAACTATCAAAAAAATACAGCGTTTAAATATTTTAAAAATAAAAAATCCATTAATAATACGATAAACCATATTTGATAAAATTTAAAAACAACGAAACTTTAAATATTTTGGAGGGTTTTGTAATGAACGAAAAAGTCCTTAAAATTCTTGAATATCACAAAATCATCGACCAGCTATCCGATTATGCATCCTCTCCGATGGGCAAAAAGCTGTGTCGTGAATTAAAACCTATATCCGATATCAACGAAATTCGCCAGATGCAAACACAGACAAGTGATGCGCTTGCCCGTATATTTGCCAAAGGCAGTATTTCATTTTCCGGATTATATGACATCGGTGGTTCCCTGCTACGCTTAAAAGTCGGATCAGCACTTGGTATCGTTGAACTGCTACAGATTTCAAAACAGCTGGATGTTGCTTTGCGCGTGAAATCTTATTCCAGAAAAAATACTGATGATGACAATAAAGACAGTCTGGACGATATGTTTGCAGTCATCGAACCATTGTCACCATTAAATAACGAAATTAAACGCTGTATTATTTCTGAAGATGAAATTGCAGATGATGCCAGTCCTGCCCTGAAATCAGTGCGCCGAAATATCCGGCTGACAAACGAACGCATTCACCAACAGTTAAATTCCATGGTCAATTCTCAAAGCATCAGTTCCAAGCTTCAGGACAACCTGATTACGATGCGCGGCGGCAGATATTGTCTTCCGGTCAAAGCTGAATACCGCAGTCAGGTGGACGGTATGATTCACGACCAGTCCTCTACAGGTTCTACTTTATTTATTGAACCTATGGCAGTTGTTCGTCTGAACAATGAACTGGCAGAACTTGCTGTCAAAGAAAAAGAAGAAATCGAAAAAGTTCTGGCTGATTTAAGTAATCAGGCCGGCGCTTACCAGTCTGAGCTTGAAGAAAACTTAAAAACATTGACAGCACTCGACTTTATTTTTGCCAGAGCCATGCTGTCCAGACATTATAATGGTACAGAACCTGTCTTTAATGAAAATGGTTATATCCATATCAAAAAAGGCCGTCATCCGCTGTTGGACAGAAAAAAAGTTGTGCCAATCGACATTATTCTTGGTAAAGATTATAAATTACTGATGGTTACCGGTCCAAATACCGGTGGTAAAACAGTCTCTTTAAAAACAGTAGGTCTGTTTACACTGATGGGTCAGTCCGGCCTGCATATCCCGGCATTTGACCAGTCTGAACTGGCTGTATTTGACGAAGTTTTTGCAGATATCGGCGATGAGCAGAGTATAGAGCAGAGTCTGAGTACCTTCTCCTCACACATGACAAATATCGTCAAAATTCTATCCGACTCCAATTACCGCAGCCTTGTGCTTCTGGATGAACTTTGTGCAGGTACAGACCCGACCGAAGGTGCTGCACTGGCTATGGCGATTTTGAAAAATTTCCTGATTCGTCAGGTGACTACAATGGTAACAACGCATTACAGCGAATTGAAAGTCTTTGCATTGTCCACAAAGGGTGCATGCAATGCCTGCTGTGAATTTGATGTTGCCACATTAAGCCCAACGTATCGTCTTTTAATTGGTATCCCGGGTAAAAGTAATGCCTTTGCTATTTCTTCAAAGCTTGGTCTGCCTGAATTTATCATTGAGGATGCTAAGAAAAATATTGATGTTTCCGACCAGAACTTTGAGGATTTAATTGCAGACCTGGAAACAAGCCGTACAACGATTGAAAAAGAGCAAAATGAAATTGAAACTTATAAAAAAGAAATTACTGAATTAAAAGCCCAGCTTGAAGCGAAGCACGATAATATTGCCAAGCAGAAAGAGCAGATTTTGCGACGTGCCAATGAACAGGCCAGCAAGATTCTGCAGGATGCCAAGGATTTTGCCGACCAGACAATTCGCGACATGAATAAAATGTCCAAGGGTGGCGCGGATGCCCGTGCTATGGAGCAAAAACGTAGCGCTGTCCGTGAAAAGCTTGGCAATGTCAATAAACATCTGACTGAAAAAACAACGAAAAAGAAAGGCACACTCACAGCCAAAGATCTCAAACCGGGGGATGCTGTCAAAGTGCTTTCTATGAATTTAAATGGTATTGTCACATCTGCACCAAATGCCAAGGGTGATTTAACTGTACAGATGGGTATTTTAAAATCTCATGTCAATATCCGTGACCTCGAACTGATTGACGAAGAAGTTATTAAAACACCGTCCCTGCAGCGTACAGGCTCAGGTAAGATTAAAATGTCCAAATCTGCTAACGTATCAATCAGTCTGAACCTGATTGGTAAAACTGTGGATGAAGCGATGCCTGAACTTGAAAAATATCTGGATGACGCTTATCTGGCGCATATGCCACAGGTTACAATTATTCACGGTCGTGGTACAGGCGCCCTGAAAAATGCCGTTCACCAAAAACTTCGCAAAATGAGTAACGTGAAGGATTATCGTCTTGGTGAATTTGGCGAAGGCGGTTACGGCGTAACAGTTGTTGAATTTAAATAGCACATATTTGCTTTTAATTTAAACTTTAAGATGTTAGGGTCAGCCTATTGACCTTAACATCTTCTTTCATATATCACAGTTGCTACGTCAATTGGAAATATTGTTTTCGATACTCTCCGGGTGCTATACCATATTGACATTTAAAAACGCGATGAAATGTCTTAATACTGGCAAATCCGGATTTTGCGGCAACTTCAGCAACAGGTAATTGTGTCTGCGTCAGCAGCCATGCCGCCTGATTCAAACGCAATAACTGTACATATGAAGAAAATGTCATACCCATGCTTTTTCTAAACATTGTAGACAAATACGATTCATTAAATCCCAGCGTATCTGAGCAGCTTCTGAGTGTTATTGGTTCTGCATAATATTTTGATGTATAATCCAGTATACTCATCAATGATTGAGCTTTTTGAATAATGTATCTGTCAACAGGTTCTGCCTGAGGCAAGATTCTTACACAAAATGTCGCTAACTGATAAAGCAATGCACTTATCTCATACATCCATGCTGTATCCATCTTTAAATAAGCCTCTATTATCTGCATAACCATGGCATAAACCTGCTGCCTGTCAGAAGCCTGCCACTGGTTGCTGTCTTTTTGGACCTTGCAGAGAGGGTTTATATGACTTTTCCCTATATCAAAAAAATATTCTGCATCAAAGCAAATCACACCCCGCTCATCTTCTTCACCTGTCGTATACACGCAATGATTTAATTCCGGCGAAATAAATAAGACATCGCCCGAATGAAGCTGATAAAATTGTGATTCGATACTGACGTTGGTCACACCTCGAATACCACAAATGATTTCTGTATCCTTGTGCCAGTGATACATATACGATTCTGTGCCATTCATTCGCGCACATCGCACCGGAAGCCCGGTTGAAAACGTACTCTTTTCATAAATTGACGGCATATAACTACCTCCTGCCTTTGTTGTCTTTTGTATTTATGATGACATCAGGGCAAACGGTATTTTGCTCTGAACCACATATTTTTCTTTGAACATACACCTAAAATTTTGAGATATTATTGCAAATCCATGGGATTGCATAAGACTGCATTTTCGGTATAATCAAGCTATAAAACGTTTGTGAAAGGAGTTTTTATTATGTCATTAAAAGTTGGTCTGATTTTATATTCTGTGCGGCAGGCAATGAAGAATGATCCGCTTGGTACTGTCGAGGAAGTTGCTAAGCTCGGGTACAAAAATATCGAAGTCTGCAATCACAACGCTGTGGAAGACTCCGGTATTGGATTTGGTGTAGATGCCCCTGCGTTAAAACAAACATTTGACCGCTTTGGTTCTAAAGTTATCAGTGCACACATTTTCCCTTTTGAAAAATCCGATATTCCTGCCATTCTTACCTACAATCGCATTCTTGGCAATACAAATATCGTTAATCCAATGGGCCGTTTCACAACTTACGATGATCTGATGCAGCAATGCGAATATTTCAATAAAATCGGTAAAATCTGTCGTGAAGAAGGTTTTACATACTTATATCATAATCATCAACACGAATATCGTACCTTCAACGGCAAAAGCATTCTTGACATTATCGTTGAAAATACAGACCCCAATTATCTTTCCCTTGAGCTTGATACATTCTGGACAATGCGTGCAGGTTTAAATCCTGTTGATATGCTTAAACATTTCGGGAAACGTATCAAATTAATCCATCAAAAGGATTTCGCCTGGGATAGTCTGGCGCCAATCAACCTCAATGGTTTAACCCCGGAAGACATCGAAATGAAGCCTGGTGATGATGTTGGTTTAAATGGCAACAGCAACTGGAGCGAAAGTGAATCCGACAAAAAACGCCGTGAAGATATTGCTTCCAGCGCATTTGCAGAAATCGGCACAGGCATTATGCCAATTCAGTCTATCATCGATGCCGCAAACACTTACACCGATGCAGGTTATATTATTCTTGAACAGGACTTCACCCGAATGTCCAGCGAAATCGACAGTGTTGCCAAAAGCATGGAAGCCTTCAAAAAATTCACTGGCATCTCATGGGATGAATAATTCATTAATTGCCGCTTTGTGCTGTCAGTCACTGGCGGCAATTTTTCATATTTTAAGATACAAATTCTCAGTCTTTAAAATTATATGATGCTTGATTTCTTGCGTGGTTTTTTGACATTCGCATCCAAGTTAAAGTCAATTGTCATCTGAATATACGGGTCATCGTATAAACGAATACAGACGATTTCTTCCAGCTCACATGTTTCTGCCTTTGGATTCTGATAGATTTCCTTTGGAACTTCGAAAAAAGCTACATCTTTATCCTCATCAATTTTCTTAATTGGATATTTCTTCAACAAACGTTTTCTGCGTTCCCGCATCGCATATTCTCTGAGTTCAGCCAGAAAATTGTATTGAATCGGTTCTTTCTCATCCTCTTTGCCTTTACCCTTTTTCTTGCCTTTGGTTGTTTTCTTCTTTGAGGAGGACTTGGCATTTTTAGCGTTTTTAGATGCTTCACCGGATTTGGTTTCTGCAGCAGATTTATCATCTATAGTAGATTTACTGTCTGTAACAGACTCATTATCTTCAGAAGCATTACTGTCCATAGTAGCCTTATGATCTATAGCAGTTTTCTTGTCTGTAGTAGCTTTGCTATCCATAGTAGCTTTGCCATCTGTAGTAGTTTTGCTATCCATAGTAACTTTTCCATCTGTAGTAGTTTTGCTTTCGGCTTTTTTAGCTACATCGGCAGACAAGTCATCATCTTTTGCCTTAGCTTTTGATTTTCTTTTGTTCTTGAGTTTTTCCGGGAATTGTTCGTAATAGTGTTCCATGGCTTCTTCTACGGAATCCACCGGATAACCATCTCTGTCAAATATCCTTTTATTTGTTCGGTTTGTACCTCTTTCTTTGTCTGGTGTCAATGGCTTGGCTGTACGTCTTGAACGTTTTATTTCAACTTGTCCATCTTTTCTGAGTTTCAATTCACTGCCACCAAAATAACTGGCTTCATCTATAGCAATCCGGATAAGATTCATAAAAGCCTCCTCGGCTTCCTTCTGAATTTCCTCCTCCGACTTTTTGGCATATTCTTCTGCGATTCGTTTGGCTTCTTCCTCAGCAGCTTTCTTCGCTTCCTCTACAGGTGACGGTTTGGGTGTCCGTCTTCTTTTCTTCTTTGGTTTCACATCACTTGTTGCTTCATTATCATCTGTCTTTGAAGTTGTTTTGCTGTTTTCTTTTATATCTTTAGTTTCCGCTTTATCATTTGTTCTTTCTGTCATACACTTATCCCTCTCGGTCACTTCCTATACATAAACTTACAAAATAAACATATCGCACGCCTGCAGCTTTTAACACGGCCGCGCACGCATCCATGGTGCTTCCCGTTGTATAAATATCATCCACAAGCAATACACTATGATATTTGCCAGCTTGTCCCTGTACACAAAATGCCTGTTTTAGATTCTGATAACGCTGCACCGGTGATAATGATTTCTGTGGTTCTGTCCATGAAGTTCGCTGCAAATACTTCGTATCCACAGGAATTTTAAGTACATCAGCAATGCCCTTTGCAAGCAAACCTGCCTGATTATATCCACGGCTTCTGAACTTTTTGGAATTTAAAGGAATTGGCAAAACAGCATCCACATGTAAAGCCTTAAGCCAATCACCATGAACAGCTAATATCTGTTCTGTATAAAATCCGGCATACTCCTGTCTGCCTTTATATTTAAATGCCGCAATGGATTTTCGCATCTGCTGCTCATAAACCCAAACTGCACGTCCTGCATCAAACTGATGCCTCCGCCTGCCACAATCACTGCACACATCGTCAGATGCATCCAAGACTGGTTTGCCACATTTCATACACACAGGTTCTGAAATATACTTTAGTTTTGCCTTACATTCAGAATGTACATAGCCTTCGCCAAACGCTACTACCTCATCACACACCGGGCAACGCTTCGGGAATATAAAATCCTTAAGTAAATCCCAATATTTTTTCAACAATCTCTCCCCATACAATCAAGTGGTTTTTATTGAAAATTCAAATTTTTAACCTTGTATATCTCCCTGTTTCTTATTTATTTCCCTGTTTATAGTAAAAAAATCCCCTGCCTGCAATTATTTCTTACATATTAGTCATTCAAACCACTTGGAACAGAAAAAGGCTGATACTATCTTACATGTATGTTAAAATCAATATGCAGGCAGGGAATTACCCTGCACTAATAAGTGTACTCGGAACTGTAAGCAATAATATGCTCAAATGTATCGCCTACATATACATAATAACTGCAGCGTGTGCGATATGTACCTCTGGAACACGGAGAGTAATAATGTTCAACAGCTAACCCTCGACCATTTTTTGTATCTTGAAATGTTGTCAAATTTGTCCATCCATCTCCAGATTTTTTCTGTGGATACATAAATATAACAATTTTTGTAACTCCTTTATTACCTGTAACTGACGCATTACCAATAAATCGTCCGCCATCCACTAGACATCCTTGTGCTGTAGCAGCTGTATATTTCCAACGTTCACGTTTTGGTGTTCCATTAATCTGCGTAAGTTCCCAGCTATAATCATTTGTGTCTTCAAGAACAGCTTCATCTGCAAATGAAAAACTGCCTATTTCTAATGACATCACTAACATTAGTACCACTGTAATTATTTTCTTCATTATTTTCTTCATTATTTATCCTCGCCATTAGTTTAGTGCTAATGAACTAGCCAAACAAATCATATCTTCTTTTGAAATATCCCCAGTAATACGAAAAACGTATCCATCATAAGCCCATAACAATGAATTTGTTTCTTTATTCTGAAAATATCCAATGTTATCCAATATTAAACATTTTTCATATGATATATCACTATTATCTAACCAATTATCGATAGAATCTACCATCTGATAATATGCATAATATCCTTGTGCATTATCAGAATATTCAATAAAAATCATGCGACTTGTACCTGTCCTAGATATTTCCTCATATCCATCCAGCGTTTCACTTAACACATAAACATTTTCAATATATTCATGATAGTTACTATCCCCGCTGCCGGTTTCTGCCATCACCATATTATAGCCTGTCTTTGATGATGAGAAGAATTTGACGATTGGCACACGTAAAGCATTTGTGCTCATCGTCACGCTTCCAAGCACGACCAGGGTTATCAACACGCCTGCGGCAATCTTCTGCCAACGTTTAAAGCCATAGCGGTCTGGCATCTGCCTCTGCTTGCGTGCTTTATCACGCTTCTGTTGTTTCTCCCAGTTATCATGAGCTTTCTTCAGTGAGGCGTCCTGCGCCATCTCTTTATCCGTGTAAAATTCCGGTGAAACGCCTTCTGTCATATTCTGAATGCGGCCTTCGGCAATATCCTTCTTTGCCTGTGCTCTCGCCTCCATAATAATCTTTGCGGTTTCCTCGTCATAATATCGTACAAGATTTGCTCTAAATCTTCGCTCATGTGTGTCTGATAAGCTACGGGGTATTCTGTCCTGCTCTGATGTCTGCGCATCAACATCTGGCTGAACAGATATTTCATTTTGATTTTCTGCGGTATCCGGATTAGCAAAAAAATCTTCCCGGCTCATGTGTGCACCTCCTCACATAAGAATCACACTTTATGAGTCACATATATACTACACTTCAGACCCACTTTTTGTGACACTTTTTTTGAAAATTTTTTATTTTTTTGTATAACTAATATTTTGTTTGACCATTCTATGTTGTTTTTCGAAGTTATTTTTTATTTTCTGACTATAAACATTCTGATAACATTTCGTACAAATATAAATAATATTTTTCTCTAACCTGATTTCATAAATTACACCACAATTAAAGTAATCCCGCTATACTATAAATGCTACCATATTTCATCATGAGTTACCAGAGTTAAAAGTTTGAAATACTTTCAGCTTTGCACTCACAACTGATACAGTAGCATTCTTTTATCATCTATTCGATTTTATCGATATAAGTGCGATTTCAACTACTCGGCATTATCCTGGAACTTGGCATCGCCAAACAGCATATCGTACTGTACGACGCTGTAATCATTAATAATGCTGTCGAATTCTGTCTGCTGCAAATGGCTGTAGGCATTGCCTTCATTGTCAAAGTAGCCGACAAATGTCATCGCTGGCATTTCCTTACTGATTTCTTCAAGGTAGTAATCGTAATTGCTCTTTTCAACGCCTGCATAGTTTAACAAATACTGCTTCAGGAAGTTCAGGCTTGTAATGTCAATCGTATCATCCGGCAATTCATAATTTGCCCAAATAACAAAAGGCACCTTAAATTTGCCCATATACTGCTCCATCGTCATTGAATCCAATGATACACCATACGCTTTTTCCAGAAATTCTGTTTCCACAGATGGCTGATGATCACCGAACATTAAAATAATTGTCGGTTCCTCGCATTTTGAAAAATAATCCACAAGAATCTTAAAATCCTGATCTGTCTTATTTGCCAGTGTCAGATACTGCTCAGCCTGAGGGTATTTCCCCGGTTCATCCTTTAGATAAACTTCTGTTTCATAATTTTCATCTGTGTAACTTCCATGATTTTGAATCGTTACATTAAACATGAAAAATGGTTTTGACGTATCTCTGTGCTCATACTCATAAATAATTTCATTAAATGAAGAATCATCACCTACATAACCATGCTCATCGCTAAGTTCAACATGCATGTCCTCACCACATGTAAACTGGTCAAAGCCAAGCAATGGATATGATTCATTTCGCTGCCATGAAGTACGCTCGCCCGGATGCATTGCAAAGCACTGATAGCCCTGCTCATGCAGCAAAGATGCCAGACTGTCTTTCGGTGTTGTAACATACTGCTGATAAGGAATACTTCCTGACGGTAAAAATGCCATAGAGTTTCCTGTCAGAAATTCAAATTCACTTGCACTAGTGCCTGCACCAAATACAGATGTATACGCATGTCCGAAAATTGTATTATCCAATGAATGAATATAATCCATTACACTCTCGCTGAGTTCAAGATTGCCATAATCCTCAAAATCCGCCCAGGATTCATTCATAATAGCAATAATATTTGTTGCTTTTGTCTGCACAGACTGTGTTACAGTTTCCCTTTCTGTATTTTCCACAGATACTTTGTCTGCTGCAGGCTGCTCAGAACTATCATTCTGATTGACTGTACTGCAGACACTGCTGTTGCCTTTGATTTCTTCGACATATGTCTCAGAATAACTTGCAGGCACTTCAACCTTTAAAAACTTCGTATTCAGCGCAAAAGAAGCTGCTGCTCCTGTTTGTTGATATGATGCTGCCTGATCCCACACATCCGCAGAAACACCACATTTTTCAAGAAATTTAGGACTGATTGCCGCATATACACACAGGACTGCACACACAAGCGCCACTGCCCTGTAACATGCATTTCGCTTATTTAACTTAAACTGTCCTTTGATACAAAAATATTTCTGAGCAATTACTAAAGCGATAAATAAAACAATCGCCAAAATCATCGTCACTGACGGAATAAATTTATAATTGCCTGCCACAGCCATCGCTGTACCAAGGGCTGCAAAATCCCATGGAAGTACCGGTGTGCCTCGAAATTGAATAATAAATGCATTAGCAATACCCCAAATCAAGCCAACCGCTTCCACACTCACGGCAGATATCCGTACACTGTTTGTGATCACATATAATATATAAAAAATTAAACCGATGACTACATAATTGGCAAGTTGCAATTTAAAGCTGTAGTTCCAGAAACCAAAGCCCATCGCAAGCTGCATCAGCCAGAAAGCAAACAATGGTGCACCTATGCCAAATATAATCGTCAAAATTCGCTTAGTTCTGTTTTCCATAATATCTACGCCATCCTCCTATCACAATATATTTATGATTAATATTCCTTCCATTTATTAAGGAATTATCCCTCTTATTTTTGTAATTTTTGATGTGGCAGCATCACTGTCCACACCCATTTGAATTTCATAAAAACCACTATATACTTCACATATTTTCAAAAAATTTACAAACTTGACCTTTTAATTACAATTTTTCAAAGTCAAAACCTATCATTTACAGAATATTTTCAAACATTCAAACGGGGATGTTATCACTAACATCCCCGAAATGTATTTCTATATTTCTGTAATTTTATATTTTTGTAATTCTAGTTTGTACCTGTTGTATCTGTCGTTGCTGATGGATCCTGAAGAATCTCACCGTTAAACAGTTTATTAATCATATCCTGACACATTGCAACAGATGACTCATCTGGCACAACAACAGATTTTTCATCACCAGTTGAATAGCAATACTGCATATCCGGCGTACCGGTAGCTGCCACAGATACGATATTCCACTCTGCACCGTCACTTAACTGCATCTTAATCAAGCCTGTGATGCTGTCCTGAGGCATATTTGTCGCAAAACTATCCTGAAGTGTGGACATCAGACCAACATAACCTGTCAGGATTGCCGGTGACATAGCTTTCTGAATCATCGCTGTCAAAAGAAGCTGCTGGTCACGGCCACGCTGGAAGTCACCATTTGTAAACGCTTTACGTTCACGGGCAAACATCAGTGCTGACTCACCGTCTAACTGATTTGCACCCTGATTGAAGTGACGTCCGTCAATCGCTGTAAAGTCATAATCTGAATAAACAGTAACACCGCCAAGAGCATCCACCATATTAATCAGTGAGGAGAAGTTGACTCGTACATAGTAATCAATATTACATCCATAAATACTCTCAAGTGTATTCATCGTACAATCAATACCATAGTTACCAGAGTGTGTCAGCTTATCCTTAACACCATTAGTTACACCAGGGAATTCTGTATAAAAATCTCGCGGTGTATTCACCATCAGAATCTGCTTTGTCTGTGGATTTACAGCCACAAGCATATTCACATCGCTTCGACCTTTCAGTGAAAGTTCACCATAGCTGTCATTACCACTGATATAAACAATAAATGGTTCCTTTGTCACCGATACATCAGAAGTATCCTCAACCTCAACTTTTGTCTTAATTTCCACATTTTCAAGCTGTCTTGTCTGTGTGGAAAAATCCGGATAAATTTCTTCGATTGAACCTGTGATATTTTCGTTATAAATAATCGCACCTACCTGATGATTATATAACGCATCCACCTGCTCATTCAAATTTGTATAATCTAATGTCACAACATCCTGTCCGACATTCTTCTTGATTTCCTCAAGTGTATGTGTCAGGTTCTCACCATCATAAGATGTTCTGACACCAAATGTATAGTTCTTGGCATCTTCCAATGACTGTGCCGGATCATCCTGAAGTACAACGACTACCATATTATCAATACTGTACTTAAAGTTTGTAATCTGTGACAACATATTCTGCGTAACAAGCAAATAATACCCTGCAAAACAAAGCAACGCACTCATCAACACAGAAAAGACTTTGCCCGGTATATGACTTTTCTTTGTAAACTGTGAGAAAAATGCAAATAACCAGAGGAATAATAAAATCGCTGCACCTGCAACAAGATACATCGTTGGCAAAACATCCATGATAAATAATATCGCAAGAATCGCAATGGATAAAATTCCCTGTATAATTGCAATGACTTTACCAACCGTATGTTTTTTGCGACGATTCTGGTTATTTCTATGATAATCATCTCGAATCTGCCGCTCAGGCGGATTACCATAATTTGAACGGTTACTCTGATATTGTCTGTTACCCTGCACATTGCGGCTACCCTGTGGCTGAGAGCCATTACTATAGCCACGCTGCGGCGCTCTGTCATCTCTGTAATTGCGATTTGACTGCGCACCGTATTCATCTCTGTAACCTCTATCGCTGCTCTGATACATTCTGTCGTTCTGAGATGACCGGCTGTTTGCATAACCTCTGCCATCCTGCTGTCTGCTGCCGGATGTACCATATGGCCGACTGCCCTGATTTCCAGAACTCTGCATCCGTGAAGACTGTCTGCTCTGACGGCTCTGGTTGTCTATATCCCAGTCGAAATCATCGCCCCGCATCTTCTTTCGGCGTTCCTGGGAAACCGGCTGTTTTCGTTCTCTCATAAAACTACCTCATTTGTTCAATTCATAATTAAAAATTCTAAAATAACTTTTCAATTTACAAATACATATTATAATCTATACTTATTGAGATTGTAAAGCGATTTCATTAAAATTCTCTTAAGATTAAAGGGAATTTTCCGCATTCTACGAAAAATCCCCTTCGAAATTCATATTTATAATGTATTTTTTTTCTGCATCATATCCCAGATGCGGTCTGTGGCATGTCCATCGCAGGCACCCATAAACTTCTCTTTAAAGACTCTGACTTTCTCGCGGTCAAAACGTTCATCTACATGATCGATATAATCAATCATTTCTTCATTTGTCTTAAAAATCGGTCCCGGTGTCATCTCGTCATACTTGTAGTAGAAACCACGCCAGTCAAAATAATCATCCAAATCATAGGCATAGAATATCATCGGACGTTCAAACAGCGAATACTCAAAAATCAATGATGAATAGTCTGAAATACAAATGTCGCTGACACACAATAATGTATCAATATTTAAGTCTGTTGTGACGTCTTTTGCAAAATCCGCATATTCAGGGTCAATCAATGGACGTTTTTTAACCATCGGATGATGCTTTAACAAAAGCACATAATCCTTTGAAAAATGCTGTGCAAATGCAGCAACATCCAGACAATCCGGCGTTGTCGCACTCTTTGTACGACCTCTGAAGGTCGGCGCATAAAGAATAATCTTACGGTCACCGATTTCAGGAAATACCTTTAACACTTCATCGCGTGCAGACTGAATAAATTCAGGGTCATAAAAGACATCTGTACGGCTGACCCCCGCCGGGCGGACAATATTATCCTCATGCTTCAGATTCATCGCTTCCTCATAAGCCCACACAATCTCTGAACTGCTGACTGTCACAAGTTCCAGATTTTTATAGTTCGGATATTTTTCCAGTGTTTCTCTGCTGGCACCAAAAATCTTATCTGACGTACTCATGCCAAATTTCTTAAAAGCGCCGCAGGCATGCCATACATTGGCTGTTCTTGTTTCCGGACGCAACGGCAATGTTGAGAAAATATCATTACTGTCGTTTAAAAAAACATAACCGGCATCTGCGACCATACGCACCATATCAAAGCAACGTTCAAGATAACCTTTATAACCCGGTATAATATTTCTCAAATAGCTGACATACAGTTCGTAACCTTCTTTTTCAAGTTTATTATATAAAAGGCGGTAGCTGTCAGATAATACATTGTAACGCGGCTCGATAAATACAACTTTTTTTGGATTTACCGGCTGCATGGCATATTTTCGATAACATCGTGGATACAGATGTCTGTAAACAATATGCTTTGTCAGCTTATCTAACCGCAATTTTCTCCATATTTTGACAAGCAGTTTTCTGATTTTCTTAATAATATTCATGCAACTTCCTCTATTTATTTTTATTTATCCCAAACCATAATGGTCTTACCAATCATCTTATGAATATCTGCTTCAAATGCAGCGGTCATATCCTGAATATTGCGCACATGAATTGTGGAGCCGACAATATTTTCCAGATATTCCGGCACATCCGGATATTTTTTATAGAATTCTATTAATTCTGTAAAATCCTTGCGACCGCTTCGGCTGCTGCCAAAAATGCGCAAACCTTTTTCAAGCACCATACGTGTATTAATTGGTGACAAATCTTCTGATACACCAAGAATCGAAATCGTACCTTCCGGCGCGATTAAATCAATAATCTGGTTGATTGCTTTGGATGCCGCACCGCCGCCCACACATTCAAATGCATGGTCAATACTGATACCCTCAAGATTTTGGGTTGTCAGAAAAACCTTATCTGCAAATGTAAAATCATTTAATTTCGTCTGGTTGACACCAAAAACATAAATCTCAGAATCCGGAAAACGCTTCTTTAAAAGCAGGGATGTGATATAACCAAGATTACCGTCACCCCACACTCCAATACGGCGTCTTCGCGCATGTGCAATCTTATCAAATCTTGAAATCGCATGAAAACTCACACTGACAATCTCGGTAAATGCTGCCACTTCACGATTCAGATGATCCGGCAATGGCACAAGTCTGTCCGGCACAGTCAAAATATATTCCTGCATAAATCCATCCGCACTGCTGCCTCTGAATTTACTTGAACGCAGATAATTTTCTGCTGTATATTCATCTGTTTCACTTGGCAGATTCGGAATCATCACCACATCATCACCTACGGCAAATGTGCCCGTCGGATCATATACAACACGGCCGATACCTTCATGGATCAATGCCAGAGGAAGTTTCTCCTTTAATACCTCCTCTGCACGAGTTCCCTGATAATATCTCTGGTCTGCATTGCAGATAGAAAGATATGTCGGACGCACAAGGATATGTTCATCATCACAGTGAACATCCCTCACTGCCATTGCAAATTGTCTTGGGCGTTTAAGCTGATAGACCGTATTTAACATACGCCATCACCTCCAAGAAGTGCCTGTGCCACAAGCAGGTCGAAAGGATATGTGATTTTAATATTAAATACTTCACCTTCCACAAGATGAATAGGGTCGCCTTTAAGCACAAGAATCTTGCAGGCATCTGTCAGAATCTTCTTTTCTTCTTCTGTCAGAGAAACATATAACTCCTTCAGACGTTTCGCATGGAAGCTCTGAGGTGTCTGACCCTGATACATCTTTGAACGGTCAGGAATTTCTGTAATCAGCTCATTATCTTCACTGCGCACAATCGTATCTGTTGCAGGAATAACTGTATCACAGGCACCACATTCACGGGCATATTTAACATTTTCTTCAAGAATACGATGTGTCACAAATGGACGAACAGAATCATGTGTCACAATAATTGTTTCATCATTTAATGCCCCCTGGGCTTCGATATAATTAATCGCATTCATGATTGTTTCATTTCTTGAGCTTCCGCCTTCGATAATGACAACATTTTCTTTGTTTACCACATATTTTTTTACAATATCTGATGTATGATGTTTCCATTGTTTTGGCACAAGAACGATAATCTGTTCAAACTCAGGAAAAACACTGAACTTTTCAATCGTATGTGCAATCAACGGTTTACCGCCGATTTCCATAAACTGCTTTGGTTTTTCTACATTTCCCATACGTGTGCCTCGACCACCGGCCAAAATCACCGCAAATACATTTGTTTTCATTTTCTACCTCCTGCTGTATAACAATTTAAGAATACGTTCTGTCGCATGTCCATCGCAGCTTCCCGCATATTGACTGATAAACATTGTATTGTCCATTGCTCCTGTCACTGCACTCTTTACCGCATAAGGCAATTCAACGGCATCGCGCACATGCACGGCAGGAATGGATTGATAATTTAAATAAAACCCTCTTTGCTTTGTATAATCCTGACTGTCCGGCGCAAAGAGGACAACCGGCACCTTCAAAAGCATAGCATCAAAAATCACAGACGAATAGTCTGTCATTAACACATCCACCACCGGCAGCAATTCCTCTGTCGCAATATCACAGTTAGATTTGTGCAATACTTTTTCCTGATGCGGATGCAGCTTGATAATCACATACCAGTCATTGCCAAGCTTCTTTGGCAGTTCCAGCACTGTATCAAGACCGAGGGTCTTAGGATCACCCGCATTGCCCCGAAACGTCGGTGCCCACAGTAAAATCTTTTTGCCCCGCGCCTTTGGATAAGCATCAAAGAAAGTCTTTTTACATTTATTTTTGTAATCTTCGTTAAAATACATATCTGTCCGGCTGACACCCGTTGCCTGAACAACATTAGCCGGCAGATGCATTGCACCCGAATAGATACTCTCACACAATGGTGAGCTCACTGTCACAAGCGTACAGTTGCGCAGTGGATTATTTTTATAAAATGTCGGAATATCCTCCGGCGAATCATAACCGAACTTTTTAAAAGCACCACAGGCATGCCACAACTGGACGACCTGTGTTTCATGACACTTTTTGCAGGAGGATACCGGCAGATAATAGTCACAAATAAAGACCGTGCCGGCCTGCGCGTAATTTTTCATAAAACTGCAAATTACATGCAGTGTTTTCATAAATGAAAGCTTCTTAAAATCATAGCAAAAACACATGGTTTCAAAGCCAAGTGCACGGACCGCCCTGTACATAAACTGCATACTTCCGGGCATACCATCTGTATGTCCATCCGCAAAGATGACAAGCCGTTTATTTAATGGGCGCTGTCTGTAATAACGATAAACCACAGGGAGAATCACAGACTGCAGCGCCATTTTTATATACTGTTTGATATAAAAAGCAATTTTTTTCATCTATTTCATATACTCCTTATACGCTTCAAGCACCGGCCCTGGTGCGCCAATCATCTTAATTTCACCATCATTCATCCACATAACTTTATCACAAAGACTTTCAAGTGTGGAAATACTGTGTGATACTATCACAACAGTTCTGTCTTTATGTGAAATCAATGTTTTCATTTTGTTATAACTTTTCTTTTTGAAACGCTCATCACCAACACTGAGCACTTCATCGATTAACATAATATCTGTTTCAAGGATGGCTGTAATTGAAAATGCCAGTTTTGAATACATACCACTGGAATAAGTCTTTACAGGCATATCGATAAACTTGCCAAGTTCGGCAAACTCGATAATATTCTTCATTTTTTCCCGGATTTCTTCTTCAGAGAAACCAAGCAGCATACCGGATAAAAGAATATTCTCCCTGCCTGTCAGTTCCTTCTGAAAACCAACACCGATCGACAACAGCGATACACTGTGTCCTTTTAGATCAATCGTGCCATCATCTGGCGAAAATATACCTGCCAGCGCTTTTAAAAGTGTTGATTTGCCGCTGCCGTTCTTACCGATAATACCAAGAATTTCACCCTTTTCTACATCAAAAGAAATGGATTTGACAGCTTCAAATACATCTGCCTTACTATGTTTAAAATGAAGCAGGCTTTTCTTAATTGAATAAGATTTTAAGTTTTTATAACTGATTTTTAAATTTCTGACTTCAATCGCATTTTCCATGATTTCACCTTACTTAAATTACTTTAACGTAACTGTTTTCATTTTTGTAAATTGTTCTCACGCCGATAATCGATAAAATAATACCGGCAATACACCATGCCACCAACCATTTCCAACTGATGGCCTTACCATACAACAATGCATTTCGCATTGAAGAAATCAGAAATGCAACCGGATTGTATTTTTCAAGCAATTTACCATATGGTTTCGGAATTCTTGTACTCACGCGATAAAAAATACCTGTAATGTAAAAGAGCAATCTGAGTCCGATGTGTACAACATTCGACAAATCTTCCACAAATACGCCAAAATGCAACAAAATTGTCGTACAACCAAATGTAAAAATAAAGAACACAATCAAAATCGGAATCACGTAAATAATATGCCATGTCACATGTACACGCCAAATAATCATCATACCTACAACGATACCAAAGGAAATCAGCATCTTAAATGCGTTCACATACATCTTGACAATAATCAGAATGTATTTTGGCAGATAAACCTTTGATACAATTGCTTTGTTGTTTTTTACAATCTTGATACTGTTTGTAACACAGCGGTTAAAGAAATCCCACATGGACAAACCAATAAAAATAAAGATTGGAAAATACTGCTCGGAAGCCTTAAATACATATCCGAAAATGAATGTGTAAATTAACATAAAGCAAAACGGGTCAAGCACCCACCATAACCAGTTCAGATAAGAATTGGCTACTTCTGATTTCAGTTCTGACTTTGCCGAAAACCAGGCATATTTCCCGTATTTTTTCAAATCACTGAAAAATCTTTTCATAAATTACTCCTTTGTTTTTACAGACAGACCATATTTTTGAACACCATGGACTGCGTATGATATAAATAACATGCATGATTTAAAAAGATTAAATCCCATATATCTGTAAACCCTGAAAGTCATTTTTGCTGATTTTAACTTATTCCCCGATTTGCTGCCCTTGATCATGCGGTAATTTAAATATGGCTTTTTAATACCGTAAGCACCGCCATATTTTTTAACAATCTGCAGCCAGCATATATAGTCTTCATGGCTGTCCTCATGACACATCGGAAATGCCTTCATAACCTCTGTTTTGACAACTACAGAAGAACAATTGATGCTGTTATGTCTGAGCAGGTCATAATATGTAATCTGTGTTTTTACAGGAATGATATGCTGCATATCCTCGCCTTTTCGGTTCACCAAAGCTCTTGAAGTACAACATAAAACCTGTTTTGAGTCCTCTAAGGCCTTCACCTGCGCTCTTAATTTGCCCGCCATCCACCAGTCGTCTGCATCAAGAAAGGCAACCCACGGTGCTGATGCCATCGCAACACCTTTGTTACGACTTGCTGCCGCACCTATATTATGCTCGTTTCGGATGTATTTTATCACTTTATCCTCGCGATGCAGCGCTTTTGTAATCTCACCAAAGCGTCTGGTTTTGTCCATTTTTTTCTTGATTCTGATTTTTTCACTGCGTTTGGCCACCTCCGCATCAATGGCCACCTGCATTTCATCTGAAATTTTTAATTTTTTTATATCAATTGGTTTGTTTGCTTTTGCCGCACCTTTGGTCTTATCCGGTTGCTGCGCATCCTCTGCAGCTTCATTTTCACGCTCAACAAATTCTTTCGTTATCTTCACGCGAAGCTTCTCTTCATCGACCGGACTATACGGAATCATAAACTGTTCAACATCAATCGCCTGTTTAATATCTTCAAGATGATCACAAATATTTTGTACAACCTCCGGTGTCTTGTCTGTAGAGCCATCATCAATAATCAATAACTCCAGCGGCACTTCCTGAAGCAGTACCGACTCAATTGCTTTTTGAATAAATTCAGCACCATTATACACCGGCATAATCACTGAAACCTTAAATTCAGGTTTGTCGTGTATCGCATTTTTATCCATTATCTCTTCCTCTATTCTTTTGTATCTTCTGTAATCTCCTCCTCTACGGAGGATTTTAACGCATCCTTCTGCCAGCTTTCCACACCCTCAGAGGTTTCCTTCTGGAAAAGGATTCTAAAAGTCATAAACATCAACTGAATATCAAGTGAAATTGAAAAATTCTCAATGTAAAACATATCCAGCTTTAATTTGTCATATGGTGTCGTATTGTATTTGCCATAAACCTGCGCATAACCTGTAAGCCCTGCTTTGACCTTCATTCTATAATGAAACTCAGGGATTTCTTTTTCGTATTTACGCACGATTTCTTTACGCTCCGGACGCGGTCCCACAATGGACATATCGCCGATGAATACGTTAAATAACTGCGGCAATTCATCCAGATGAAGATTGCGAATGACCTTGCCCACCGGCGTAATACGGGAATCATTTTTCTTGGCAAGCTGTGCGCCATTTTTCTCAGAATCCACAACCATACTTCTGAATTTCCAGATGTAAAATGGCTTTGCACCGATTGTCAGACGCTCCTGTCTGTAAAATACAGGACCACGGTCGTACAATTTGATGCATACAGCCACAATCAGCATAATCGGTGATGCAATGATAATGCCAATCGCTGAAATCAAAATATCACCCAGACGTTTAATAAACTTTTGCTCAGCAGAAAATCCACTGTTTTTAATCACCAATAATGGTGTATCAAACAAATGCATACGCTCTGAACCACGAATCACAATATCTGAAATCTTTGGTGTCATATAGCATCGAATTGAATGCGAGAAGCAGAATTTCACAAGATTGTTACGGATTTCAGCAGGCAAATCCCAGATAAACACTGCATCATAACGACGCATACGTTTAAATAATTCGGACTGTCCGACACTGACATGCACTTTCTCGCCAATCGCGAACTGATCTCTGCGGCGAATCATCTTTCTTAAAAATTCGTCCGGGTCGTATTTGCCATAAATCACAAGTATCTTACGAGGCTTTGTCAACTTACGGTACGCCCATCCGGAAAACCATGTCCACGCTGCAATAATCACAATATCTGCCAGCGTCAGCCAGATTAACGCATTACAATTTAATAACTGTCTGTCAATTAATGACATCAGAAAATATTCAATAATATTTGTGCATACAACCGTAATTGTCCATGAAATAAATACATCAAGCCGTTTGAGATAACCAACCTTTAATGCATTGTACATCTTCGCAAACAGGAACAAAATGACTGCATACAAAATAATGACCAGATGATTTCCACGCCGCCAGAAAGGCAGCTTAATCTCTATATTATAAATATTGCACCAAACCCATGCAAATGCCGCTGACAAAAGAACTACAATCAACACGCTGAGTAAAAAGACTGCTACTCGTTTTATATAATCTTTGACTGTCATGTACTCCCTCCATTACATTTATTCTTTTGTCGTCTGCATTCCTGTCCAGAAACCTGTCCAAAAGCTTGGATACGCCAGTGTTCCTGAACTTGCATCAATATCTAACTGCGCATCTTCGTTGACTACTGTTTCCGGCACAGAAGTTGTTGTCTGATTGCCGTCTGCAGTCTGTCCACTTGTACCGGCATCGGACAAATTGTCTGCTGTACTGCTTGTACTTTCACTTTCTGTCGTCTGAGCATCCGCAGAAGCACCTTCTGTATCTGCTACAGCATCTTCGTCTGTCACATCAAATGTACGATACAGTGGATCATCTTCTGTCAATGCCACACCGCCAACTGCAAGGATCTTCTTGCGGGCAGCATAAATCGAAGCTTCATCCGGGAACATAATGCTTAATCTCTGCCATCCTGTAGAATAGCAGGCTTCATTGCCAAATGTACCTGTAACACTCTGTGACTTGATATCCCAACTTGCGCCATCCGCCAACTGCATCTTCACAACGCTGGCAATCTGGTTCATGCTCATATTTGTTTCAAAACTGCCGGACAAGCTGTCCATCAGTCCCATATAACCTGTTAAAATAGACGGTGACATCGCTTTTTCAAGAATCGCTTTTAACACAGCCTGCTGGTCACGTCCACGCTGTTCATCACCACCCGGCACATTGTAACGCTCTCTTGCAAATGCCAAAGCAGTCTTGCCATCCATGTGATTATAACCTTTTTTAATCTCATAACCGCCATTTTTATAATGTGTCGTAAATTCATATTCAGAATAAACATCCACACCACCAAGTGCATTGACAACCTTCTTTAATGTATCAAAGTTGACACGCACATAATAATCAATACGAATACCATAAATCTGTGACAGCGTATCCATCGAGCAGTTAATGCCATAAATACCCGCATGTGTCAGCTTATCCCTTGAATCACCGGAAACATTCGGCAATGTCACATAGTAATCTCTTGGTGTTGTTGTCATCAGGACTTCTTTTGTCACCGGATTGACTGTCACAAGCATATTGACATCACTTCGGCTTGTCTGTCCAATCTTACCATATACATCAATACCACTGATATAAACTGTAAATGGTTCTTTTGTCAGATTCATGTCAGAAGCTGTCAGATTCACCTTCGTCTGAATAGAGTGATTATCAAGAATACGCACTTCGTCAGAGAAATTCTCATCTGTTTCTTCAATCGTATCATTAAATGCAGAATTATAAATCATCGCCTGAATCGCTCCTGATTTTAAAGCAGAAATCAATGCAGAAAAATCGTCATATTCTGTCACGGTCAATTCAATACCTGCATTGGCTTCAATCTCAGCAATCACAGTATTAGTGTTGTCACGGTCAAGCGTCTTGTGAATACCAAAATTATATAAAAGTGCGTCATCCATCGTCTGTGCCTGGTCATCTTGCAGTACTGCAACCACAATACTGTCCACTTTATAAACTTCCTCATCTGCATCCATCGTCACTTCTTCAAGCACCGACTGTGTTCTTCCTAAATAAACACAACCAAAAATCGAAATAATAATAATCAATACACCAAAAATCCATCCCGGGATTATCGTCTTACCAAAAAATGTCGATGCCACAGTAAGCCCAGCCAGAACAAACAGTGCAAAGCCCGCAACCACAAGATACTTTTCCGGTATCATGCCAAGCGCACTCACCTGAATCATCAAAACAACAGATAAAATTACCTGGACTAAAGCCACACCCCAGCCAATCCATTGCATCACTTTTTTCTTTTTTCCGTGAACTTCACGTTTTTTGCGTCTGACGCTGCCTTCAAGATGTTTTTCATCTTCATTTACACTGTCTGCATCCTTTGCAGCCTGTTCAAATACATCTCCTGAACTATCCTCCTGCAGCTTTACTGTATGAGATAAATTCGTGTCCACATCTGCTCTGCCTGTAACTTTGACATCATTATCTTCTATAATAATACCAGACATATCGATTTCCGTGTCGTCATTCTCTTTTTTATAATCACTACTCATCTTTTTACCTCTGTATTACTTTTTAATGGTTTTGTAAAAACATAAAATATTATACACTGTATATATCGCAATTTCCAGTACGAATGTTGATTGACACTATTTTGTTTTATCAGCTTCATTAAATATAGAAACACTGACTAAATAATCGTTTACTTCATCTTCCGAGATTTTTTCCTGCTTTGCAATCGTTTTTTTTGCAAGTTCAATATCAATTTCCTTATCAACTTCATCTTCAACCTGTTGCTCATATTCTTCTATAGAAATATTATAATAGGTTTCAACATATGTTTCTAATGACATATTCTCTAACGCTGCACTGTCTTCATCGTAAGATTTATATTCTGTAATCTTCTTTGCTCTCACATCCTCAGGGAAATTCACAACAGTCATCTGAGATACGATCTGATTCCATATCATATCTTCTTTTTCAACCTTTTGCTGCTCCTGTGCGTTCGCTTCAAGCTCCTGCTTAACATAATCCCTAAATTCATCTACTGTCTTACAATCAGATATTGATGATACAAACGCATCTGTCAATTCCGGAATTGTCTGCTCATTTGTAACAATGCCATTAATTTTTATTTTATAATCGACAGTTTTCCCGGCAAGTGTATCAAGTCCATAATCAGATGGATATGTTTTTGTAATCGTCAGTGAGTCGCCACTTTTTTTACCAATAAGTTGTGTATCGTCGCCATCTAAAAATACACCTGAGCCGATTGTCACATAATAATCCGTCTCTTTTTCTCCGTATTGTTCATCACCAATATAAGCCTCAACATCAATACTGACTAAATCGCCGTCTTTTATCACTTGCTTTTTTGAAATATCATCTTCTGAATATGACTGTAAAATCGCCTGAATCTGATTTTCAACATCTTCATCTGTAATTGCTTCAACAGGTTCTATCGAAAATATTAATCCTTTATAATTGCCAAGTTCAACCTTCACATCAGACAAATCTACATCAGACAATCCATCTGTATATGTTTCAGCTACATTCTCTGTTGTATCTGTCTTTTTTCCGCATGCCACCGTCGTACCCGCCATTAGAAAGGCAAAAACAAGCATCATGTACTTTAGATTTTTCTTTTGAAAATATTGAATGGACATTTTTCTTTTCTTCATAAACCATACCTCCATAATTCAATGTAGAGTATTTGCTACATTATATTACACATTATTTCAAAATGCAATTATAGCACAAAAAAGTTCATGCTTATTTTAGATTTTATAAATAAAGGAAACCTGCATACACCAATTATGATATATGCAGGTTATTATTATTTTTGCTGTCTATTAATTTTTGGCCAATGCCATCAATGCATCTGTCAACTTTGCCAGTTTTTCATCTGAATCCTTAAGAGAATTTCCTTTAACACCCATATAGAATTTAATCTTTGGTTCTGTACCTGAAGGTCTTGCACAACACCATGCATCATCTTCAAGGTCAAAATATAAAACATTTGAAACTGGTAAATTTGTTGCAGTTTCTTCACCTGATTCAAGGTTTTTAATTACACCAGACTTGTAATCGCGAATTGCTTTTACTTTGTAATCACCGATAATCACAGGTGGATTCTTTCTTAATTTATCCATGATGGCCTGAATCTTTTCAACGCCGTCAATACCTTTTAATGTAATTGACTGAAGTCCTTCTCTGAAATAACCATATTTTTCATAAATATCAATCATATCATCCCACAAAGTTTTATGATTGATTTTACACCAGGAAGCAACCTCACATAATGCCATTACCGCAACACATGCGTCCTTATCTCTGGCATGTGTGCCAACCAAACAACCATAACTTTCCTCAAGACCAAAAACATATTCATAAGAATGATTTTGTTCAAAGAATTTTATCTGTTCTCCGATATACTTAAATCCAGTTAATACTTCTATTAATTCAATATTATAATCTCTGACAATCACATCAGCCATATTGGTTGTAACAATTGTCTTAACTAAAGCACCGTTTGCAGGTAATGTACCATTTGCTTTTCTTTCTCTGAGAATATATTCGCCAATTAACATACCTGACATATTACCTGTAAAGCTTACATATTCACCTGTCTTACTGTCTTTTGCATAAACACCAAGGCGGTCAGCATCAGGATCTGTAGCTAACACAATATCTGCATCCACTTCTTTTGCAAGCTTTAATGCAAGTGTAAATGCCTTTGCATCTTCAGGATTAGGATAGCTGACTGTTGGGAAATCACCATCTGGCAATTCCTGTTCAGGCACAACGTAAACATGTTTAAACCCAAGTTCTTTTAACACTCTGCGCACCGGAATATTACCTGTACCATGCAGTGGTGTGTAAACGATCTTAATATCTTCAGCTACCTGACTGATGTATTCAGGGTGAATAATCTGCTTTTTCAGCGCTTCAACATATGCATCATCAATTTCTTTTCCAATTGTATGATAAAGTCCAGCTTCTATAGCAACTGCCTTATCCATCGTCTTAACCATCGCATAGTCTGTCACTTTATTAACTTCACCGATAATCTCTTTATCTTTAGGTGCTGTAATCTGTGCACCATCTTCCCAGTAAACTTTATAACCATTATATTCCGGAGGATTATGGCTTGCTGTAATAACTATGCCTGCAATACAGCCCAATGTACGTAATGCAAATGATAATTCCGGCGTTGGTCTGAGGCTTTCGAAACGATATGTTTTAATGCCATTGGCATTCAGGCAAAGTGCTGCCTCATCAGCAAATTCCGGAGACATATGTCTTGAATCATAAGCAATAGCCACACCTTTTTCCTGACCTTTTTCCATAATAATAAAATTAGCCAGTCCCTGTGTTGCTTTGCGAACAGTATAAATATTCATTCGATTTGTACCTGCACCAATAACACCGCGCAATCCACCTGTACCAAAATCTAAATCTTTATAAAATCTGTCCTGAATCTCTGCTTCATTATCTTTAATAGCTTCCAATTCTTTTTTTGTCTGGTCATCAAAGTATGTTCCGTGACACCAGGACTGGTATTTTTCCATATACTCCATCAAATTCACTCCTTATCTTAGACATGTGTCTGAACAAATGTACAATTTCCCTGTACAATCACTTTCTTTTTACCTGCAGGGACAAAGAAGCTGTCCGCCGGTTTGAAATTCAATGCTTTATCATCTACTTTTATAACACCTTCACCTTCTAAAATCAATATAGAACAGAAAGAAGTTTCATCAACTTCTACCACAGCCTCTGTGGAAACTGTATATTTATTACATACAAAATATTTACAGCTTGCCAGTTCTTCAACTTCATAACCATTAAAAGTTGTCAATTGATGATGATCATTATCCACATTCTGAACTTCAAGTGTTGCTACCTGTCTAGCTTTCTCCAAATGCAATTCTCTTAGATTGCCATATTTATCTCTTCGGTCATAATCATACAAACGATATGTGCAATTTGAATTCTGCTGAATCTCGCAAATAAGAATACCCGCGCCAATAGCATGAATCATTCCTGCCCTGACAAAAAATGTATCCCCTTTATGCACTTCAACTTTATTCAAAATCTCAAGAACTGTATTGTTCTCAACACGTTCTTTTAATTCTTCTTTTGTAATATCCTGATTTACACCATAGTAAATTGAAGCACCTTCATCACAGTCAACTATATACCATAACTCATTCTTACCATATTCATTTTCTTCACGCAATGCAAAATCATCATTTGGATGCACCTGTATAGATAAAGGATTTTGTGCATCAATAAGCTTTATCAAAATAGGAAATCTCTCAAATGCCTGGCATTTCCATCCAAGACCTTCTGCTCCTAATTTCTTGATATACTCGCCAAAAAGCATTCCTTTATAACGACCTTCAGCAATCACACTTTGTCCGTCTTTATGGGAAGATAATTCCCAGCTTTCTGCCACAATATCATAATCACATTTCTTATGATAAATATCTTTTAACTTCGTACCGCCCCATAAATAATCTTTAAATGCTGGATCCAGCTTTACTATAGATGTATCAAATTTGTGCTTTTTCATATGGGAAGCATCTGCACCATTATTATTTACCACTTCCCCGATAGAAATTTCAATAATCACAACTTCTTCATCTGTCAGGTTTGCCACTTCATGCATAACACCCATCGGCACATACATACTGTCTTTTGTATGATACTCTCTTGTTTCCTGTCCAAGTGTTACTGTCGCTGTACCTTTAACGACTGACCACTGCTCACTGCACAAATCATGTTGATGCTGCGCCTGTGTTTTGCCAGGATATATCGTAACCATCTTTACCTGATAAAATTCTGTTTTCTGAAGAAGTTTATAATTTCCCCATTCTTTATAAAAAGTTGTCTGGTTTTCAAAATAACTGCTGTACTGTTTATGATACTCACCCATAATTTCTTTGACATCTTTATATTCACCTTTTTGAGTAATATAAACAGCATCCTCTGTATTTACAACCATTAAATCCTTTAACTTATTCGTAACGACTAATTTATCATTGCATCGATTAACAACTGTTACATTTTCACAGTTTTTTTCGATGACCTCCGGAGAATCTGAATTGTTGACATAGCTTGCCAACGCTTCCATATTGCTCACATCTACCCATCTGAAATCAGGTTCTATCACTTTGATATTCTTAGATTTTTCAATCAGGGCATGTTCAATACTGACTGCCGGAATATCTTTTAAAACCTCTTGTTTGATTATAACTGTCTGACCGGATGTATTTATATGTTTAACTGCATTTTTGCATTTTTTATATAACTCAGGTGCATAAATATCCAATTCATGAAGAAAATCTCCGGCTCTGAATAATAAATTACCACTATTCCAAAGATATTCTCCACTTTTCATATATTCCTGCACAGTTGCTTCATCCGGTTTTTCTTTGAATTCAAGCACATTGCCATCTTTGTGCCGTATATATCCAAAGCTCGTATTAGCAGCCTGCATTTTCATTCCCAGTGTGACAATATACCCCTGACGGGCCAAATCTGTCGCTTTAATAATTGTGTCTTTGTAATTTTCGCCTTCGATCATCTGGTCTGCAGATACAACAAAAATTAACTCTGACGGATTGCATGTCATGCATGCCATCGCAATTGCCGGCGCTGTCATTCTTGATTCTTCCTCTAAAAAACAGCGGTATTTTAATCCCTGGAATTTTTCCATCTGACCATCTACAATAAAATGATAATCCGCATGTGTTGATATTATAAATTCTTCACAAAACGGAATATTACGTGCTATCGTTTCCTGAAGTAATGATCTGTGTGGCTTAATTTCCATGAATTGTTTTGGATATTTTTCCCTGGAAAGTGGCCACAGACTATTTCCCTTTCCTCCTGCCAAAATCAAACATTTCATTTTTATATTCTCTCCTTAATTTATCATGCACATTATTTAGAAGCATTGAATCTTAACTTTGAATAATATTTTCTAAGGTTAACTGACCGCTTTATTATACCTTTAAATGCAAGAAAAGTAAACTCACAGAACAATACCTTAAGTTTTTCTTAATAATATTTAATTTTGTTTCATAATTAACACTTTTATATATAAATAATGTATAATATAAATAGTGCATAATTTTTACATTAAAAACATTTTTTTGGGAGGAAACGTATAAATGAATCGGAAACTAATATTATCATTGTGTACAATATTTACAGCTTCAACACTCATATCTACATATTCTGTCAATACATATGCAGATACACCATCAACTTATGAAACTACTGAAAATTCAGCAGCGTCTTCTGAAACTGCTGAAACTATTGAAACTGCAGAAACTGCTGGGCAGCCTGACAATGCAGATACCACAATTTCCAACACTGCTGAAACAATTACTCCGGAGGATGCATCTTCAACTGACACAATACCATCCATTGAAAACATTCCGGAATTTTCTGTAAGCAATGAAAAAATCGCTGATTTTGTCACACGCCTATACAATATTATTTTGAATCGTGAACCTGATGAAACAGGTTTTTATGACTGGTATACAGGACTTGAAAACCAGTCAAAAACAGGTGCAGATTTAATTTTTGGTTTTATTTTCAGTCCTGAATTCCAGGAGAAAAATACCTCTGATGAAGAATTTGTATCTACGCTCTACCATACAATTCTTGGACGGGAACCTGACGGCGAAGGAAAGGCTTCCTGGCTTAAAGTGCTTAATGAAGGCTTTAGCAGGCGATTTATCTGTGATGAATTTATTCGTTCCCAGGAATTTATAAAATCATGCAGCGATATCGGTATTGTATCCGGGCAATTAACAATGGTTGATTTATTAGATATCAATCCGAAAACAACTCGTTTTGTCAATCGTTTATATAAACTTATTTTGTCAAGAGATGCAGATGACTCCGGCCGCCGTGCATGGGTTTCAAATCTTGTTTCCAAAAAAGAAACCGCAGCAATTACAGTTTATGGATTTATACACAGTAACGAATTCCAGGGAAAGAACTTATCTGATGATGACTATGTGGATATTCTGTATGCCACATTACTTGACCGTACCGCAGATAGCAAGGGACATACAGACTGGATCAATGTTCTTCAGAGTAATCACACAAGAGATTATGTACTAAAGGGATTTATTGATTCTGTAGAATTTACACAAATATGTGCAGATTATGGTGTCGAACGCGGAACCATTGAAAATAATGAACGTGTTTACCAGAATCCTTCCCAATATTACCAGATACAGGATTCCATAAAACCTTTAAGCGGAGGCGGATATGAATTATCTTCCGGCTATGAAGGTCTTAAGGTAGCCTATGTTATCAAAAAACTCGGAGTTAACCACGGAAAATATATAGGTATGGCTACACCGGCACGTTACGGTCCACAAACCAGACAAAGTGTCATTGACTTTCAAAAAGCTCATGGACTTAAAGTTGATGGCATCGTTGGGTTAAAAACATGGAAAGCGCTCGGTTTCAGCGAGAGCGACTGGTATAACCTTGGTACATACATTTCTCCGATCAGAGTAAACAAAAACAGCACACGCAGTGATTGTATTGAAGCAATGATCGGCAGAGCTTATGATTATCTTGGAACGCCATATGTTGTCGGTGCTTCAGGTGCGCCCGGACAAGGTGTTGACTGCAGCGGACTTGTCATGCAGGCACTTTATGCTGCCGGACTTGATTTGTCACCAATTAACCCTGTCCGCCACTCTCATCCGGGTTATGAATTTGAATCCGCCAATATGTACGCATCATCAAAATTTAAACATGTTTCTTATGCAGACCGCCAGCGGGGAGATTTAATCTTTTACAAGAGTGCAACCACCGGTAAAATCATTCATGTAGCTATTTATCTTGGCAATAATCAGGTTATTGAAGCCTGGTGCGAACCAGCCAATAAAGTTATTGTCGGACCTATGATTACTGACTTCCATCAATATGTTGCCGGTGTTGTCCGTCCATTTGTTTAAAATTGTTAAGATTTTTACAATTTACTTAATTTTATTGTTTTTTAATTTATTTTATAGTATTCTATATACGGGTATATCTCTAAATATACCCGTATTTGTTATCTAAAATAAGGAGGATCAACTCTATGAAGAAAACAGCCTTGATTATGGCTGGTGGCCGCGGTGAACGTTTTTGGCCTAAAAGTCGTAAGACTCTGCCTAAACAGTTTTTGTCACTGACAAACGACGGTAAAACGATGATTCAGTTAACCGTTGAGCGTATTCTTCCACTTGTGGATATAGAAGATATTTATATTGCAACAAACAACGATTACCGTGAACTTGTACAGGAACAGCTTCCGGCATTGCCACCTCAGAATATTTTATGTGAACCTGTAGGTCGTAATACAGCACCTTGTATTGGTCTTGGTGCTATGCATATCTCGGCAAAATACGAAGATGCACTCATGTTTGTACTGCCATCAGACCATCTTATCAAGAGTAATGACATTTTCGTCAAAACACTTGAAGATGCATGCGCTATCGCTGAACAGGAAAACAATTTGGTGACACTTGGAATTACACCAAACTACCCTGAAACAGGCTATGGCTACATCAAGATGAATGTCGATTCACCAAAGCTCAATGGTTTTGAAGTTGAGCGTTTTGTAGAAAAGCCAAATATTGAGCTTGCCAAAGAATACCTTGCATCCGGAAAATATTTATGGAACAGCGGAATGTTTATCTGGAAAGTTTCATCTATTATCAACAATATCAAGACTTTCATTCCTGATATGTATGATGGTCTTAAAAAGATTCAGGCAGCCATTGGTACACCGGATGAAGATGTTGCATTAAAGCAGATATTCCCTGAATTAGAATCTGTATCTATCGATTACGGTATCATGGAAAAAGCTTCTGATATCTTTGTCCTCCCAGGAAATTTTGGTTGGGATGATGTTGGTTCATGGCTTGCCATTGAGCGAATCAAAGGTGCTGATGAAGATGGCAACTGTCTTACCGGCAATGTATTATCTTATGGTACAAAGAATTGTACTATCGAAGCAAAAGACAAACTTATCGCTGTTGTTGGCATGAAAGATACAATTGTTGTCGATACAGAAGATGCTACATTAATCTGTGACAAATCATCTGCAGGAGATATTAAAAAGATTCTGGAAATGATTAGAAATAAAAATTTAAATCAATATTTATAGGAGAGAATAAACATGAAAAATGCATTAATTACAGGTATTACAGGTCAGGACGGTTCATATCTTGCAGAACTGCTTCTTGAAAAAGGTTATAATGTATATGGTATTATGCGCCGTAAAAGTGTTGTAGATTATGGTAACGTAGATCATATCAAAGACAAGATCCACTTTATTTATGCTGATATGACTGACCCTGTTTCTCTGATCACAGCTATGAAAATCTCACAGGCTGATGAAGTTTACAACCTTGCAGCACAGTCATTCGTTGCAACAAGCTGGGAACAGCCACTTGCAACAGCAGATATTGATGCTCTTGGTGTAACAAATATGCTTGAAGCTATTCGTATCGTTAAACCTGAAGCACATTTTTATCAGGCTTCTACTTCTGAAATGTTTGGTCTTGTACAGGCTATTCCTCAGTGCGAAACTACACCATTTTATCCAAGAAGCCCTTATGGTGTTGCTAAACTTTATGGTCACTGGATCACAAAGAATTACCGTGAAAGTTATAACCTCTATGCATGCAGCGGTATTCTTTTCAACCATGAGAGTGAACGTCGTGGTAAAGAATTTGTTACACGTAAGATTACAGATGCTGTTGCACGTATCAAACTCGGTATCCAGGATCATGTAGAACTTGGTAACCTTGATTCCAAACGTGACTGGGGTCATTCAAAAGACTACGTTAAAGCTATGTGGCTGATGCTTCAGCAGGATACACCTGATGATTACGTGATCGCAACAAATGAAACAAGAACTGTTCGTGAATTTGTAGACACTGCATTCAAGCATGTAGATATGGATATTGAATGGACTGGTACAGGTGTTGACGAGATTGGTACAGATAAAGCAACCGGAAAAGTCGTTGTTAAAGTAAATCCTGCATTCTTCCGTCCTGCAGAAGTAGATATTCTCCTTGGCAATCCTGCTAAAGCCGAAGAAAAGCTTGGATGGAAACGTGATATTTCATTCTCAAATCTTGTTGAACGCATGGTTAAAAATGATCTTGAACTCGTTGAAAAAGAAATCAAGGCTTCAAAGCTTTAATTAAACAGGAACACTCGGATGAAAGCTTTAATTATAGGGGCAGCAGGTTTTGTGGGCAAATACCTGCTTGCCCATTTATCAGAAACATATCCTTGGCAGCTTTATGCTACCAAACTTCCTCAGGAAGATATCCAATTTGATCATGCAACCATCCTTGACTTAAATATTTTAGAAAAAGAAGAGATTCTTCAAACTCTGAAACAAATCCAACCGGATTATATTTTTCATCTGGCTGCCCAAAGTTCAGTTGCATTATCATGGAAAAAACCTGCGCTCACAGTTGACATCAATATTAAAGGATGTCTTAACCTTTTGGATGCCATACGTGAAGCTGATCTCTCACCAAAAATCCTTCTTATAGGTTCCGGTGAAGAATATGGTCATATATCTTCTGAAAATATTCCTGTTTCAGAAGGTACATTACCACGTCCAGGGAATATATATGCTGCGACAAAAGTATGTCAGAACATGATCGGTTCTATTTATGCACAAGCCTATCATATGGATGTGATGCTAGTACGTGCATTTAATCATATTGGTCCTGAGCAGGCACCTGCTTTTGTAGTATCAGATTTTTGTAAACAAGTTGCCGAAATTGAAAAAGGAAATTCCGAACCAGTTATTCGTGTAGGAAATCTCAGTGCGAAGAGAGATTTTACAGATGTCCGTGACGTAGTACGGGCTTACGGTCTCCTGATCCAGCATGGTCAGGCCGGTGAGACTTATAATATCGGCAGTGGTCACGCTATTGCTATTCAGGAACTTTTAGATCGCATTCTTCAACTGTCAAATTCTAACATTACAGTTGAAACAGATGTGAACAAACTCCGTCCTGTAGATGTACCGATCATTGAAGCAGATATATCCAAACTTCAGGCATGTATTTCATGGAAACCTGAAATTCCGCTTGATCAAACACTGCTTGAAACACTCAATTACTGGCGTCAATAACCACGGAAAGAAGGACTGATTATTATGAAAAAAAGTGTTTTAGCATCTTTATTGTGTGCATCCCTTCTAATTTCTACTGTAGTTCCAACAACGGCTTTTGCTGATGCACTCAACCCGTCTCAGCCTGAATCCATTGTTTCAGAATATACAGAAACTGAAGAATCAAATATTAGTAAAGATAAAACTGAAGAAATCCGCGAAACGGAAAGTATTCAGAGTACAGAAAATATTCAGGAAACTGAAAATATCCAGGAAACAGGAAATATCCAGGAAACCGAAAATATTCAGGAAACCGGGGAAAGCTCGAATGACTCCATGATTTCCATTGAAAATGAACCATCTGCTTCAAGCAAAGATCTAACTAAAGATTTTGTTAGCAGACTCTATACAACTTTACTTCTTCGTAATCCTGACCCAGATGGCCTGGATGCATGGACTGCACAATTAAAATCCGGTGATAAAACCGGTGCTGATATCATCAGCGGTTTTATTTTCAGTGACGAATTTAAAACAAATAACTATTCTGATGAAGACTTTGTTGAAATTATGTATAATGCACTTTTTGACCGTGGTTCAGATCCTACAGGCAAATCAGGATGGTTAGACTGTTTATCTGAAGGACTCAGTCGTGCATATGTATGTTCCGGATTCATCGGTTCAGACGAATTTAAAACTTTATGTCAAAAATACGAAATTATTCCGGGACAGATCCAATTAACTGAGATTGTGGATCAACATCCGAATATTGCACATTTTGTGAATTACTTATATAAATATATTCTTGACCGAAATGCTGATTCTGAAGGTTTAAAGGCATGGGTTACTGTATTAGCAAACCATGCTAACAGCGCTTCTGAAGTTGTATCCGGTTTTGTTTTCAGCAAGGAATTTCAGGAAAAAAATCTTTCAAATACTGAATATATCAATACACTTTACACAGCAATCCTCAATCGAAATTCAGATCCTGAAGGTCTGAATGCATGGCTTCAGACACTTGAAGACGGATTGTCAAAACGAAATGTCCTTCGTGGTTTTCTTGCATCTGAGGAATTTAAAGAATTATGTGCAAAATACGGCATGGTTCCAGGTGATTTTGAAGTTACAGAATTCCGCGATCAAAATGCCGATTTAACAAAGTACATTAACAATGCATATAAAGGCTGGTACAAACGTAGTGCTACTGATTCTGAATTAAATCAGTGGACTGAACAGATTATATCTAACAAAGCAACGGTAATTGATTTCTTAAATGCACTTATTACTTCAGCAGATATCCGTTCATTGTCCAATGAAGATTATATTGAACTTGCCTACGAAACTATTTTGCAAAGAGGAGCTTCACCTTCTGAAATCTCAGGTTGTATCCGTACTTTACAGCAGTCAAAGCAGAAATTTTTAAACCAGCTGACAGGAAGCAAAGAATTTGAAACACTTGTTTCAAAGATGGGACTTTCCCTTCATAAAGAAGGTTGGAACTCTACATCCAACGGTTGGTATTACATTAAAAATGGCAATATGTTAAGTGGATGGCAGAAGCTAAACGGTCAGAGATACTACTTTGATGCTTCGAAAGGCTATACCCGGGCTACCGGATGGACATATATTGGCGGATATAAATATTATTTTGATAATAACGGACGTCTTCAGCAAAACGTTGATGGCATTATCGGCCGCCAGTCCAGTTACCGTTTAACAGTCAACACATCAACAAATACCGTCACTGTATATGCTAAAGACGGTAATAATGGATATATTATTCCTGTTAAAACGATGATCTGCTCAACTGGTGCTGCAAGTACACCTACAGTTAAGGGAACATTCAATCTCGGCTATCGCTGGAGATGGACAAGCCTTATGGGTGGTGTATGGGGTCAATATGTTACTCAGATTTACGGCTCATATTTATTCCATTCAGCTTGGTATTATAGCCAGAACAACCGCACATTAAGTGTTTCTGAATACAGAAAACTTGGAAATAATGCTTCTCATGGCTGTGTTCGTCTTACAGTTGGTGATGCAAAATGGATTTATGATAATTGCTATAATTCAACTGTTACTGTAACAACATCTTGTTTTGAACCTTTTGAAAAACCGGCAAGACCTAATCCAGTAACCATTCGTGGTGATTATGGTTATGACCCAACTGACCCATCTATTTAATCGCGATTGACAGGGTTCAAGTATATGCTGTATACTAACAGAGTGGCATTTTAGCCACTCTGTTTTATTATTAAAAATCATTTAATGAGGTAAATTATTATGGATAAAATTGCAATTTTAATTCCATGCTATAATGAAAGCCAGACAATAGAAAAAGTAATCAAAGATTATCACAGAGTCCTTCCGGAAGCAGTAATTTATGTCTATGATAACAATTCAACTGATGGCACTGCAGAGATTGCCAAAAGTGCCGGTGCCGTTGTCCGCCATGAATACCAACAGGGAAAAGGCAATGTTATCCGGAGAATGTTTAGGGAAATCGATGCACAGGCCTATATTATGGTTGATGGTGATGATACTTACCCGGCAGAATTTGCTCCGGAAATTGCTCGTCTTGTACTTGAAAAGCATACAGATATGGTTGTTGGAGATCGTCTCTCCTCCACATATTTTACTGAAAACAAGCGACCGTTCCACAATTTCGGAAACAGTATCGTGCGCAAAAGTATCAATACGCTTTTCAGAAGCCATATCAAAGATATCATGACCGGTTATCGCGGTTTCAGTTATCACTTTGTCAAAACATTTCCTGTTTTATCCAAAGGATTTGAGATTGAGACAGAGATGAGTATCCATGCAATTGATAAAAATATGTCTGTAGACAATGTTATTATCGAATACAGGGACAGACCAACAGGCAGTGAATCTAAACTAAATACATTTTCAGATGGTTTCAAAGTTATTCGCACAATTATCCGGCTTTTTAAAAACTATAAACCATTTAAGTTTTTCTCAGCACTGGCTATACTCCTTGCAATTATTGCAACAGCCTTTTTTATCCCTGTACTCATCACTTATTTTCAGTCCGGGCTTGTACCAAACTTCCCAACACTTATTGTATGTGGGTTTGTTTATATAGCTGCCTTACTTTCCTTTTTTAATGGCTTATTGCTTGAAACACTATGCCAGAAAAATAAACAGGATTTTGAAATGCGTCTGATTGATGTTGAAAATCAATACAAGGACTTACTTAATAAATAAAAGATCCTAAAAAGGAATCTATCTTTAAGATACCAAATTAAAATAATGTCAGGGGCAAAAGGTTAAAACACCGTTCATGCTTGCACGATAATGTGTTTGACCTTCTGTCCCTGACATCTTTATATTATTTTTCCCTATTCTATTTTTTCAGTCCCAGCGTCATGGCCATGCAATGTGCAGCTGATCAGAAATATCCTCATTCCAGTAAAATATCTGATATATACCACAATCATAAGTACGATCAGGTTCGCCCAATATATTAACCAGTTCCTCATTTTTGAAAAAAGTACTGCCGTCATTACTAAATGTAACTATATAATGTTTATCTTTTTTTTCATACCATTTTTTATCGACAAGTTCATAGTAATTCATTAATTGATCATCTTTGACATATACCGGATAGATATTTGTTTTAAAATCAGAATAAAATGAATTTACAGAAGCACACCAAAAATCACCGTATCCATCACCCAACTGTTCATTTTCAATCAATTTGGCAAGTTGCTTCTGATCCTCTCCATAAACTTCATGCTGTCTGTATTCTGCACATCTATATATGCCTGCAAAGCTCATAGCTACACATAGCACAATTGCAATGATCAGTCTTGCTCTTTTCCATTGTATTTTATTCAGTGCCATGACTGTCATCCTGAAGCTCAGTACAAGTCCAAAACAAACCGAAGGAATAATATATCTTGCCACAACAGCTACATCCGTAAAGAAACATCCTGCAAAATTTAAAATAACAGTCCACAAAAGTAACTTATCTAATATAGACAGCTTTAAGTAGGTAACAATACTGATGCAGATTCCTATGCAAAAAAAACACAAACATAAAAATACGATTAAATTATATATACCATTCCAACTTGTTAAACCTATTGTATGCAAGCCACCGAATCCAAAGATACTATATAACTCTCTGGAATAATGAAATATCCTGCTTTTTACTGCTGCCGGCGAAAGCACAAGTGTCATTGGAATACCGCGGACAACCAATCCTCCAAAGTGCTGAAGTAATATCAGCCAGATTTTAGCGATCACATAACTCAATCCTGAAAAAATAATCAATTTCCCATATAGCTTGCGATTATCCTTCTCAATTAAAAACTGAATTGCAGAAGCAACGATAACCGGCCCCAAAAGAACCATTAACGTCACACCCTCAGAAAATGACATCAAAACTGCAATTATCATATATGCTACAATATAACGCTTCTTCAGTTTCTGAATGTACCTGCACAAGCAAACCATAGCAATTGCAATCCACAAATACAAAAGATTATGTGAATTTGCATTCAAATACGTATATCCTAATCCATATGGAAAAAGTGCTGCTGTTGCCAAAAACATGATACATCCGGCCCATATAACCATACGGTTTTGTGTAGATTCTGCCTGCTGATCACTAATCATATAACAACAAAATATCATAAATGCAGCAAGAAATATTGGTGTAATGACCATGATCATCGTCTGATATGACATACCAAACAACATCGCTATACAATAAAATATTGTTTCACTAAAGAAAAAATTATTTGTTCCGACAACCCAATCTTTCAAAAAGATATTACCATGCACAAAATCCTGTGCAAGCAAAAGCATTGTTGTTGAATCAGAAGATATTATTACTTTGGAATGCGCATAGCAGTAATACACTGACAATAATATTAATGCCAGGCACATAATAAGGCAACAGCACCATTTTTGTTTGTTTATATGTTCTATTTTTATTCTGTTCATATTTAATCTTGTCTCCTCATCGTTTTACTTCACTTATATACCACTTCTGTAATCTACACCTAATTTTTTCAAGCAATACAGCACCTATGGCATTATACATTATTTCTTTTACTTATACTGATTGTTATTGTAGCATCAGTAAGTAAAGTTTACAATAACGAGACATAAAAAATGCGGTCAATACTGACCGCATTTTTATATCTGCACTTTATTGTTTCATTATTGAATTCCGTAACTAGCACAAATTTTCCTAAATTCTACAGAATCCGCAAATCCATTAAATACATGTTCTCTGCTTTGTCCATTTTTCAGCACCTTAAGCCATGCATTTAATCCGGCCCCATCAGCCTGTCGATCCATAAATACCCAATATAGAATCTCAACATATTCCTTATCTGACACATTTTTCTTTATAAATTCATCCGAAAATACAAAGCCATGTGCAACCTCTTTAGCTGTATTCTGACCTGTAAGAATTGCATTACACCATGCATTTAATCCGGCTTCATCAGCCTCTCTATACAGACAAAGCCGATAATTACGAACAACAAACATCGTAACACCTTCATTCTGATCACATGGTGCTGTCAAGTTTGCATTTCCCCTGATAATACCATAATTATCACAAAGCTCGGAAAATTCTAGCGATTCTGCAAAACCTCGAAATACATGTAATCTGGACAATCCTCTATTCAACACATCAATCCATGCTGTAAGGCCTTGCGTATCTGGTTCTCTGTCAAAAAATGTCCGATATAAAACAATTACATAATCAAGATTACTAAGATTCCGATTCTTAAATTCCGGACTTTCGATAAATCCCTGAGCCACTTTTGCACCCTGCTCTTTACCGGATTTAAGAACATTCGTCCACTCCTTCAAACCTTTCGGATCTGCACTTCGTCCAAGCAGTTCCGTATAAAGACGTTCTACAAAAGACTCAACCGGATCGTAAAAATAAACATTTTTTGAATATACATATCCATTACATGTAATAGTAATCTTCTTCGTTCCTGAAGTATTCGGGTCATAATACCTGATCATACTGTCGAGCAATGGAATATATCCATACATGCCATTTGTAAATGTTACAAAGGCAAAACCGATCTCATCAACCAAATCTGTTCCTGTCGGATAACTTGATTCCATAAATATGTCAATATCCTTCACTGAAAGATTACCTGCCAATATCTGTGTCCACGCATTCATACCATCCGAAGATAAATCATATCCAACACCGATCATCTGATAATTTGGACTTAATATCTTACTTGCACTGGTAGAATTATTCATCCATGCATCTACCACAGGTTCTACACCATCATAACCGAGTTCAATATTTTCAGCAGTTGCTGATGCCGTGAGCGGTAAACTAAACTCAGACAATACCGTATTAAAATATGTTCCATTTGGTCTGGTTGAAGAAAACTTTGTCTGAATTTCCTGGGCACGACGTACTGCAGCTTCACTAAGTCCCGGTGAAAGTGCAAGACAATTTAATGTCGTATAGCCATTCGAATCCCTCAGCATATTCACACAAATAGTCATATACATCTGCACATTAAAAAGGAAATCTTCCTGAGATGAATAAGTAGCCGGGATTTTTGAACAAATATTATCCGTCATCTCCATTACGCTGCTTGCGTTAAAAGATGGCATCAGCGTAGTCATCTGCTCATTAATCTCGTCAATGATTTCTTCTGCTTCCCCGCTCATTGTCTCATCTTTGGAGTCAGCTTCAGTTTCCTCCATCATCTCTTTCTCTGATTCTTCAATAAGTTCTTGAGTTGTTTCCTGAGTTGTTTCTTCAATCGTTTCTTCAATTGTTTCTTTAATCGTTTCTTCATCGGATGCCTCAACAGCATATGCCGGAACAACCATCGTCATCATCAACACCACGATTAAAAGTAAACTCCATGTCCTTTTGATTTTCTTCACAGTAATCCCCCTTTCAAAAAACTAAAATAAAATGCATACAAATCCGTTTCGTTTTAACATTCCAATCATGCTAAACATACTATAGATACATTATATATTGATATATCTTTCTTTTCCCTACCCTATCGTGGAGTTTTAGAAAATATCATAAATACGGCGTTTTCTTTAGTTTTTATAATAGATAAACGTGCCTGATTTCCTTGACCTTACACCTTTGCTTATGAGAAAATGTATATATAGATGCATATGAATTCAATATAAAATATTTAATCAAGGGAGGGGTTTAGTATGATGAAAAAAATCACCGGGCTTATTTTAATAGCATTTCTGGCTATATTGTCTCCGATGTCAGTTTTGGCAAATGCTCCAGACGAAACCACATATACTGCAAATCCGGAAACAGTACAAGATAGCACGTTTACGGACGATGATTCAATGAATGAAAGTGAAAGCGAATTAAAAGACATTACAGATGACACTCAAAACAATGCTGAAACCGAAAGTGACAGTTCTTCTAAAACAAGCACTGATATTGAAAACAGCATCACTGAAAGCGATGCGAATATTGAAAATAATGCAGATGAAGAAGAACCGGATATTGAAAATAGTACAGATGAAGAAGAACCGGATATTGAAAATGCACCGGATCCAAGCGAATGGATTTATACAGAAAATAATGGTCAGATCACCATTAAAGGATTTAAACGTTCTGTCACTACATTATCCGTTCCAGCTTCGATTAATGGAAAACCAGTTACGCAGATAGCCTCTGGCGCATTTAAAGATGATACAACACTTGAAACACTCAATCTTTATTCCAGTGTTCTGGAAATTAATAAAGAAGCATTTTCAGGATGCTCCTATTTACGCACTGTAAATGTGAATGGTTATATCAAAAAGATACATGAACGCGCATTTTCAGATTGTCCATCCTTAACGGATGCCAGCATAAATAATCTGCTTAAATATGGCATTGAAGAAATACGCGCCTCTGCTTTTGCCAACTGTACATCCATCACATATGTGCGTTTTCCGCGTACGCTAAAAACTTTACAAATGTATTCTGACAGCAGCACTAATGGTATATTTACAGGATGTACAAATCTTCGAAAAATTTCTTTTACGAATTTGACCGCAAATATAAATTATGATCCATTAATTGGGCTTCCTAAATCATCTGTTGTAATTGAAGGCTTTAAGGATAGTACCGCACAGGCCTATGCGAATAGGTATGGAAGAACATTTAGTTCCTATAAAGGTTCTGCAAATGCTACCCTCTCCATTTCCACAGATAACGTCGAAATTGTCAGACCTAACGGCTATGCTAACGTCCAATATAGCATTGCCAGCGGAAGCAATCCTGATGTTGCTTTAGATGTTTCCTGGATTGTTTCAGATTCAAACATCATCAGTATTAGTTCTAATAATCTTGATCAGTTAGACATTCATGCAAAAAAAGCCGGAACTGCTGATATTCTTGGTACAACAACTACCGGAAAGCATGTGAAGATTCATGTGACTGTGTATGGAGAAATTCTCTCTTTTTCAATCAAAGGTGGTACTGATCACACAGTTCTTCTTGGTGAGAACTATCAGCTAATACCAGAAATCCAGATGGTTGATCCGGATGCTCCTGCCCCAACCATTAGATGGCACTCAGTACAGTCAGATTTGTTAAGTGTCGATCAAAATGGTGTTGTTTGCGGAAAGGATATTGCACAAGTTACCTTACAGATTACAGCAACTTCCGGTGTTTTTTCAAAATACTATACATGTACTATTAAGATTATTGATCCTGTTGAAGCATTTGTTGGACGCTTATATCAGGAAATTCTTGGACGTGCCGGAGATGCACAAGGCATCAATAGCTGGTGTTATGTTTTAAAATCCGGCAAAGAACAGGGTGCAAAAGTGGCTCAGGGATTTATCGAAAGTCCTGAATTTAAAGCCCGCAATCTTTCAGACGATGATTATATCAAAGCTTTATATCGGACATTTTTAAATCGTGAAGCAGATGCTTCAGGTCTTGCCTCCTGGAAAAATGTATTAAATAGCGGCTTATCCAGAATGCACGTATTTAAAGGCTTTGCAGAATCTCCTGAATTTACAGAAATTTGCACCAGATATGGTATTATCAGAGGATATACGAATCTGACAGCACCTATGGATCAAAACGAAGGCGTTACTAAATTTATTGTACGTAACTATCGTTTATGTCTCGGCCGTGAAGCGGATGAAGCAGGATTAAATGCATGGTGTTCACAGATTTTAACAGGCAAAAATACAGCTAAAGAAGCAGCTGCAGGTTTTGTTTTTTCAACCGAATTTAAAAACAAGAATTTATCCGATACCGAATATGTCAAAACATTGTATCGTGTTTTTATGGATCGTGAAGCAGACACTGCCGGTCTGAATGCATGGGTGAATGTTTTAAGGAAAGGACAATCCCGTGAGCACGTCTTTAACGGCTTTGCAGACTCACAGGAATTTAAACAGATTTGCGCATCATATGGCATTAAATAGATTTTCACTTCCTATGACATTAAATAGATTTTCACTTCCTATGACATTAAATAGATTTTCACTTCCTATGACATTAAATAGATTTTCACTTCCTATGGCATCAAATGAGCATTTAAGAGGCACATACCCACAACCCCGGGTATGTGCCTCTTTTGATGACGTTATTATTCTATTGATTATTTGATTCCGTATCGTATACAGATTTCTCTAAATTCATTAGAATCTGCGAATCCATTAAAGACATGTTCTCTTGTCTGTCCGTTTTTAAGGACTGTCACCCATGCGTCTAAGCCTGCACCATCGGCTTCCCTGTCCATAAATACACGGTACAGCGTCTTTACATATTCTTTATCTGACAGATTTTTCTTCTTAAATTCATCGGAGAATACAAATCCGGCTGCAGCTTCTTTAGCTGTATTTTGTCCTGTAAGGATTGCTTTGCACCAGCCGTTTAATCCACTCTCGTCTGCATCTCTGCCAAGGCAGAGTCTGTAACATCTGACAACAAATTTTGTGACATTATCATTTTGATCTCTTGGCTCCGTCAACTGAATATTTCCTCTGATGATGCCATATTGACTGCAAATACCTGTAAATTCATCAGACTCAACAAAGCCTTTAAATACACTGTTTCTTGACACACCATTCGCTAACTGGCTCATCCATTCGCTCTTACCAGCGGAATCCGCATCTCTGTTTAAAAATGTATGATACAATACATCCAGGTAATCACTGTCGGATAACTGACGCTCTTTAAATTCTTTACTGTAAATAAAGCCTTCAGAAACCTTGGCACCGCTTTCCCTGCCGCTGACAAGCACCTGTGTCCACGCATCTAATCCCGAAGCATCTGCATCTCTGTTTAACACATTTTTATACAGTCGTATTATAAATTGATGCACAGATGTGTATGTTTGTCCCGGTTTTTCATCATCCTTATTTTCGGTTTCACTTTCACCCTTATTTTCAGTTTCACTCTCGTCTTTATTATCACCTTCAACAGTAATCATCTTCTGTAATGCCAGGTTTCTTCCTGCAATCACAAACTCATAACTTACTGCTGCTTCCCCGGCTTTGACACCTGTTATCTTCACGCTATTTTTCTGGTTCTGGTCAATCTTTAAAACAGAAGCATCAGATACATTCCACTTTCCTGATATTTGATTCTGTTCATTTGTCATTATCAGTGTTGCCTGAATTTGCTGACTTTTCCTACATGATTCAGGTACATTTATCTGCATACCGGAAATACCATTAATATTTTCATTTTGTCCAAAAAATTCACCATATGTATCCTGCCCTGTCTTTTCTATATCCCAGAAAATATTCTTTGCAGTAATACCTTCACCTGACTGCCAGTAAGCAAATGCAGCACCCTGAACACATGCATTTCCCGTTGCTGTAATTTTTCCATCAACATAGCCTGTATCTATCGAACCAGCAAAAATATAATTAACCAGCCCAGCGGCCCTGTTACCTGAAACATTTGCTGAAGATGTTACATTTCTCACTATACCTCCGGATGAATACGCTATTGAAGCTGCACAACCATCAGGTGCATTAAAACTTCCACTATATATGTGTACATTATCTATAGTACCCAGATTTTGTGATACTACCGCTGCTGTCCCCTGAGCATTTGACTTAATTTGAATATTTTCAAAGCGAAGATTTCTGATCTCACCACCCTTTTCCAATACATTAAACATCGATGCATCCGTTACATCCGATACTGATAAATTTTTAATAATGTGATTATTGCCTTCAAAAACACCTGCAAAACTTTCTATTGGTGCAAACTTATACCCTGACATATCAAGATCATTCATCAATTTATAGTATGTACCACCTGCAGCACCATTTAACTGTTTTAAATCTGCTACACTATAAATTAAATACGGTGAAGTTTCAGAACCATCCCCTGAAAGATGCCCCGAAAATGAAACATCAAACGTTGTCTGTGTACCGTTTATCCTGATATTATCAATCACGATACCGCTATTGGACCCATCAGAATAATAAAGTATACCATTATCATATCCGTTATTTTCCATTCCAAGTGGTTTTCCAAGAGATGTAAAACCTTTTGCATTCTGCGGTGAAACCGCTGCATAACCAATCTCCCCGCTGCCAGCATTATATGAGCTTTCTCCCGGTCTGAATGCAAAAATAAAATCTTTTACTGTTGTACCATTAGCCAGAGAATTTCCATTGCCGGCATCCTGCGTTTCATTAATTCGATATACGATCAAACCTTCGCTTTTTTGAAATGTACTATCCTCTGTACGACGATTTTCGACTACAAAATATTCCTTTGCATTTGGTGATGTTTTTAAAATCACTGCATATTTTTCACTTTTATTCTGATACGCAGCCGTATCTAACGTGATTCCTTTCCGAGTCGATGTAATACACTCCAACGGATCACCATATCCAAGATATTCCCGCTGATAATAAGCACAAATATTCACTGCCTCCACAGAACCACCATCCATAATATCCCATGGTCCCATCGGATAAGCACTCTGATCCATATAACGATATAAATCCGGTAATCCAAGTGTATGCATAAATTCATGAACTACAGCTGTCGAACTGCGATAAAGTGCACCTGCCAGTCCTACATTCGGGCTTCCTATACCAAGCAGGTTATAACTTGATACAAGACTACCACCAAGCGTTACCCCTGTGTTAAGACCACTAACTTTATGCGGCCACAAAAGATCATTATGTGCTATATGATCTGCTTCCATAGCTCCATATGTAGGCACAACGAATGCAACACCATCTGCAATACCATTGCCATCATCATCAAAATTTAAGTTTGATGCTTCAAGCTGTGATTTGACAGCATTCAATGCTTCTGAAGCTAAAGAGCGTTCTCTTTCCACACGTTCATTATAGGAAACATATCCTTCAGATAATGTGCCATCTGTTTTTGTATACTGTTTTTTATAATAATCCATCGGATGGGATAACTGAACAGAATAATAATTGCCATTCTCACATGGATAAAAAGAAGTATTTACAGAAATATCCCCATAGGATATCCGTCCGACATATTTCTTTAAAGATCCATTATCCTCATTAAATGTCATATTCGCATAGCCAATTTTTGTCTGATTGATGTATTCTGCACTGTCGCTGAATCTTACAAAGATAACAACATTATCAACATGCTCTAATCGCCTGTTGGCATAAAACTCTACGACCTCATCCAGGTTAATTTGCTCTAATTCCTGTGTCTGTGCCTGAATTACTTCATCATCAGAAGGCATGTCCTGCTGCTCATCCGCGTAAACACCTGATGGGATACATGCAATAAATAGCATTATAGCCAAACATAATGTCAGGTATTTCACATATGCACATATTTTTCTTTTTTCTGTTCTTTTTTTCACTCGGTTTCCTCCAATCTTATACTCTGTATACCTACTTACCAGTTTAATCGATTTATCCTTTCTGATTGCTATTTTATCATTAGCAGATAGGGTTTACAATAATGTTTGCCAGAAACTTTATAGCAATTTAAAACATCTGCATTTTTACTTATAATTGCATAACTTTAAAGGCTCTGTTATAATAAATTTATATATTACTATTCACGATAGGCAGTAAGTTGTTGAAAGGAGATGTATCATGAACACCTTAAATATCCCTGTAGGTATTTCTGATTTTGAAAAAATTCGAAAAAACGATTACTACTATGTCGATAAAACAGATTTAATCTCCGAATTACTACAGCCAAATCCATCTGAAATCACATTATTCACCAGACCACGTCGGTTTGGAAAGACACTTGCAATGAGTATGCTTTCCAGTTTTTTTGATATCCGCAAGAATAACGCTGATTTATTTGACGGTTTAAAAATTTCAGATAATAAAGTGCTCTGCCAACGCTGGATGAATCAGTATCCTACGATTTTTATCTCTTTCAGACGTGTCGATGGATTAAATTTTTCTGATGCTTATGATATGCTTGCATCCATTATTTCAGAACTTTATCGTGAACACATTTACCTGCTGGATAACATTGGATTAAATGCATTTGATCATCAAATATTCGACCATATCGCATCCAACCATGCTTCATCTGTCGAAATCAAAGGTAGCTTACTGACTTTGACCCGACTTATGCAAAATTATTATCACAAACCTGTGATTCTCCTTATTGATGAATATGACGTACCAGTAGCCAAGGCAAATAACCATGGATACTATGAACAAATGCTTGATGTTATGAAAGGTCTTATGCAGGCTCTAAAAGATAACCCTGCTCTTTGCCTTTCTGTCATCACCGGATGTTTAAAAATTACTAAAGAAAGTATTTTTACAGGTACAAACAACTTTACTTCTGATACGATTTCAGATTATCGATATTGTAAATATTTTGGTTTTACACAACAGGAAGTCCAGCAATTATTAATTGACAGCCATTGTGAAAAATATGCCGACATCGTTCAAAGATGGTATGACGGTTATCATTTTGGGAATACTGAGATTTACTGTCCTTGGGATGTTTTGAATTATGTAAATAATGTTCTGACTAATTATACGATTGCTCCTAAAAATTACTGGGAACACACAAGTGATAATGCCATTGTACGTTCTTTTCTTGAACGTACAGATTTTGATGTTTCTGAAAAATTTGAATCATTATTAAATGGCAACTGTATTTACGAAAATATCACAGAGAACCTGACTTATGATTTTATTACATCTTCTGAAAGTAATCTATGGAGTTTACTATATCTTACCGGATATCTTACACGAGTTGATATTCAAAATACAGACACTATATCCGATTTAGCATCACCATTAACTGCACTTAAAATTCCAAATGCTGAAATCATGCATATTTTTCGTCAAAGCGTTATTGAGTGGTTTAATCATAAAGCTGTTCACAGTAATCGTACAGAATTATTTTTGGCATTATGGAATGGTAATGAAGACAAGCTTACCGAATTGATTTCTGATATTTTATTTGATACAATCAGCTTTCATGACTATGCAGAAAGCTATTATCATGCATTTCTTGCAGGGTTATTGTCACAGGCTGGATATATCGTTGAATCGAACTATGAAAATGATCTTGGACGCACGGACATCACACTCAAAGACAGAAAAAACCGACGTGCTATCATTATTGAAGCCAAAGTCGCCAAATCTTTGGAAACGATGTTTCAAAGTTGCCAGGACGCATTAACACAAATTCAGGACAGGCAATATGCAAAAAAACTTGAACATGCCGGTTTCAAAACAGTACTCTGTTATGGCATTGCTTTTTATCAGAAAAGTTGTCTTGTAAAAAAATTATAAAACTAAAGAAGGAAATATCAAATTTCACTGTATCCACAGTTTTTGATGTTTCCCTCTTTATCTTCCCACTTTGATATATTGTAATTTTTCTCAATTAAAGATTTCCTTTAAATTCCCGAATCACCCTCAGAAATCTATCCCCATATTTCTCCAGTTTATGTGCACCGACACCAGATACGTCCAAAAATTGTTCTTCATTTTCCGGTAATTTTATGCACATATCAATGAGTGTCTTATCGCTGAAAATAATATACGGAGGTACGCCTTCTTCGCTGGCGATTTCTGTCCGGAGTTTCCTGAGCAGTTCAAATAATTCTGAACCCTGTGAAGTGAGTTCACCTGCCACCTTTTTACGCATAGCTTTGGCACTCTTACTTTTCTTTTCCGGTTCTGTTTCCTGCCGATCCACTTTTAATATGATTTGTGCGTCATCGTTTAAAAGTGGTCCGATATCGCCGATTCGAAGTACACTGTATTGTGCTTTCGTTTGATACAGATAACCCTCGGTAATCATCAGATTGATGAGTTCCCGAATCCGCGCCTCACTAAGATTTTTCAATGCACCATATGAAGCATATTCTGTCATACCAAGCTCTTTTAATCTGGCCCGGTTAGCACCCATCAATACACCTGCAATGATTGCAATACCATATCTGCCCTGTGCTTCTTCCACACTGCGCAACACCCATGTAGCCTCCCCTGTCATGTCAATTTCCTGATAATCCTTCTGGCAATTTCCGCAATGACCACATGGATGCTCTGGCTGTTCACCAAAATAACTCAATATATAATTTCTCAGACACTCCGAAGTCTTGCAGTAACGCTCCATCACCTGCAGCCGCCACACATCTCTTTCCATGACCAGTCTGGCATCCTCGATATCCATCTCCGAAAAATCTTTCTGTTCCAGAAGGAAACGGTTAATGACCATATCCTGCTCTGAAAATAACAATATACACTGCGCCGCTTCGCCGTCACGCCCTGCACGACCAGCCTCCTGATAATAGTTTTCCATACTCTGAGGCATGTTATAATGAATCACATATCTGACATTCGACTTATCAATACCCATGCCAAACGCATTTGTTGCAACCACAATCGGCGCACGGTCATAAATAAAATCTTCCTGATTTTTCTTTCGAGTTTCATTATCTAACCCTGCATGATACCTTGTCACTGCAATATCACTCTTAAATAGCAATTCAAACAACTTATCCACATTTTTTCGCGTCGCACAGTAAATTATCCCACTTTCCTGCGGATGGTTGTGGATATACTCCAGTACAAAATCATCTTTTCTTCGAATCCGTTCAACACTGTAATACAAATTTTCGCGGTCAAAGCCAGTCACAACAACTTTTGGCTGTTCAAGCCTTAAAATATGTATAATATCATTTTTTACATCTTCTGTTGCAGTTGCGGTAAATGCACTGACAATCGGGCGTCTTGGCAGTCTTGCTACAAACTCAACGATTTTTAAATAACTCGGTCTGAAATCCTGTCCCCACTGGGAAATGCAGTGCGCCTCATCCACTGTCACCATCGAGATTTCGGCATGACATGCAAAATCTAAAAATGTATAGCTTGTCAATCGTTCCGGCGCAACATAGATAATTTTGTAGCGTCCCTGCGCTGCCAAAGACAATGCCTTATTAATCTGATTTTCCGTCAGTGACGAATTAATATAGGCCGCATGCACACCTGCTTCATTAAGTGCCTTCACCTGGTCCTGCATCAGTGAAATAAGCGGCGAAATCACAATCGTTATACCAGACATCATCAATGCCGGCACCTGATAACAAATGGATTTGCCCGCACCGGTCGGCATAATCGCAAGCACATCCCTGCCCGATAAAATCGCATTGATAATATCTTCCTGCCCATCCCTGAACGTATCATATCCAAAATAAACTTTTAGTGTTTCATTTGCATTCATTCAAAGTTATACCCCTGTAGTTTTTAATTTTATCAACTAAATCTCTATTTTCATTAATCAAATCTCTTGTTTGAGTGTTCCTATTATATCATACATTTTTATAATTTACAGATAAATTCTTTACCAGATAAAACAAAAGCGAAATAGCCTTTTATAGAACTATTTCGCTTTTGCTTTATTCATCACAGATTTAATTTTTAAATTATTTGATTCCGTAACGTGCGCAGATTTCTCTAAATTCATTAGAATCCGCAAATCCATTAAATACATGTTCTCGGCTCTGTCCATTTTTCAAAACTTTAACCCATGCTTCTAATCCTGCACCATCGGCTTCTCTGTCCATAAATACTCGGTATAATGTCTTAACATATTCTGTATCAGACAGATTTTTCTTTTTGAATTCATCTGAGAATACAAATCCATGTGCCGCCTGTTTCGCTGTATTTTGTCCTGTAAGGATTGCGTTGCACCAGCCATTTAAACCATCTTCATCCGCGTTTCTACCAAGGCAAAGACGATAGTTTCTCACAATAAACTTTGTCACGCCTTCATTCTGGTCACATGGTGCAGTTAACTGTGCATTGCCACGGATAATACCATATTTTTCACAGATCTCTGTAAATTCCTGAGATTCTGCGAAACCTTTAAATACATGCATTCTTGACAATCCACTATCCAAAACATTCTTCCATGCTGCCAATCCTGCTGCATCTGCTTCTCGATTCAGGAAAGTCTGATATAAAGCTTTAATATAATCATCATCTGACAATTTACGATTTTTCATTTCCTGGCTATCCACAAATCCCTGCGCAACTTTAGCACCCTGTTCTTTACCAGATTTCAAAACATCTGACCATGCTTTCAAACCGGAAGCATCTGCATCACGACCTAAAATATTTTTGTATAAGCGGCTGACAAAGGCTTCGACTGGATCTAGTGTTACATTAGAAGTTGTTTCATAATGCCATGTTGCCTCATTTAAAGAACCGTTGTCAAATCTTATTTCTCCTACATTTTCTTCTATATTGCTTCTATCAGCTTCCGTACCTTCATAATAAACATCATGTATATTTTCACAATGAATAAATGCCCCCAGAATTTGTTTAACAGATATTGGCAAAATAATCTTATTTAAATTTACACATTCCATAAATGCAAGCTGATCTATCAGCTGAACACCTTTGGGAAATTCTATTTCTTCTAACCCTGTACAATTACTAAACGATCTGTTTGTTATTTCTGTCAATCCACTTGATAATTTTACTTTTTTCAGACTTTTGCAATATGCAAATGCATCCACTCCTATAAATATTACACTATTAGGCATATCAATTTCTTGTAAACTATCACATGATCCAAATGTACCATTCCAAATAGCTTGCAAATTCTTTGATAATGAAATTTTTTGTAATTTTGAGCAATCAAAAAATGCATAATCCTTAATATGAATAATACTATCTGCCATAGATACATTAGATAAATTCTCCAACTGTGCAAAAGCGAAACTACCAATTGATGTTATTCCATCATCTATTTCAATAGATATAATGTCATTTTTTTGATCAAACCATGGTGCATTTTCCGAATAATCTTGCATATCACCTGTACCAGAAATATGTAATACGCCATTACTTAATGTCCAAGTTGCATTTTCACCACATTTATTCGCAGTTCTGTTATCTGGTGAATTTTGAATATTTAACGTATTTTCTGATTCACCTGCTACCAATACATCTTCATCTACTTGATTATTTTCCTGTATTCCTTCCGATAAATACGCTTCAACAGTATTTTCATCAATACTTTCTGGTCGTAATTCTTCAACTGTACTTTCACTTTCTGAAACTGCATTCACATTTTCTTCTGCCCATGCATACTGTGGCACACCTGATGCTGCAATTAATGATATTGCCAGCATTGCGCTTAAAATTCTTTTATTCATAATTTTTCATCCTTATATTTAATAAACATTGTAAAGCTGATACAATAGAAACATATTACATAATCTTTCTATGTCCTTATTTACCTTGATATTCACCAAAGAATGGATTATTATACATATTATCAGTTTCTCCAGTATCAGTATTTGTTATATCACCAGTAGCATAATCAATATAATAATTTTCTTTACGTCCATCATCATAAATATATGTATAATTAGGACTATGTGTTCCACTGCCCTGACTTGGTTGTGTATTTGTATTTTGACTTAATTTGTCATTTTCCACCTTAAGTCCATAACTTATGCAGATTTTCTTAAACTCGTCTGAATCCGCAAATCCATTAAATACATGTTCTCGGCTTTGTCCATTTCTCAGAACTTTAACCCATGCTTCTAATCCTGCACCATCGGCTTCTCTGTCCATAAATACTCGGTATAATGTCTTAACATATTCTGTATCAGACAGATTTTTCTTTTTGAATTCATCTGAGAATACAAATCCATGTGCCGCCTGTTTCGCTGTATTTTGTCCTGTAAGGATTGCGTTGCACCAGCCATTTAAACCATCTTCATCCGCGTTTCTACCAAGGCAAAGACGATAGTTTCTCACAATAAACTTTGTCACGCCTTCATTCTGGTCACATGGTGCAGTCAACTGTGCATTGCCACGGATAATACCATATTTTTCACAGATTTCTGTAAATTCCTGGGATTCAGCAAATCCTTTAAAGACATGTAGTCTTGATAAGCCACTGTCCAGCACACCAAGCCATGCTTCCAGTCCTGCGCCATCCGGTTCACGGTCAAAGAATGTCCGATATAAGATTTTTAAGTATTCTTCATTGCTTAACGGTCTTGCTTTAAATTCTGCACTGTCGATAAAGCCCTGTGCAACTTTTGCGCCCTGTTCTTTACCTGATTTCAGCACATCCGTCCATGACTGTAATCCTAAAGGATCTGCAGCACGTCCAAGAATCTGTGTATATAATCGCTCTACAAAATCCTTTACAGGATCACTTTGTGCCTGCGGTGCATATTCAAAATTTGCTTCTTCTGCAATATTTTCTATATTACCATTATCATTCTGATCATCAGCATCTACATCTGACAATATTTCTTTGTTTTCCTCATCAGCTGCATCATCCATCTCGGATTCACTTTCCAGATTGTACTCAATCTGGAAAGCATCCTCGTCTGTATATTCACTTTCTATTTCTGCAGCAAATGATGGTATTGATAAACCAATGGTCAATATAATGGCAACTACCGTTCCTGATAAATATTTGACTTTTTTCATTTTATTTCCTCCAAAAGTTACTGCATTCGCCAACTTTTATTGTATGCCATAACCTGTGCATACATCTCTGAATTCTACAGAATCTGCAAAACCATTAAAGACATGTTCTCGACTCTGTCCATCCTTCAGAACTTTCATCCATGCATTAAAACCTGCTTCGTCCGCTTCACGATTCATAAAAACGTTGTACAGTAATTTAACGAAGTCAGCATCTGAAAGGTTCTTTTCTTTAAATTCCTGTGAAAATACAAATCCATACGCTACTTCTTTGGCAGTATTCTGTCCTGTTAAAATCTGATTACACCATGCATTGATACCATCTTCATCTGCCGAACGTCCAAGACACATTTTGTAATTTCTCGCAATAAATTTAGTTACACCTTCATTTTGATCTCTTGGTGCGGTCAGATCAGCATTCCCCCTCTCAATGCCATAATTATCACAGATTACTGTAAATTCCTGTGATTCTGCAAAACCTTTAAATACATGCATTCTTGATAAACCACTATCTAACACAGCTTTCCATGCAGCCATACCAGATGCATCTGCCTCTCGATTCAGGAAAGTCAAATATAATGCATTGATGTATTCTTCATCGGTAAACTCACGTTTTTTCATCTCATCGCTTTCAAAAAATCCCTGTGCGACTTCTACACCTGTTTTTTCACCAGACTGTAATTCTTCTGTCCATGCCTTTGCACCTGCAGGATCAGAATCCCGACCTAATATATTTTGATATAAACGGTCTACAAAAGCTTCTTCTGAATCTTTAACTTCTGGTTTGTCCTCCGGTTTATCAGAAGTTGTTTCATAGTGCCAGGTTGCATTTATTAAAAGGTCATTTCCCTGAGCAATATTAAGATTTACTCTATCAGATTCTGCACCCGCATAATAAACATCCTCTAAATTTGTACAATTATTGAATGCACCATCTCCAACAATTTTCAATGTTTTAGGTAAAATCAATTTTTTCAGATTGGTACATCCATCAAAAGCCCTTATTTCTATATCTGTTACGCTATCAGGAATTTCAACTGATGCTAAATTGATTAATTCTGTAAACGTGAAATCACCGATAGATGTTATGCCATTATCAATAATAATAGATGTGATTTGATCTTTCACACCATACCAAGGCGCCTTTGTATTATCATAATCATAATCATCCATAGCACCAGTACCAGAAATATGTAATACTCCATCCTGCAGCGTCCACGTTGCATTTTCACCACATGAATTTCCAGTGTTCTCATAACATATTGTTACATTAGAAAGTCCTTCATTATCTGAATCAATGCTTATTTCAGACCAATTTTCCTCAGTTCCTGCATAATTAATTCTCTTTAAGTTTGTACAATTATCAAAAGCACAATTTTGGATACTGTTTATCGTTACAGGCAGATTAACTTCTGTCAAACTCGTACAGCCATTGAAAAGATTATTTGCAATATAGGCTACTCCATCCGGAATTGTGATCTTCTTTAAACTTGTACAATTTTTAAATGACTCCCACCATATTTCTTTAACTGAACCCGGCAGTATAATTCCTGTTAAACTGCTACATTCAGAAAATGCACTTGGATAAATCGTAATCAAGCCTTCTGGAAGGGTAACTTTTTCTAAGCTACTACATCCAGAAAATATCTTATAAGGTAAACTTGTTATACTATTTGGTATTACAACGCTTTTTAAACTCGTGCATCCCGCAAAAGCATAATCTTGTATAGTAGTTACACTTTCTGGTATATTAATTTCAGTTAATGACTCACAATTTGTAAATGCACTATTTTCTATTGTCTTTATTGTTTCTGGTAACACTATTTTTGATAGATTTATGCAATTCAAAAATGCTTGCCAACCAATTTTATTTATCCCTTCTGGCAATATAACAGTTTCCAAACTAGTGCATTCCGCAAATGTTGCCATTTCAATTCCTGTTATTCCTTGCGGTATTGAAATTTCTTTCAAACTTGTACAATTATAAAATGCACTTCCAGACAATTCACTTAAACTTTCAGGCATATTAATTTCTATCAATGATGTACAACTATAAAAAGCACCTTCTCCTATTGTTTTCATCGCTCTTGGCAATGTTACTTTAACTAAACCTGTACATTCATAAAATGCACCATCACCAAGAACTGTAACGCTCTCAGGTATAGATACACTAACTACATTTTCCAAATGATAAAAAGCGGATGCACCAATATATGTTATACCATCATCAATCACAATAGTGTTAATTTCATCTTTACGACTATACCATGGTGTATTGGCATCCCCCTCATACTCATATTGATAATCATCCATAGCACCAGTACCAGAAATATGCAATACTCCATCCTGCAGTGTCCAGGTTGCATTTTCACCACACTTTGAATCCTCAGCAGCACTATCTGTACTATCTAATACCTGCACTTCATCTCCGGTATTTGCCTGATTTTCAATCTGAGGTTCAACGGCTTCTTTCTCATCAACCGTTTCCACATTGTTTGCAAAATTTTCTACTACACCACTCTCTTCATCTGAATCTTCCAATACATCTTCGCTTTCATCGACAGATATATTTTCAATATCTACGACTGTCTGTTCTCCTTCTGGTGTTTCTGCTGCTACAGGCATTGCAATACTTGATGCCATTGCCATACTCATCATAAGTGCCAAAATTCTTTTGCTTTTCATCTTCCCACTCCCTCTGAATCTTATATGATAATCTTCGCCTCAGTACTATGATGCCGTTAATATGATTAATTAAAATCTGATGCTTTTCATATAAGATACATCTAATTATGTATGTTACTAACGCATTTATTGTATCATATACGTTATTCATATTCAATATATCATATTATATCTATCATTAATTTTTAAAATTTTTATGCAAGTTGCCTAAATAACTGCATTTTATATTAACCAAAAAAATAAATGCCAGAAACACATATTAATCATCGTGTTACTGACATTTATTTTAATTTCTTATTCAATTAATGATAGCAATTTCTGCATGGTGTCAATCTCATAGCACGCGCCTTTGAAAGAGTTATTCCTCAATCATCACTTTACACTTTTTCTTGCAAAAAGCTATGCCATACACTAATATATTCTGACGCCCATCATTCTTAAGATAAGTATCATATCTGCGATTTCTGACCTGGGCGATCGCATCTTTACAAGACTTTTCTAATCCAGAAAATGATTTGGAATATTTCAGTTCAATAATCATTCCAGAATCAGGCTGCTCTGTTTCTATAATGATATCAGCAAATCCATCCCCTGATTCAATATTGGATTTAACTAACCAATTAGCATTACCTGACAAAAGACCCAACAAAAACGTGTGATAAACATTTTCTTTTTCTAACGCTTGTCCCTTCGTATCAAACACGCTTATCGTCTGATTCAGTACTCTAACCAGATATTGTTCAACATATCCAGCATTTCCACTTTCAAACGCTTTCCAGAAAACTGTTAACTGTTCTGTATCCCCCAGTACTACATTTTTAAACCATTCCTGTATTTGATACATATAAACTTCCTTAACTTCTTCATTAGGAATTTTTAATTTGTACACACCATTCTCCGACATTCCATCCTGTGTAAGATATCCGGTTGTAAATAACACACTCCACAGATTATCTATACGATGATCTATTTCATCATAGGTCAAATCCAAACGAACAGGCTTTTCAATTATCTCACCGGCAACGAGTCGTTCTATTTCATCTTTTGTTTTTTTATCAGCTTTATTAATAAAACGCTTTACTAAATCATTTCCACTCGTATTAATCCAATACGACTGTGGATGTGCCTGCGGATCATCACAAAGACAATCTACATGATTAAGCACATCCCACGGACAATACACATCTGTATCCCCAAAATGATAACCGTCATACCATTTTTTCATTTCTGCCAGATGTGATTCCATATGATATGATTCCAGAAGTTTTTTCACTTCTTCTTCTGTAAATCCAAATTGTTCATCAAACCGTACATCCGTAATAGAAAGCACCTTAAAATTGTTAAGTCCTGTAAATATGCTTTCTTTTGAAACGCGCAAACATCCTGTCAGTACTGCAAACTGCAGAAAATCATTTGTTTTCAGTACTTTTCCAAATAATGCACGGATCAACGCAACCATTTCCTTGTAATAGCCATGCTGGAAAGCTTTATCCAAAGGTACATCGTACTCATCTATTAATAAGATTACTTTTTCTCCATAAAATTTATATAAAAGCTGTGATAAAACCTGTAATGATGAAATGAGCATGTCTTTATCCATAGAATATTTCCCGTGCTGCAATTCTATTAAAGCACGATATTTCTTCTTTTCATTATCGGTCAATCTTTCTTTCTCTAATATAAAATGAAAACGTTCTGCCTCCATACCAATCAATTCAACCAACTGATACTGTGCTTCCTCAAAAGACAAACCTTCAACATTTTTTAAAGAAATAAAAATAACAGGATATTTTCCCATATATTCTTCACAAAGCTTTTCATTATATGAAATATATAAACCATCAAACAGCTTTTTATCTGTATCAATTTCAAAAAAATATCGAAGCATGCTCATATTTAAAGTCTTTCCAAATCTCCGGGGTCTGGTAAAAAGATTTACTTTGCCCCATCGTTCAAGCAACTGTTCAATCAATTTTGTCTTATCAACATAATAAAATCCAGATTGCCGCATCTCTTGAAAATTTTCAATACCTATCGGTAATTTCAACATCTTTGACATCCACTGCACACCCCTTCTTACTTTTTTAAAGTGAGCACTTACTCTCTATATAACACAAGGGAAACAAATGTTACGCTTAGCATCACTTGTTTCCCTTTGTGCGCATAATTAATTATACAATAAATTATGTTAAATGACTATGAAATTTTTATAATATTAAAATCATTTGATTCCGTAGCGTGCGCAGATTTCTCTAAATTCATTAGAATCTGCAAATCCATTAAAGACATGTTCTCTGCTCTTGCCACTTCTTAAAACTTTAACCCAGGCATTTAATCCTGCACCATCGGCTTCTCTGTCCATAAATACTCGATATAATGTCTTAACGTATTCTGTATCGGACAGGTTTTTCTTTTTAAATTCGTCTGAGAATACAAAACCTGCTGCAGCCTGTTTTGCTGTATTCTTACCTGTAAGGATTGCGTTGCACCAGCCATTTAAACCGCTTTCATCGGCATCTCTGCCAAGGCAGAGTCTGTAACATCTGACAACAAACTTTGTAACACCTTCATTCTGATCTCTTGGTGCTGTCAGCTCAGCATTACCTCGCTCAATACCATATCTTTCACAGATTTCTGTAAATTCCTGGGATTCTGCAAAGCCTTTAAATACATGAAGTCTTGAAAGACCGCTGTCTAATACACTCTTCCATGCAGCAAGTCCTGACGCATCTGCTTCACGGTCTAAAAATGTACGGTATAAAATACGGATATAATCTTCGTCTGAAAGTGATCTTGATTTAAATTCTGTACTGTCAATAAAGCCCTGCGCAACTTTAGCACCGTTTTCTGTTTTATTCTTTAATACGTTAGACCATGCCTCAAGTCCTGAAGGATCTGCGTCACGTCCAAGTACCTGTGTATAGAGACGCTCAACAAACTTTTTCACATAATCATCTAATGTGACAGAAACCGTCGCTTCATATCCCTGACAATTAATCTTGATTGTCTGTTTTCCCTTCTGATTTGGGTTATATCCTTCAATCATCTCATTCAGAACCGGAACAATGCCCTCAACACCATTTTCATACTCGACATAAACATAAATACCCTGTTGCTCAAGATCTGTACCAAGCTGATATGTATCAGACATATTCACAAGCTGCATTTTGCTGACACCAATCTGACCTGTAGCACCTGTAAAAAACTGCGTCCATGTATATGGATAACCCGATACATCAAATCCTACGCCAATCGTCTGAAAATCTGAATCCAACATATTTCGCCGATGTCCCTCACTATTCCACCAGCCTTCAATGACATCATCGACTGTCATAAATCCATAGGCTATATTTTCACCGACATAGCCCCAATAGATACTTGGATCAATATCATCAAGTGCTGTATCACAAGATCTTCCATCCGGACGTGTATGATCAAAACGTGTTCTGCATTCAGTCGCACGTACCATTGCTGCTTCTGATACAATATCCGGAGCCAAAGCTAACGGTTCTACACCATTATTTAAACGAATTATATTGACAACTATCGTTTCATACATTTGAAGAGAAAGAATATCATTTTGATTCAAATCATATGTGGCAGGCATCGCATTCATGATATTCTCAGTCAATTGCTTTGCTTTTGCCATAACTTGCGAAGGATCACCAATCGCATCGGCAGTATTACTTGAATCTCCTGTTGAAAATGCATCGTCAATACCTGTTGTTTCTTCAGACTTGACTTCCTCAAATTCTTTTTCTTCTTCACTCTCCGGTGCATTTTCGATTTTACTTTCTTCAGATTCTTCAGAAGTATTTTCTTCTGTTTCTTCTGATTCATCAGCACTGCTTTCGAAAACACTCTCACTTTCCTGGATGTCATTCTCTGTACTTTCACCAACTGGCACAGTCGCATATGATGGCACAGCCAACACAACAGCTAATGCAATCGCAGGAATAGATTTCCACAAACGTTTCAGTTTTTTCATAATAAAAATATACCCCTTTCTTGTATACAATGTATACTCAACTTGTTGACACAAATAATTATACTACTCTGCATTCAATTTTCAATTGTATTACTTATTTTTTTAAGAATTTCTTGCTGTTTCACCATTCTCAGATGCTTACTTCTTTTTTCATAACAATAAAACTTTTTTATCCCTTTCCGAATTTTTTTATTTTATTTTTATATAGTTTTATGATACCTATTACTACTCCTAAAGAACAAATATATACTAATACTTGTATATATCTATTTTCTATATTTATTTGATTACTAACTACATCAACAACTTCAAACCATTTTCCTTCAATAAGATAGAGATAATATGAGCATAGACCAATTACTTCTAATTTTTTAAATGTAATTTTTATGTAAGGAACCATCAGTAAAAGAAGCACAAATACAGCTATTCCACTTATCTGGAAAATATCTATCTGTTTCTGAATAAACAAAATCAGTATCAGTAAACTTAATATAGCAATAAATATTTTTATAATCTTATTTTTTATAATACTGATAAACCTTGATCCTTTTTTGCTATTTTCTAATGTTGCTAAAATTACACCTATAACAAAAGAAAATGCATTATTCTTAAATTGCCAAGCACATGTACCCCAATATAAAAAAGGATTTTTGAAAAAAAATACTGAAACAACACAAAGACATATTATTTTTATACTAATATTAATATCTAGTATAAAAATACACCAAAAAATCAAATACCATAGTACAGCAAAAGATAAATACCACATAGTACCATCAATATTTCTATCATAATCGATAAATAGCATATTTTTTAGTATTATCTCAATATCCCATATATTTTTGAATATTATATATACCATAGTTATTCCCCAATAAGGAATAAATATCTTATTTATTTTGTTCAGCCAATAATATTTTGTAATCCCTTTTTGATTATATGACACAGTAATCCCATATCCCGATAAGATTAAAAATATAGCCACTCCACCAGTTCCCATGATATTACATAAAAATTCACCAGTTTTAAAATATCTATTGATAAGATTTTCACCTATAACCATTAGAATTGCTATAGCTTTCATATAATTCGATTTTTCTTTGCTAATAATCATAAATAAAATCCTCTAAATACTATCTTTTATATAATTAAATTATTGTGGCTAATTGCTCAAAAATACAACAAAAACACTTTCATCCATTAAAGGCGTATATCTACTTTTTACTTCATCTAATGCTGCAGAAGAATGTTGAACCATAATAATGCTGTTTTCCGGAATATTTTCCAATTCGATCTTGTCAACTACATGTATCCTTGAATCCGGAACAAAAAATTGAAACTTATACAAGTGCCAGTAGACAGATGTATTCTCATCATCTTCATCTGTTATATAATATATTTCTTTTGCATCTCCTATCTGTTGTATCTTTGGAATAATCACAGAAAACCCTAGTTTCAATTCTTGTTCACTGCACAGTAATTGATTTACAGATGATAATGTCGTCACAATCCACGCACTCGATATTGCTATAAATAAAGCTTTTTTTTGAAGCACGGAAATAATATAAATCAAAACAGCTATCAACATACCAACCAAACCATATCCAACAGAGTATTTAAATGCATCTGAAAATGCATCTGGGAAATCCCATCCAAAAAAACTTACTATAGAATAACCTGACGGTGGTGTTAAATCTTTAATTTTGAAAAAGGCATACATAACCGTAGTCATAAGTATATGTATTCCTATGAATATTGTAAACGTTATGTATTTTATTTTACGATTCCATAATGCTAAAAGACCAATTACCAGAATAGGTATTATAACATGTTCCGAATATCTTCCGTATAAAACATTATCTATACGATAGGAATCGATCATTGATACTGAACTAATCCCTACTTCAAAAACAAATACTAACAAAATAAAAATTAATAAATAGAATTTAAAATCATAATTTTTTTTATGTATACTACTACAAATTGATTTTATTATAGTGTATATACCATAATAAACTACAAAAAAAGAAGAACATCCTAAATAGAACAAACGACCCATTATATTAGTGCATAATTGTCTAATACCATACACAGAAAATAACTTCGTAATTTTACTTGTCTGTCCTGAAAAATCATTTTTAGCAAGAATCTCTGACGATGTATATATATGATCAGAAAAATACTCTTTAAATAATAAAACGATAGCAAGCACACATATAACCGAAATACTTACCCCAACAAATTGTTTCCAACTCATGCCACGCATAAATAGTCTTAGCAAAATTACACATGCCAAAGCTAATATAATCCCAATATTTCTTAAATGAAATGCCATCATTAAAGCAGATAAAATTCCTGCAAAAAACAAATATATAAAATTGTTTTTATACAAATATTGAACAAATGTATATACAAGCAATACAAACAGAAATACCATCGGCAGTTCTGCATTCGTTGTTTGCGCCGAAAAAGTATTAAATGGATACACACATGCAGCAAAAGCAATTATACATATATAATTAGGTGACACTTGAGGCCACACTTTATAACATATTTTTATAATAATCAAATATATTATTTCAAGAAAAACAATATTTAATAAAATTGCCATTCTAAATGCCAACACTGGATTATTTAATAAAAATAGAGGAGCTAATAATATACCATATCCATAAGCATAATATGGTGCATTTTGCATTACACCAGACCAATCTTTTCCTGAAATAAATGCTCCTACTGCCCAATATCCCATTTCATCCGGCATAACCACAGGACCATATAAGTCTACAATATGATACAGACAAACTGCTGCCAGAATAAACATTGACAAAAATATCAATATATTTTTCTTATGAAGAACTTTTCTTTTCATGTCATTTCCCTCATTGAATATTTCTATGCTTTATTCCTGACAGCTTCGCAAATGCAAATTTTTTCCAATATATAAAGACTGTACTTTTTCTGAAAAGCAACCAATTTATCATATTAGGAATAATTAAGCATATCAAAATATTATAAATAAGCTTCAATAATAAATTTCCCTGGTATAACATAGAAACTCCATATGTGACACTGCCTGCACATACTGTAATCAATCCATAAATCAGATATTCTTTAAAATAACTTCCACATTTTTCCTCAAAACCATATTTATACAATATATAAGGTTCAACCCAGGCAGAAGTCGTTAAAGTACTGATTGCTGTACCCCAAAACACACCTATAAGTCCGAAATATTTTGCTAATATTAAAGAGACTACTAAATTGATAATACTTTCTGCTACAGCTTTATACCGATCTTTGTAAAACAATCCCATTGCATCTCTAAATCTTAATGTAACCTGACGCATCCCGGATAAATAAAAATTAAATGCAATTATTACACTAACGTAGACCGGGAAAACGTAACTCTCCCCAAAACATAATTTCATGAATGGTTCTGATACAACAAAATAACTTATACTGGCAAATGAAAATAAGCAATAATCAAAAAAATTCAATTTTTCAAACACTTCTCTGACATATTTTTTATCAGATAAAACGCTTAGATTACCTACGCTTGCAGTTAATCCGTTAAATATAACAGATAATATGTTTGTTAATGATTTTACAATCAGATAATAATTTGAGTATATTCCTGTATCAATTAACCCGGAAAATTTTGCTATTAAAATATTATCCGTTCCATTAACCACTGCATTTCCTATTCGATGCATAAACATTGCCTTAACATTTCTAAATATCTCTTTTATTTCATATTTTGGCAATTTATTCATAGGTTTTTCGCTTGCATACGGATACATTTTTTTTGATTTCAATGCAATCACAAAATTAATTAAAAATGTAGTCAAAACCTGCATTATCAAATACAAAATAAAATTTCGAGTAAGCAGCAATATAATAATTTGTGCAATATGCTGACCTAAAGTTAAAAAATAAGAATATGCAGAAGTAATATACATCTGTTGATGCGCTTCAATAATAACTCTACGATAGGAAAAGAAATAAGATAACGCCAGATTTAATATGTATAACATAAAAATAATCTGTATATGCTGAATTTCTTTCGGAACCTCTTTAATCAATAAATGAATAAAAGGTGTTAATATAATACCTGCTACCAATACAAATGTACCTACGCAAGCGTACAATAATTTATACAGATATGATAATTGTTTTAGTTTTTCAGTATCATTCTCAGCTATTGGTTTATACATAAAATATGTAATTGCAGTTCCAATACCTAATTCACTTAAACTTAATAATACTAAAATATTACTAAAATAGCCTTCTATTCCTAAAAAATTAGCAGATAGCATTCTTGTAAATACCATTCTGCATACAAAAGAGGTCAACATAGTTAAAATTTGACCTATTAAACCAATTAATGCATTTCTAATCGAATTCCTTTGTCTCATTTTTTTCCTCGTTAAATAATCTTTTTGATCAACCTGTATACTCCCATCAGATTCAATACAACTGCTATTTTTGTTGTATTAGAAAAATAATTCGTCTTTAATATATCTTTCAAATAGTGCTTTACTTCTGTTTTTAAAAATCGATGATATGTCAAAAATTCTTTTTTATCATTTAAACGACCTAATCTTAAATAATTTTCAACAACTGCATTTAAATAAAAAATTCTTCCTTCTTTTTCAAACTGAGGATATTTTTCTTTTACAAACTGGTAAACTTCTTTCGAAAATTTCGTATAATCCTCTCGTTTTGCAGAAAAACCAACACCAGTTACACTTGTACTACGTATTCTATATGTACATAAAGGCTTTCCTGTATTAACTACACATTTAGATTCAAGCATATTTTTATATGTTACCGGAATATCCTCAAAAATATGCCCTTCCGGAAATCTTCTATTTTCCCATAATTTTGCTAAATATAATTTTCCCCAGGGATTACTATCTAACCCGTCTCGTATAAGCATATGTTTAAACGCATCCACACCTGTCATTTTTATTATTTCAGGAAAAACATAGGCTTCACCGATATAACTCTTTTTATTTTCATTATACAATCTATTACCAATACATACAATTTCACTATCATACTGCTTCGCATATTGGTACATTACTTCCAAAGCATTTTCAGCCAAAAAATCATCACTGTCTAAAAACAGAACATATTCTCCTGTCATTTGATCCATGCCATAATTTCTTGCTACTGATTGTCCGCCATTTTGCATATGATATACATGAATTCTTGAATCTTTCTGAGCATATGTATCGCATATATCTCCACTGGCATCAACACTTCCATCATCAACAAGCAATAATTCCCAATATTTATATGTTTGATTTATTACACTATTTATACATTCATCAATATAATTTTCAACATTGTACACTGGAACTATGATTGAAATCAAATTCGTCACCTTAAACATTCTCCCTCTAAATATTCTTTTAATCTTTTTTCAAAACCTGCCGTATTATATTTTTCCAAATATAAATTTCTGACGCTCTGCTGATCCTCGTTAAAATTATAAATATTTTTTTTATTAAAAATATCATGAATAACTTCTATATATTCTTCTGCTGTGTTACATCTAAAAATCCCCTTAATGCCATCAGTTTCATATCCAACTAATGCTTCATCTGAGGCTAATATGGTTTTACCATACATCATAGCTTCTGCAGTTTTTACTTTCATACCTGCACCGTATAATATAGGCATCACTATTACCGGAAAACGATAATAATATTCTTCTAAATTGTCTACAGTACCTATAACTTTCACATTTTTTTGTTCCAACTCTTGTCTTACTTTTTCAAAATTTTTCCCGACAATGCTCAATCGAAACTCAGGTAATTTTGTCATAATATTTTCAATAAACCATTTAATGCCATCATAATTTGGTTCAAAATATGACCCGATAAATAAAAGTTCATTATCACATTCTAAATTAACTTTGTTTTCATCAAACTGATCCTCAAAACTTATATATGAAAGGAAATCCGCAGTACGATTATAACATTCCTTCATCAAATCAGAATCTCTCTGATTTAAACAAATAATATAATCACAATTATTCACAGATAATTTTTCCTGTTTTTCAACAGCTTTCTGCAATAACCACATATGTTTCTTTTTCTTTGTTAACATTTGATAATAAGATTTTTCAACATTTTGCTCTATCAAAATGATTTTTGTATTTTCATTTTTTAATCGCTTAATCATGCTTCCAAAGTATGGTCCTACTATAAATATAATATCCGCTTTTAATTTCCTAATTGCCTCTATTAATTGATTTTCAACAGATTTACTTAAATATCGTCTGCCTTTAAGTGCATTAAATAATTTATCAACTCTATTTTCTATCATCGGATAACTCATTACTGAATTATTATTTTTCAATGTATCTGACGGTCCTACAAAAATTCTTTGAACATTATTTTCTCCATATATTTTTTGAATGGCCTGAAAATCTCTGGCCACACATTGCATTCCCCCAGTTTGACATTTTTCAGGGATATCCTCTGGTGTAATAAATAAAACTTTCATGTTAAATTCCTTTCATGAACTTTTGAAATTCACTTTCTAACTGTTTTGTCTCATAATGCGCTAAAAAGTTATCTCGAACATCTTCATAAAACTTTTTATATTTCTTACTGTCAATAATCTGATTTATTTTACCCTCAAATTCATTTTCATTATTACATGTATATATATGTGTTACTTTCTCAATATCATACCCGACTAATGCCTCTGTTGTAGCAAATATCATTTTTCCGTACATCATTGCCTCAGCGGTTTTTAACTTCATACCATCACCCCAAAATATAGGCATCACCATAGCATCCGCTTTATAATAATATTCAGAAGTATTATCAACCGTTCCTACAACTGTAATTTTGTCATTTTCTATTTGGTTACGATACTCTTCCATCCCTTTGCCAACAATAGTTAAGTGACAATTTTTAAGTTTAGGCATTACTTTATCAACAAACCATAAAATCCCTTTTGCATTTGGAGGAAAATTGCTTCCTACAAATAATAACTGCAAATCTTCGCTTTTCTCGTATCTTTTTATTTTTTCTATATTAAATTGATCCTGAAATGTAATTGGTAATAACATATCTGCTTTTCTACCATACATTTTTTTAAGGCCGCTACTATCTCTATCCGTTAAACAAATAACCTTATCCGCTTCTTTTAAAATCTTTTTTTCATTATAACTACACGCAAAATATCTTGGTAATGTTAAAATGCTTTTATATTTAACACGGTTCCATGCATAATTTTTTTCTATATTATGCATAAAAACTATCGTTTTTCTATTTTTTTTAAGTAATTTCAAGCTTCGATACCAGAAAGATGCCTCAAAAAATACAATTTCTGCATTCATTAAATCAACTAATTCTGCAATGCTTTTTTCTGTCTTTTTATCCATCTCTACACGTAAAGCCAGACAATTTATAACAACATCTAAAGTTGAATGTTTTTGATATATATATTTGATTCTATCATTTGATTTTTTTGTATTATCACTTGTAACAATAATAACCCCTACTTCTTCTTTACCATATATATCACAGCACATTTGATAATGTCGATTTGCTTCAATTACGCCACCATAATTTAAATTCTCGAATATATCCATTTGTGTAACTATAACAACTTTCATCCAATCTCTCCCATTAATTCAATATTTTTTTCTTAATTATATTACTAAATGGTCTTCCTATGGTTACACCAAAAAAATATAATATACTAGGGCAAATACGCATCATAACTACACATATTTTTTCCAATGTAGTAGCAAACGGACAATTAAAATATGACTTTATCTGTTTTCCTGAAAAAGATTTAATTCTTCTAATTAATTCAGCATCATAAAATCTGCAAAATATCATATTCATTAATGCCCATAATCTGGCACGAATAAACCGATACTCACTTCCTTCTTCCATACGTCCTCCTTCTGCATAACCCAGCTTCAGGATTTCATCGGCAGCATCTAAAGTTGACATTTTTTTTCTATCAAATTTTTGAGTTTTATACATTTCACGCATTGCAGAATTATTACTGCTAACATAATAATATGTCGGGATATTAATATATCCGCCTCTTTTACAATACTGTAAATAATCACAAATAAAAAGCATATCCTCTGATACTTTTATACTCTCTTTCATTCGAATATTATTTTTTTTAATAATATCTGAGATAAAAAGTTTATTACATAAATATCCTCCAATATGATTGTCTGCTACAACATGATAAAAGAATTCTTCACTGCTCCATCGATAAGATTTAGATAAAATATTCTTTTTAACCAAACCATCTTTTACATTATACAGACCAACAGCCCCTATATCTGTAGTATGAATTGCTTTTAATAAATTAGCTAAATGTTCTTTATCAAGATAATCATCTGCATCAACAAATGTCAGATATTCACCGGTCGCCATATCTATGCCTTTGTTTCTGGCGGATGAAACACCCTTGTTAGACTGATGGACAACTTGAACTCTTGAATCTACCTGACTATATTTTTCGCATATTTTCCCACTATTATCTGTTGAACCATCATCTATTAAAATAACCTCATAATTTGTATAAGTCTGGCATCTAATAGACTCTAAGCATTTATGTAGTGTAGTTTCGCAATTATAAATTGGCACAATAATAGAAATCATTGCCTTCACTTCGTACTCTCCTTAATTAATCGAGCATATCTTCTTCCGATAACATCATAATCATATTGTTTTACTGTATTTAATGATTGTTTCTGAATCTTTTTATACAATTCATCATCATCCAAAATCATATTAACCTTCTCAGCAATACTTTTGGGATTTCTTTCTTCTGATAAGAATCCATTTACTCCATCTTTAATAATATCAGGAATTCCTCCAGAATTACTGGCAACTACAGGTAAACCTGATGCCATAGCCTCAAGAATAACTAAACCAAAGCCCTCTTGATCACCATCTTTTGCAGTAACAGATGGGGCAATAAAAATATCTGCTGATGCATATATCGTTTTCAACTGCTCATGTGTTCTGGCGCCCATAAAGCATACTTTATCACCATACATCAGTGCTTGCTCTTTTAATTCATTTTCAAGAGGTCCCTGTCCAACAATGACTAATTTAGCATCAATATAACGCATTGCTTCAATCAAATATTTAACCCCTTTTTTCTCCGCTAATCTTCCTACAAATAAAAGGACTTTTTTATTTCCCTGATTAAAATAATTCTCCACTTTTTCATCTTGACTAAAATTTTTAGTCCAGCATCCCATCGGTAAAATTTCCGTTTTTGATTGAGGATATATTTCTTTAACAATATTTTCCAAATGTTTAGAAACTACAGTAACAACCGATGCTTTTTTTAATGTATTTCTTTTCAAACGTAAAATTAAGCCTTTATTTAATGATACAACATCTGCGCCATGACCTGTTACGATATATTTTTTTCTAAAAAAAGACTGAATAATTCCCTGTGGAATTAACCAATGTGCATGAATATAATCGTATTTTTTGACACGCCATAATAAATTAATCCACAATCCCAAAAATAAGAAAGGAACTAATATAATTCTACTTTTCTTTTCTTTTATTCTTGGTACAATTGCCCCTGGATAACATAAAGTTTCAAATTTATGTATTGGAAAATAGTGATATCGGATTACTTTAACGCCTTCTAAAATTTCCTTATCTTTTGCGCCTGGACATGCAGGCACAAGAACTGTCACATCAAAATATTTATTTAATGCCTTTGAAATATCTAACACAAACCTTGGTTCTGTATCATCTTTCCATCTTGGAAAAGTTGAGGCAGTTACCAATAATTTTTCTTTTTTCATTATTATTCATCCTCTACATCTACAGAATTTCTTCTCTTCTGTGCTTCATGACCAGGACCATAATCCATTCTGCGAAGTTCAAACTGAATTTCCTGAAGAAGTTTTCTGTTTCCTGCGATAAGATCTGCCAATAATCCGATAACACCTGCAATAGATGCAATAATAATCAACATACTGGCAAGAATCAAAGATTGTACATTTCCCTGGCCTCTACCTTTTGCACGTTTGATCATGAATCTGACACCCAATGCAATACCTGATGAACCAAGCACTGCAGAAATTGCAGAAAATACTGCCAACGGACGGTACATCATATATGTTCTACCAATTGTGATCATTGATTTTTTCACATAGCCAAACATACTGTGGAATAATCTTGACTTTCTAAGTTCCGGATTTGTATGAATTGGCACAGAAGTAATCGCCATTTTATTACGTCCGGCCTGTACAATCGTTTCCAAAGTATATGTATACTCATTAATAACATTCATGCGCATCGCTGTATTTCTGCTGTACGCTCTAAAGCCACTTGGCGCATCAGGAATATCTGTCTTTGAAGCCTTTCTTACAACCCAGCTGCCAAGATGCTGAAGTTTTTTCTTTAATGGTGAAAAATGTTCTGTATCATCAATAGGTCTTTCACCTACGACCATACCTGCTTCTCCACGTAAAATTGGCTGTATTAATTTTTCAATATCTGCACCACAATACTGATTGTCTGCATCTGTATTTACAATAATATCTGCACCGTTTCTAAGGCATGCATCCAGACCAGCCATAAATCCTCTTGCCAGTCCTTTATTGTTTCTGAAGTTTACAACATAATTAACGCCCCATTTTTTTGCAACTTCCACTGTATTGTCTGAACTTCCATCATTAATGATCAGATATTCGATGACATCAATGCCATCGATATGTTTTGGCAGATCATTCAACGCAATCTCTAATGTTTCAGCCTCGTTATAACATGGTATTTGAATAATTAATTTCATCTTTTGCTACCTCCAATTACACATATAATTTATCTTTAAATACTATTTTAAAAACTTCTTTACAAATTTATTTCTCTGTAAATTCGATTGTTTGCAATGGAATGCCTAATTGTCTTGGATCCATACTTCCATACTCACTTGGACTCCATAGTTTCATTTTTATATTTAAAACATTCTTTCCATCAATTAAATATCTTGCAGGAATGTTTATATCTATCTTTTTACCATTATTCTCTGTATCAATGACAGATGTACCTATTCTCTGGTTATTAATAAATACTTCCAGATTATACTGTTCCATATTTAACTCATTCAGCGGTACTTTGCCGCCCATATTAATACTCATTGTATAATCTTTCTTCTTCAGCATACAATTTACATATATATTTTCAGCATTTGTCCAGCGAAATTCACTTTCCATGACACCTACACCATCAAATGCAAAAGAAGGTTCCTCTGACATAAAATCATAGATTAATTCTTCTTTAAACAATTTTTTTAAAATAATTGTATGCTTGCTATATGATAACTCCTTTGGGAACGGAATGTATCTTCCATCAAAAATATTGTTATCTTCTGACATAATATATTTTTTTTGATAAATTGTTTCCAACATATCATCCTTCAAATCCATATCATGCCGAATATAATATACATTTCCAGATGTGTACTGACTGAGCTGCTCCATCTGCTCGATATAATCTTTCTCAGCTACATAAGCACGAGCACCTGTCATAGCTCTAAGCGGCAAATAATAATATTTCATCTCATCCGGATGAATAACAACTATATCATCACTTGTAATTTCATCTGCAATATTTTCTATGTCCTGCCAAAGCAAACGGGTATCATCTTTATGATTAATCCAGAATACTGCATATGGCAATAACATCAGCCAACTCAACAGCCCTGCTATTTTAACTATTTTCAGATTCAATTTACTTAACATAATCACTGAAAATGCTAATATAACTACAATATATGGAGCAATGTATCTTGCATAATAATAATAATACTGTATATACGGTTTCATAATACACGAATAGACGCCTGCACAATATAAAAACAATATCATTATTACGATATTCTGCTGATTTTTCCAAAATTCTTTAGCCCATATTAATGATATAACTCCGGCAATAATTGGTATGAAAATTCCTGTCGTCAATGCAAAACCCATTAATGTTGTGTGAATTGCTGCATTTTTCATCCCATAAAACATTTCTCGTGTGCTTAAGATTATTTTAAGCTGAAATACAATAATACATGCTATTCCCGCATAAAAAATGATATATTTTATTTTTTTAAGTCCTTTAAAAATACTTACTGATAAAACCTGACAATTTAATAATATAATGCTAAATACTGCAGCCAATATACAGCATCCATATATAATATACACCACATTATACTCTGAAGCGAATGGCAATATCTGATATACAGGTACAAAATTGTATGTAAATGCATACGTACCTGCAATCATCTCAATCATTGTAATACCTGCTAAAAAAGCAATTATAGCAACCAGACTCGCATATATGTACTCATTTCTTTTTGTATATATATAGCTCACCCAATAAATCACAAGAATCACTGGAATCATAGTATAAATTGTAATATGATAAAAGCAAAATGCAATAATTGGTAAAACAGATGCATAAATCGACTTTTTATCATGATTCAATATCAGACATATAAATGAAGCTACAAAACATGTCAGCTCTATTTCTGTCAATGCAGATTTACTAACCCATATGATCAGCGGTGAAAATGCAAATAGTGTTGTACAGATTGTCGCTATACTTTTTTTTGAACTAAGTTTTTCAAATATGAAATAAAGAATAAATATTGTACACAAATAAAATAATGTTTGAATATCTGACATATGACTAATTCCAAACATTTTTCCCCATAAAGCCAGGATAGCGGAAAATGTAGGTACACCATGCATTACTGCTGAAACGTCACTTAATTCTTTTTCTGCCGAAGCAAATGGCAGCATCTCATCATAATTATATAATCCTCCGAGTTGCTCTTTTAATGCATCAGCATAATATTTTTTCTCCTCATCTGTAGTCAATGATTGGTATTCCGGAAAATCTAATTGATTACCAGTTTCACCGTTTATAAATAAAATTGCCTGAGTCTGATACACGCCTTCATCCTGTCCCATTCCGAAAAATTCAAACTTTGAATATACACAAGGCAATGCACATACACATATAATAATTGGGATAATATACTTTTTAAATCGAAACTCAATATTAAATTTTTTCTTGTTGGGAATATACAGAATCAGAAAACATACTATATTTGCGCCACAAACTATTCCTATTGCTCTGGAAATTGTATAAATATTTATCCAAAACAAAATGCCGCTAATCACAATATATTCAACAAAATAAAATACCCATGTCATTATGCATATTTTAATAATATTTTCATTTTGTTTCCATAATCCGCAAAGGAGGAAACTGCTTGCTATCCCCAATAAAAATAAAATATATATCATTGTGTATGTTCCTCAGTTTATATAAATCACTTCTATCATTTTATTTTCTCAACTCGTCAAAAAACTCCCGATACTTCTTCACTACAACCGGCCAGTCAAAATTATTTAATACATACTGTCTGCCATTTTCACCCATTTGAAGTGCAATATCCGGGTGTTCAATATAGTAGTTTACCTGTGCTTCAAATTCGAAATAATTTTCAAAATAGAAACCACCATTAGATTCTACAGCGAAATTTTTTGTAACATCACAGTCCTTGTGCACAAGTACCGGACGTCTGCACAGCCAACTTTCCATAATAACATAAGAAAAGCTTTCATGTTTTGATGGCTGACATAATGTTAATGCTGCCGCATAGGCATCATACTTATCTTGCACATCGACAAATCCGAGATCGATCACATCATCCTGAATATCTTTCGGGATATTAACCTGGCCACCGCCGATCAAAACAAGCTTCATATCGTTTTGATTTCTCTTTTTGTACTGTTCAAAATAATGAATCAATGTATAGATATTTTTACCGACATCTTTACGACCGGCATACAATATAAATGGTTCCTCGATATCAAACTTACTTCTGAAACGTTCCGCATCACATTTAAGACCTGTGTTCATACCAAGCCCCGGTACGATTGTCCGAACATGTGACAAATCATATACACGCTCTGCAATCTGTTTTTCCGGTAATGCGTTAAAAATCATACCCCTGACTTTTGAAAACATATCTTTAAATATATTCAAATAAATATATGCTTCTTCATGAAAACATGGAATTAAAACAGATTTTTCAGGACATGCCTTACATCCAAAATATGTTGGGCCAAACATATATGGTATATATACAAATAAATCGTATTCCGCCTGATGTTTTGAAATATATTTATATAAATCCGGGCTATTCACCATCTCATTAATAAATATTTTTTCTTCACCATCTGTAATTTTTTCATTATGCATCAATTTAATATTAACCTGGTTAAATGCATCGACATTGCGTTTGCGCACTTTAAACCTGCGAACCGTAATACCATCCTCTACAGTAACGCCCGGTTTATAATAATTTTCATTCCAATCTGCAGTAAACTCACGTACACAGGTGGATAAGATTTCTATATTTTCTCCAGCCGCTGCAAGATGCTGTGTCACTTCTCTTAAAGCCATCTCTGCACCGCCAGGAATATTTGATCCATGCCATGGAATAACAAATCCTATTTTTTTCATCTGCAAATACCCCTTTGTTTGTTATTGTCTAAGTTCTGATAAATCTAGTTATATTCTTTCTTACGTGCACGTCTGAAAATTTTAAATGTATCTCCTACCATCTTAAAAATATCAGATATATGAATTCTGCCCATACCGTTACCTCTTGTAAATACAAGCTGAACCGGCATCTCTTTGATGCGATAACGTCTGCAATTTACCGCAACAAGAATCTCAATGTCATAGGCAAAGCCTTTTGTCTGTACTAACGAAATAATAGGTTTGATCACCTCTGCCTTAAACATTTTAATTCCTGTCTGTGTATCTTTAATTTTCAAATGAAATAACATTCTTAAAAAGCAATAGTATCCAAAACTCATAACTTTACGGATAGGCGGATAATCAATCTGTGAATCTTTATGCATCTTTGAACCAATCACAACGTCTGCCTGATCAGCCCGCAGTACATTAATATAATCCTTTAACTGTTCCGGCGGCAGATCAAGATCCGCATCAAGCATCGCTATGAATTTTCCCTTTGCAGTCTCAATACCTTTACGGATTGCTTTGCCTTTACCACCGTTTTCATCATAAGTTACAAGACGAATATGATGATCTTTTTCCTGTGCCCTTAAAGTTTCTGTTTTTGTAGCATCTTTACTGCCATCATTAACAACGACGATCTCATAGCTGTCACAGAATTTTGCAACTGCAGCACTTACATGTATTGAGTTATTATAGATTTTATCACCTTCGTTGTATGCAGGCATCACAACGGAAAGTTCCACATCTGAGTTATTCATCTTTCATCCTCTTTTTATCCAGATTTTTATAATAGGTAAATCACCCTAATCGGTCGTACCGACAAACATACCATCGACATTATAGATATTTAAATGACTATCTTTTGCAGATTGTTCATCCATAAAAATATACAATGTATCTGTCTGACCTTCTCCTCTTGAAAGTTCTGTGTATGCTTCCTGCGTAACAGCCTCTAAGCGTTCAAAATCTGATCTGGCTGAAACATAGTAATTTAGTGTCATATGATGATCTTTGGCATAATCAGCCAGGCTAAACATCCATTCCTGATGTGCAAGGCAAATATTGTATGGCATGAACTGAATATGTTTGTACTGATCTGCCCACTGATTCCAATGTTCATCATTTAATGGCATTAAAGTGGATTCAAGAGATGCAGACCAATAATGAGACATCGACATTAATGGCATCAGATCATACACCTGGACTGCAAAACATGCAAACAGAAGAATCATCGATATTATTTTCTCGCCAATACGCATAACGCCCATAAGCGCCCATGTAAAAATAATATAATCAATACACCAGATAAATCGTCCTGTAGCTCTAAACATTGACCAGATTTTTATGACAAAACCAGGATAGTGAATGGTCATCAATTCCTGATCTCCCCAAGTAATTACCGGACTAAGCGCAAACACTATAAATATGATACTCACTATAATCATTGCTATCGCAAATGCATGCTTTTTTATCCATCTGCCAAAAATCTGCTTCTTATTTTCTGGGTTATCTTTAACCGGAACTGATTTTTGCAATTTCTTTTTCAAAAAAGACGCAAATATTTTATAAAACAAAATAGAAATAGCAAGTAAGATTATGCCTGCACCAAGATAACCAAAACCTTCGTACTGTGTCTGAAGTGATTTTAATATAGGAAATATGTTGTGTCCTGCATATCCCAGGGGATTAAACAAAACATTCAAATTGGCACTATACTCACCAAGTCCATCTGCTGACAGATTGCTTGTACCATCAAAACTTCCGAGTAATTTCAGTCCTATTAATGCCGGAATGCATGAACAAATACCCAGGCACAGATTTTTCAAAAAACTTTTTCCAATATGGCTGGCATTTGCAAGAACATCTTCCACGCAAAACCCGAACATGAATATTGCAACCATCGGCACAAAATAAATATGTGTAAAAGCCGCTATAAATAATAATGCTGCCCATGCTGTTAATTGTCTTCTAAAGCTATTGAAAAACGGTTTATATACTACGATTATAAGCGCAGCAATTATTATCCACTGTCCCGCAAGTGATGTGTGTTTAAACATTCGCTGCAAAACATATGGTGACATCACAAAAAATGCAGAACCAACACCGCATAAATACCATTTCGGAGTAACTTTACGAATTAAGATTGAAGAAAGTCCTCCAAGCATCATATAAGAAAATATACCCCATAATCCAAAGTACTGAAATGTTTTTGGCAATATCGGTGATAAAACTTTAAATACAATCGCAAATAAAGGAATGGAATCTGTATACGTAATGCATAACTTATCCGGATACATTAATCCGTCAATCATTCCTATAGGATATTGCCACGGTGAATTACGATAAAAGCACCAGCCAAAATAATGCTGACTTAAATCTCCTCCGGATAACAGCCATGAATCGTCACATACATTTAATGGCCTGATACCATAAATTGCCAAAAAATAAACTGTTCCGATAAGTACGCCCAGAAAAAATACACATAACATATTTTTTCTATTCATATTTTCATAGATAGAATCCTTCTGATTATTCATCGTTGTTCATCCTCATGCTAATTTTGTACCAGTCTATTAATAATATCTATAAACTGCGCATTAATACGGCTATGCTCAAAATATTTTAATCGAATTTTCTGGTTTTCAATAATTGTCTGTTTCAAACACTCATCTGTTCTTACACGTTCAATCGCTTCTGCAACAACTGCAGGTGTTTTATCATTGAGCAACAAACCGCTGCCTCCTAATGTTTCACCGACTGCACAGCTATCATACGCAATTACAGGTACATCAAACATCATTGATTCAACAAGCGGCACGCAAAAGCCTTCATGCTCACTCAAACACAAAAACACATCCGCCACCTTGTAATATGCAAGAATATCCGGAAATTTAACCTGACCTGTAAAGATCACATCTTCAACACCGAGTTGCTCCACATATTTTTGAAGCCGTCTATAATATTCAGGGAAGAAATCATATCTTCCAACAAGAAGTAATCTCGATTTTGGATTAATATATTTTTTATAGTATGAAAATGTTGCAATCAGATCTTCATGCTTTTTATTTGGTGCCACACGACCTGTAAACACAATGTTTGTATATCCGTCTTTGTATTTTTCAATGACAGATTCTGTCGGTTTTTTCTGATAATCATCAAATGCAATCAAAATCGGTAAAACTTCGATCGGACATTCATATCCCATCTCTACTAATTCCTGCTTATTATATTCAGAATCTGCGATGCATATTGTTGCTTTCTTTTTTAAATATTTTGCCGCCCTGCGTCCACTCTCGCAAACATTGTATGCATTCATGTCATATTTTTCAAAGAAAGACCCCGGTGTAATATTATGATACATAACAATCAAAGGATTATCATATTCTGAAATTTTGTAATTCATATCTGCACCGGTTGATAAATGAAATAAAATAATGTCATCAGGTCTGTTATCATATTCAGCTATCATATCTGCGGCATATTTCACACGGTCATCCACATGTTCTGCATAAATTGCTGATTCATATCCATTATCTTTTAACGCTTTATCTAAGGCTAATGTATCATTTCCTATCGCATCCCCGAATGCAAATACCGGCAGCATTTGTACAATTCTCATCTGCTTCTCTCCTGACACTCTTTTTTATTTTCATCCATGACATATTGAATTAATGTATATAATCTTCGAATAACAACATCCCACTGATAATTTTCATCTGCATACCGATGTCCATGCTGTCCCATGATTTTCCGAATATCTTCATGCTTGATCATATAGTCCAGCATAGCTTCAAATTCTTCAGATGTTTCATAATAAAAACCACCATTACTTTTCTGGCAATGTGCTTTAAGTACTTCACACACACCATTAACAAGAACCGGGACATCCAATGAAAAGGCTTCAAGTACTACCATTGAAAGACTCTCAAACTTAGATGGTAATACGAGCAATTTTGCACCTGCAATACCATCAAATTTATCCTGGTCACTGACAAATCCAAGTGAAACAATATCATCACACTCAGGTACAGGAATGACTTCTTTACCCATTAAAACTAATTTAAGGTCAGATGGGTGTTTTTTCTTGTATGCAATAAAATCATCAAATAACTGACGACAATTTTTACCTTCATCAATTCGACCAACATAAATAATATAATTATCAATGCCGTATTTTTGTATAAAATCTTTTGCACATACCTTTTCCGGCATTTCTATGCCAACACCACCCAAATCGTCTCTGACAAAATGGTTATAATATTTTCTGTGGACAAGTTGACGTTCCTCAGCCGTATTAAAGAAAAACGCTTTAGGAAATCTGAAAACATTCTCAAAAATACGCATACGCATAAACGGTTCATCATGTGCTTCCGGAATAACAATAGCTTTATCTTTAACTTCCTGCACACCCATCACTGTTTGATAATACAGATATGTGAAAAATACAAATGCATCATAATCATTTTTATGTTTTCTGATATATTCTATCAAATTCGGCAGATATGGTCCCTGTGCGTCCACCCATTCCTGTTCCTGCTCCGGTGTTGTATGAATGCTATCCATGAAGCGCTGATTAATGATATTAAATTCTGAAATATCTCTTGGATGCCCAACACTAAAACGACGAATATGAACGCCATTGATAATTTCAGTTTCATTTGTATACTCATCTTTCCATGTCATGTAATCTATCGCTTTTGAAGTTAATACATCAACATCACAATACGGAAGTAAATGCTCTGCCATCTGTCTGCTCTGCAACTCCGCACCGCCATTAACTTCTAATCCATATCGTTGTACAACAAAACAAACTCTTGGTTTCATTTACATTTCTCCATTTTCTCTTTCGGAAAGTAACTGTTCACATTTCTTTTCCAATTTCTGAAGACGTTCTGTCATTTTTTCCAGATCTTCTTCCTGCTTTTTAAGCATCTCCTGCTGCATCAATGTACATGCTTCTAACTGCATCATTGTCTCGACTGTATATGCATTATAACGATTCTGCGCATCTCTGAGCGGCAGCACGATAAATGCAATGACTTTTCGGATACTGCGTTTGACAAAAGATTTAAAGCCGCCGGCAGGAATCATCTGATAATATGGAATATTATGTTCTTCATTTGCTCTTGAAAGTGCCTGATGTAATACATTTTCATCATAGCGCACGCTGCCCTTAAAGCCACCCGCACACACTTTGTCAGCCTCGGCCTCATCAAAATCTAAAATATCCGGTGTTTCCCCTCTTTTTTCTATATTCAGGCGAATTTCTGCCATGATTTCTTCAACGTTAATTGATTTCATCTGTTCTTCCATCATATACCTCCAAGGTTTCTATTTTTTAGCAATAATCGCATAATCCTGATGACCATAAAGTACATCATTAAGCTTGACAATTGCAGCATTAAATTCATCTATATTTTCTATACCATCACCTTTAAGCATCGGAATCTGTTCCGGATATTTGCTGACTTCAGGATAAATAATCTGAATTTCACTATACCCTGCTCGTTCCAATATATATTTAACAGTTAATGGATGCACCGGTTTGTTGTGCGAAGGATCAATATAAAATGCATGTGTAAATATAGACAGACACATTGGATTCGGTGTTTCCAATATCAAATATGCACCCTTTTCAAGTTTTTGATAAGCTAGTCTGCAAAATTCAATCATTTTGTCTGATGGCAAATGTTCAATCACCTGTGATGCAAATATGCCACCGACCTGCTCCTGTGCGCCAAGATATGCTATACCGTCTGACAACACAACTTTAAGCCCAAGGCTCTTGCAATAATCTACAAATTTATCATAAAGATCTATACCTGTGGCATCTATACCATGTTCAGTCATTAATTCAAGGAATTCACCTCTGCCGCAGCCGATATCCAGCACATTTTTATGTCCTTCAAAGTAAGGCAGATAAACTTTTTGCCATTCCTTGATCATTTCTCTTGGACCACGGAAATAATTTTCAAAATCAAAATAATCTATCGCACCATCATCCTGATTTTTATTTTCTTTTGATTCAATATACTGATTAATGCTTCTTAAATTCTTTTCTGCCTGAATCATCCGTTCATCAAATTGATGTTCATTGATTGTATTTTTAACCTGAACAGGGATATCTTCTTTCACTTTATTGAGCTGCTTTTCAATCTCAATAAATCTTTTTTGGACTTCTTTTTCAACAGTTTTTTCAATTTCTTCTTTCATAAATTTTTTTATGAATTTCTGAGAAAACTTTTCCCTCTCACCTATCATTATTCTACCTCCCATGTATGACCAAGTCTTGCAACCCCGACATCACCAATGCTTGAGAATATCTCAAATTTATAAGACTCTTTATAATAATCTACAGGTGTCGCATCATCTGACTCAATCGCAATATCCAGTGTGTATTGTCCTGGAAGTAGATTCATCTGGTCAATATTGATTTTTACATTTCCATCTTTTGTAAGGTCAAATTTATCAAATTGCTCAATACGTGTATTCGTACCATAACACTGAAGCCCATCACCTCTGAAAATACCAATACCAAAAACAGCATCCTGAACTTTTTCAATCAGTTCATATTCTAAACATATAGAAACTTGCTCGCCTGTAGAAAACACTGTCTTTTTCTGACCACTTGCATCACACATTTTTACTGATGTAATTCTGGCTTTACCATTTCCCCAGCGTTTCTTTAATTTTTCACTGTTTTCAGCCTTTTTCGTATTCGCTTCGACTTCAGCCGCGCTAACATCATTCGATTTATCTTCAGTCTTTTTCTGTTCTTTTTCTTTCTGTGCCTGGGCTTTTTGTTCCTGATGCTTTTGCGCCTGCTGTGCAATATCCTGTCTTTGCTGACCCATAAAATCAAGGTAGGCTGGGTCTACATCTCTTGGTTTACCCTCCATCTTGATTTTTCCATCATGAATCCATATAGTTCGGTCACAAATCTGTTCAATCTGACCCATTGAATGTGATACGATCACAATTGTTGTACCTTGCGCCTTAATTTCTCTAAGTTTATTAAAGCACTTTGCCTGGAAATTCACATCACCAACAGCCAGGATCTCATCAATTAACAAAATATCTGCATTCACGTTAATGGCTACAGAAAATGCCAGTCGCATATACATACCGGATGAATATGTTCGTACCGGATTATCCAAAAACGGTGCCATCTCCGAAAATTCGATAATATCATCCAAACGTTCATCAATTTCTTTTTTTGTCAATCCAAAAATGGCAGCATTCGTATAAATATTTTCACGGCCACTCATATCCGGATGAAATCCTGCACCAAGTTCAATCAGACTGGATACACGTCCCTGCATCTCAATGGTACCTGAATCCGGATACATAATTCTTGTCAAAAGCTTTAAAGTTGTACTTTTTCCGCATCCGTTATGTCCGATCAAACCAATGGCTTCACCTTTTTTGACATTGAAGCTGACACCGTTTAATACCCAGCGTTCTTCATATCTGTTTCGATTACGGAATAATAATCGTTCTTTAAGCTGTGCGCCTTTATCAAAATAAACTTTAAATTTTTTCGTCACATCACGAACTTCGATTGAATTATTCTTATCTATCATTACAGTTCCTCCGCAAAGCCTCTCTGAAGTTTTCTAAATGAAATACTACCAATAATAAGGACAATAATTCCAAGCACCAGTCCCTGCACCAGTGTTGACAAGTGCGGTACTTGTTTATAATACAAAATATCTCTATATGCATTAATTACCGGTGTCATTGGGTTAAGATTAAAATATGGTTTAATCCAGTCTGGTACCATCTCCATAGAATATACGACCGGTGTAAAATACATCCAGGCCATTGTTAAAATACCCAGAATGTATTCCAAATCCCTAAAATAAACTGTCAATGCAGATGTAAGCATCGCCCCGCCGAGTGCCATAATAAACTCAACAATCATAATCACCGGAAGATACAATAATGCTACCGGATTCACACCTACACCTGAAACGATGATTACTGCAAAAATAACGATGAAGCAAAACAGCATATTAACAAATCCACTGGCTACATAGGATATCGGCATAACTTCTCTCGGAAAGTAAATTTTCTTTACCATATCTTTCTGGTTTACGATACATGCCGCACCGCCTGTCATGGAACCGCTGAAAAATAACCACGGCACAAGACCTACAAACAGGTAGAGATAAAACTTATCAATGTTATTCGGTAATACGATTGAAAATACGAATGTATACACCATCAATTGAAGCAGCGGATTAATAAATGTCCACAAAAATCCTAATACGGATCCTTTGTATCGACCCCTTAATTCCTTCCTGACCAAACTGAATATCATCTGTCGATACGCATAAATTTCTTTTAAATGTTTAATCATATATTTCCTCCATACGTTTTTCAATTAGTTCAACAGCTTTGCCCATACTTAATTTATCTGTAATATATGTTTGAGCTTTTTGAGCTTTTTCTCTGTAAAATTCAGGCTGACTATATAACTTTTTCATATAATCCGCAGCTGTATCCGGATTTGGATCTGCCCATACCGCTCCAGCCTTATATGGTGGAAAATCTTCTTTCAATGTCACAAAAGTATAATCAACCATGCATGCAACATCTTGATTCATAAATTCTGTATTTGATGACCAGTCTGTAGCAATCACTGGTGTGCCATTTAACATAGCTTCTGCCATTACAAGGCCGAATCCTTCTGCTCTGTGCATAGAAATAAACACATCTACATCTTTGATCAGACTGTTTACTTCAACTTTACTCATTGTCTGCGTGATATAATATATATTGTCATAACCTTCAAGCATACTCTTTAATAAAGTAATATCTTCATCTCTGGCATTGTTGATCTTAAGTACCAGACCAACATCTTTATTACCCCGCTCAAAAGCTGTTTTAAACGCCAAAATGGCTCCCATAGGATTTTTTCGTTCTCTGGTACTGTTGGAATCATACATCGCCAGAAACAAAAACTGATCCTCTGGAAGTCCGAAATAACTTCTTGAATATTCATCTTTTACCGGTGCCTTCACGCAATACGGGATTGTGCGTACAGGAAGATCGGTTACTTTTCTCAGACTATTGCTGATAAATTCCGATGGTGTCCAAATCTCATCCAACATCGGGAAATACGTTTGCCATGATTTTGGAATATCTTCCAGTTCCCACAGCCAGAATGCAATATTGTAATGTTTATCAAAATTTTCCCTGTTCATTCTTGTATATAATAATTTCATCTCATCCGGATTAATATGAATGAGATTTACATTATATTTTAATTCATCAGAAATCTTATCATCATATGAATGGTCTTCTGAGCGCAAAAGTTCACTGCCGAGATTAAAATCATAAAGCATCAGCGGATATTTTGTATGGTCAATCATTGACGCCATCAATCTGCAGCTTTGTCCCAATCCCATCTCAGCACGTACAAGACCAATCAGATTAATACCATCAGGATAACATTCTCTCTCAAATGGCAATCTTTTTTGTGTTAATATGGTATTCAATTGTTTATCAAGCATATTATTTTTAACCTGACTCAAAAATTTCTGAGGCAGTATTTTTTTTAATACAGGCTTAATTTTATCTGCGCCTGACATTATTTTTTGTTGTATACTCATCTTTTCAACTCCAAATAAATTGCATTATCTTTCTAATTATACCATATTTCGTTACGTGTTTCGATATATAAAACTCTATTTTATGCATTTTAGTCGTTTCCGTCAATTCTGAATACGCTTTAATTAAATCTTTGTATGGATTTTTACTTAATTCATATTCATATACTTTACAAAAGGCCCGTGCCTGCAGCATCGTTGCTTCTGTTCGTTCTCTAAACTGCTTTCTTCCTGCTTTAAATCTGATATATAAATACTTTATCCCCGCTGCATTCATCGCGCCTACGGAGTTATCCCCATGTTGACGGTATTTAATCATTGGTCTGGGGATAAAAACAATTGTTCCAAATACCATTGCAATAAGTGCTGCCCAATAATCATGCATAACTATTGCAGTTGTATCCTCTGCCCGCTTCAAATAATCCATTAAAGACCTGTTGACCATCATCGTACAGCCAGTTACATGATTTTGAATTAACAAACGCTGTATACTTGAAGTTTTTGGTAATTTCTGATATTTCTGCATCGAATCCGATATAATATTTAAATGTTCATCAACAACATACAAATCCGAATGCACCAGCACCGGTACTTGTTTAGAGCCATTTTTTATCTCCTGCCTGCGCATCTGTTTTAGCGTCTGTTCAATTTTATCAGAAATCCATACATCATCCTGATCGCAGAACATCACATACTCTGCTTTCGCATCCTGGATTAGTTTACAAAAATTATTTTTTGCAGATCCCGAAGCAGGCTCATTTTTATATACCTCAACTTTACCTTCAGGATATTTATCCCGGAAAGCTTTTATAATTTGCATACTTCTATCCGTTGAAGCATCATCTCTGATAATCAGGTGCCAGTCCTGATATGTCTGTTCTGCAATTGATGCCAATTGTTCTTCAAGATATTTTTCGCCATTATATACAGCCATTAAGATATCTACCTGAATCTTCATCTGCTCTTACCTAAAAACCTTTCCACTTCAACGCATATTTAAGCATCGACTTTAAGAAAATACAGATACCTCTGATATTTCCTGTGTTATCCCGTTTCCATGCATGATAAACATAAACGTTGGGATTATAAACCAAATCTGTTTTCTGATTAGCACGTCTTGCCAAATCCGCATCTTCAAAGTACATAAAATATCGTTCATCAAATCCGTGTAATTCTTCAACAAGACTTCTTCGTATCATAAAAAAGCTGCCCGATATATTTTCACACTTAACAGGTTCTTTGATCTGGTCATTTTTCCGGGTATAAATATCCCGGTAATATTTCCAGTGTTTAAATTTACTCATGATAACATATTTAAAATTCGGCTGATACTTTGGCAGGAACTGTTCTGTACCATCTGTATTTAAAACCTTTGGAATTAATATGCCAATATTTTTATTTGCCTCCATATACTCTGCCATCTGAGTAACTACATCTGTATCTACCATAATGTCCGGATTTACAACAATGTGATAATCTGCCTGCGGCAACGATTGAAGAATACGGTTATGTCCATAGCCAAACCCTTTATTACTCTTCTTCGCTATTATCCGTACCTGTTTAAACTTCTTTTGTATCAATTCTACTGTGCCATCTGATGAATGATTATCGTAGACATATATACGAATACTGCACCCTTTAGTATACTCCAAAAGGGTGCCTATACATTTTTCAATAATATCCGCATTGTTGTATGTTACGATTCCGCATGTCACGTGCAATTTCTTCATATCGAATTTGCCTCCGTTATCACTTAAAATCAAAATTTGATATCCATTGTTTTTTCGTATTTCTTTACAGATGCATCCGTCTGCTGGCCAAAACCTTCTGTACTGTCTGATTTAAAAAATACGATCAGCGTCTGTAAAATCAATTTAATGTCCTTTATAACAGAATAATTTTCTATATACATCAAATCGAGGATTAATTTGTATTTTGGGGAAGTGTTATATTTACCTGCAATCTGTGCATATCCTGTCAATCCTGCCTTCACACGAAGTCTGTATTCAAATTCGGGATATTCTTTTGTATATATATATACATTCCGCAGCATCTCCGGTCTTGGTCCGACAAGACTCATCTCGCCTTTAAGAATATTCAGCAACTGTGGAAGTTCATCCAGACGGTATTTGCGCAGTAACTTTCCAACCTTTGTTATTCTGTCATCATCTTCAAGTGCAGAATAATTTTCAACATTTTCTTTCATCGTCCTGAACTTATATACTGAAAATATCCTGCCATCCTTTGTTGCTCTCTGCTGTTTAAAAATAACTTTCCCACCATCGCCAACTTTAATCGCTATAGCACATATAATCATTAATGGTGATAAAATAATCAATGCCACACCAGAAAATAAAATGTCCATAAATCGCTTCATCACACGCTGCTCAAAAGATAATTCTTTAACAGGTGATGCAATAAAGGATGCATCATCTAAAATTGTAAACTTTGAATTAATCTCTACAATATCAGCTATTTCAGGATTGTAGTAAATATTAATCATATTGCGATAACAAAATTCAACAATCTCTGTTCGTTTTTCAACAGGCAAATTATAAATAAATACAGTATCACTCTTTAGCATAACTGTATTCAAATCATCTGCCTGATATCCACGGACATATTTAATATTATATTGTCTGTGAAAGCTTTTAATTGCTTCCACAATTTCCAGAAAATCCTCCTTGCTTGATACTACCAGGCAACATCGTTCCGGTCGATTCAATCGAAAATACAACCAATTTCCACCATATACAAAGACAATAATTCCTGCAAGCTGCGCTACATACGAAATTACCAATAAGCCTATATTGGCAAGATTAAACTCAAGGCCATTAGCCTCATTTGTATTCATGATCGAAATCTGCAAAAATGTTACAATATCCGTAATCGCTGTTGCAAGAGCCAGTGATGATATAATCGGTTTACTTTTACGCTTGCCGATATCATATGTACCATAAGCAGCAATCATACCGATCCATACAGCGCAAAACGTCAGTAAAGTTACACCCGCTGTACGGGAAATACGCAACAACGGCCAGTTCTCTATCGCCATAATTAAATAGAAACTGCCAAGAATCCATACATATAACAAAGACTTCAGAACAAACACTATTGATTTTTCTATTTTTTTTAAAAACCTGACCAAAACATCTATCTCCTGTATCTTTTTAATATAATATCAGGCATAAAATCTCTCTTTATTCTGACATTTTCATATAACTTTAATATTTTTACAGACCATACTTTGAAAGTAATTCTGTAAATTCTTTTGAATATACAAAGCCTTCATAAACATGATAACGTGATTCACCCTTATCAAGCACTGCTGTCCACGCTTTTAAGCCATCTGCATCCGGTTCCCTGTCCATAATACCTTTATAAAGTATTGCCACAAATGCCTCATTTGATAATTTTTTATCTGTCATTTCTCTTGAGAAAACAAATCCATAAGGAACTTCTCTTGCATTATCTGTATTCTCCAGAATCTGCCCTGTCCACTCATTTAATCCATCTGCATCCGGTTCTCTGTCTAAGAATACATTATAACATCTTCTGACAAATTTTGTTGTATTGTCGTTTTTATCTCTATTTTCAATCATCTCTATGCTGCCGCGCTCAATACCGACATCTGCACAGAGTTCAGAAAATTCCATAGATTCAATAAACCCGCGAAGTACATATCTTCTTGAAAATCCACCATTTAAACAGTCTGTCCAGGCTGCTTTTCCTACAGCATCTGAATCTCTGCCAAGACATGTCTGATATAAAACGTCTATATAATCTTCATCGCTTAAATTCTTCTCCTGAAACTCTTTACTATATACAAATCCAAATGCAACTTCTGCAGCTGTATTATTCTTCTTAATTAACTGATCTGTCCACGCCACAAGACCTGCAGAATCAGCGTCACGTCCAAGAACCAATGTATATAGCCGTTTCACAAATTGTCTGACTAATCGTGTACTGTCGTAAATATCATTATAACAAAAATCCAAATCAACATTGCCTGAAATACCATCTATCTGACCTTGTGATGAAAACTGCCAGATACTATGTACACCTGTATATGTGGTTTCTCTGCTTCTGGCTGATTCAAAAGATGGATATTCTTGTTTAGTATCAGAATCATACCAAAAATACTCTGCCACCCAGATATCATAACGATTTTCAAGTCTTCCCACTTCAAATCCTCTGCCATCATAATTTTTATAGCAGCTTGTATTACCATACATCATCGGATAATACCCTGCATTTCTGATACAATCTAAGAAAGCAATAGCCATATCCGTTCTTTGTGCTGCAGTCAGATCATAATCCCGGCCTTCTACCATCTCTCCATTGTAATATACTTTATACATACCTTCATTGTCATAAATAATCGGATATGTAATCTCATAATTTTTCACAATATCAAGTGTAAACTGGGCTTCTTCTCTAGCTTCTTCCTCGGTAATTGCTGTTGAAAAGAAATAAGCACCGACTCTGATCCCGGCTTTTGTCGCACCTTCAAGATTTTGACGTGCTTTGCTATCTTCTACCAGTGTTCCGCTTGGACCCCAGCCTCTATAACCAACTCTAATTAAGGCAAATTCAACACCGGAGTTTCTGACTTTTTTCCAATCAATAACACCATTATGTTGTGATACATCAATACCGTAACCTGCTATATCCATATTATCTTCAAGTGCAAACGGGGCGATACCGTAATCATCTGTAATTGTTGCCTGCCTTTGTTCCCATCTGTATGCTTCCGGATCATCATTTATCCCTTCTGAAAGTACATTTGTGTCTGAATTTTCCTGAGCTTGTCCTGAATTTTCAATTTCAGTCAAAGTGTTCTGGGTTTCTGCAGTTTGCTGCATTGATTCATCAGAATTAGTACTTTCTGCTGACAAGTTTTCTTTCTCTGTAGTTTCTGATACATATTCATCGGCATATACCTGAGGTGTCTGGCCACCCAACATCGTCAATGTCATCAATACTGCAATAATTCCTGAACTTATCTTTTTGCTCATCCTAATCTTCTTCAAAACGTCATCCTCCATTTAGTCTTTATCCTGAGCAGGCATATATACTCATATTCTTTGAGATTCAAGTTTTAATTTTGCGGTCTGAAACTAAAATACTGTTTTCCAGCTTCCAGCCCACCTCTATACTGTGCCAGTTCACTGACGGTCACAAGCTGATATCCGCGGCTGACCAATTCAGGGATAATCGTCTTTGAGGCTTCGGCTGTTGCATCGTATAAATCATGCATCAGCACGATATCGCCATCGCTGACGTTATTTAAAACCGCGTCAATCGTTGACTTGGCATCTCTTGTTTTCCAGTCCAGCGTATCAATGGTCCACTGAATCATCGGCATGCCAACATTTTCCTTGACTGCACTGTTGACACGGCCACCTGTTGGACGCATAATCGTTGGACGAACGCCTGTGATTTCTTCAACTTTATCATTTGTCCTCTGGATTTGTGACTGGATATCTTCTGCTGAAAGCGTATCCAGATACGCATGCTGCCATGTATGATTACCAATCTCACAACCAAGTGCCACTGCACGTCTGACATTATCCGGATAATAATCCACGCGCTGTCCGACCACAAAGAATGTGCCTTTGCCACCGACCGCTTCCAACGCATCCAGAATAACTGACGTTGCATCTGCCGGTCCATCATCCCAGGTCAATGCAACCATCGGTTTGTTCGGGTCAATCATTGTTTCGATAAATTCGCCTGTTGCATCATCAAATTTACAAAATTGTCCATCAACGGTCTGTTCACCGAATAATTGTCGTCCGTCTTCACCGTAGTAGTATTTTTTGCCATCCAGTTCAAGCCAGCCTTTAAACATAGCACCCTGTTCATCAAAATAATAATGTCCATCGCCAATCGCTACGGCTCCGGTCACCATCACGCCATCATCACCATAATAGCGTGTGGAAGTTTCATCTGTAATCCAACCGGTTCTCATATTGCCAAGGCGTGTATCAAAATAATACTGTTTGCCATCAATCTCAACGGCACCTTTTTGTTTCTGCCCTGCTTTGTAATAAAACTGCTGATTTTCCCATGTTACCCAGCCTTCGGCCTGCTGCACATGTATCTCTGCGTTTCGATTATGTTCAAATGTCATCTCTGCGCCGGAAACCATCTTTTTAAACAATCGTCCGTATACTGCAAATCCTGCAAATACACCGACACACAATACAATTATAATAACACAAAAAGCAATAACCCCGCTATGCTTTTTTCTTTTGTTTACCTTCATTTCTCTCCTCACCTGACATTAGCGTCCACATAAATATGTTTTTAGTTTTATCGTATTTTATAATCATACCATATTATCCTGTATTTTGCTGTTTGATTATCTGAAGATTTTCTTAAGATTTTTATTTCATCAGTTCACTGATGCGCAACGCCAACGAAGAACATCTAAGCTGCTCATTTTTATTTTGAATCATCATCTGAACAGTATCCGGGCTGCCCACAATCACAACACATTTTTTTGCTCTTGTCACCGCTGTATATAAAATATTTCTGTTAAAGAGCATTCTCGGACCTGATAACAACGGCAAAATTACCGCCGGGTACTCACTGCCCTGAGATTTATGTATTGTCATCGCATAGGCAAGTTCAAGCTCGTCCAACTGTGAAAACGGATAATTGCATCGACGGCCTTCATCAAACTCCACCGTCAGCAATTCTGAAAACAGATTGATTTCTTTGACAATCCCAGTATCACCATTAAACACGCCAATGCCTTTATCAATTGGAATGTCGTATTTGCTGACAACTTCCCATTCCATCTGATAATTATTTTTAATCTGCATAACTTTATCGCCTTCGCGGAAAATGCATCCATGGGCTTCTTTCTGACGTTTTGTATCATCCGGCGGATTTAAGAACTGCTGCAACACCGTATTTAAACGTTCCACACCAAGTTCACCCTTACGCATCGGTGTCAACACCTGGATTTCCCCGGGCTGTGCACCGACATTTGGCGGCAGTTTGTCGCGAATCAATGTTGCTGTCACACCGATAATTGAAGCTGGATCCTGACGCTTCAGACAGAAGAAATCCACGGTCTTATGTTCAAGGTCAAGCGGCAGGCCATCATTAATACGATGAGCATTTATAATAATCGCACTCTCCAGCGCCTGTCTGAAAATCTTTGTCAGCATTACGACATTAAAGCAGTGCGAACCAATAATATCTTTTAATACGTTACCGGGTCCAACACTCGGCAACTGGTTGACATCACCAACAAGAATCAATCTTGTACCCGGTATCACCGCTTTTAATAAAGAATTCATCAACTGAATATCAATCATGGACATCTCATCAATAATGATGACGTCAGCTTCCAGAGGATTAAGTTCATTCCGCTCAAAACGCACTGTCATCTCCTCATCCGGCGCACCTGAAAGTTCAAGCATTCTGTGAATTGTCTGCGCCTCACAGCCTGTTGCCTCGGTCATTCGTTTTGCCGCACGACCGGTAGGTGCCGCCAGACGGATGTCCATGTCCTCATTTTTAAAATAATGAATCAGCGTATTAATCGTTGTCGTTTTACCTGTACCCGGACCACCTGTAATGACCATCACTCCGTTACTTGCTGCTTCCACAACCGCCATCCGCTGCATCTCATCCAGTGTGATATTTTCTTCTTTTTCAATACGCTCAATTGTCTTTCGCGTCACATTCACATCGATATCATAACGAATATTTAACTGCGTCAACATTCGTGCCACATTTAATTCCATAAAATAATATACAGATGCATAAATGGCACGTTTGCCGTCAATTTCTTTAATAACGATTTTTTTATCAATGCTCAAATCCATCAAATGTTTTTCAATGTAACTGCTGTCAATATTTAACAGCCGGCATGTCTGCTCAATTAATGTATCCTCCGGCAGATACACATGGCCATTTAACGAAGCAAGTTGTAATGTATACAAAATACCGCTTCGAATACGATAATCAGAATCTGTGCCAATGCCCGCCTTTGCCGCGATTTCATCTGCCAGCTTAAAACCAATGCCATGAATATCCTCTGCCAGACGGTAAGGATTTTCCTGAATCACCTGATAAAGCTGATCATGATATTCATTATAAATTTTAATGGCATAAGTTGTCGAAATACCGTATTTTTCAAGAAACATCATCGCCTGTCGCATATCCTGTTTTTCATGGAACTGGGCATAAATTTCCTGTGCCTTTCGCTCGCTGATGCCTTTCACTTCCGCCAGACGTTCAGGTTCCTCCTCGATAATCCGAAACGTATCTTCTTTGAATTTCTTGACAATCCGGGTTGCCAACGCCGGTCCAACGCCCTTAATCGCCCCTGAGCCAAGATAACGTTCTACGGAATAGATATCCTCCGGCATTTCCACAACATAAGAATCTATCTTAAACTGCTGGCCATAAATCTGATGCTCTACATAATCGCCATCCGCACGAATATACTCACCCTCGGCAATGGCTGATAAAATACCGACACAAACGACTTCATCCCCCTGGCTCATCAGGTTCATGACCGTATATCCATTCGTATCATTTCTATATATTATATGCTCTACAAATCCACAAACCTGTTCCATCGGGATAAAATCGTCCTTTCCTATAATTCATCTGCCGTTTCAGTACTCATATCATTTTATTATACGCTATCGCCTATATAAATGCAAAAGATTTCGGTTTTGCTCTATGATACCGCCTGCAAAAAGCATTCCCAGATAAAGTAATGCCAGTGCCGCGCAGGAAATCAGTGCGGCAACAATCACAGGCACAACAAGCCGGTGCAGTACCATCTGATAAATTCCAAGTGAAAATATTGATGCCATCACAGCAAACAATCCCGGAAATATCATCGTTCTCAGTGGGCTCACATCAAGTCCCGTCAGCCGGTACACTGCATTTCCGTTTAATACCACAAGCAACAGATAACCAGCCATCATGCCCCACATGTAGCCGGTCACACCAAGTTTTGGTACTGCAAATATCAAAAATGCAATGCGCACAATCAGGGAAATCAAATGATTCACAAGAGTTGTTTTTACCCTTCCAAGACCGTTAAGCGTGCTTGAAAATACGGATGCGCTGTAAATAAATGGACACAAAAATGCAAAACGCTTCAGGAAATAACCTGCTGTATCATTTTTAAATACGATGATGCCAAGCAAATTACCGTAAACAAAAAAGAGTGTCATTGCCAGAATACCAATTAAAATGCAGTAATGCACACTTTTTGAAACAGCACTTTTAACCGTTTCGTAATCATTGCGTGCACCTGCGTCTGACACGGCAGGTAAAAGCATCGTTGCAAGGGCATTCGTCAGCGTTGTTGGAAACATGATAAACGGAAATGCCATACCTGTGACAATCCCAAATATTTCCAGTGCAGTCACACTATCCCCGTAATACACCTTTAACATAACCGGAATCAGCACCGCTTCAAGGCTTGAAAGTATCGTTGTCAACAGGCGGTTAACCGTCATCGGAAGGGCAAGGGCGCACAAATTTGAAAATATTCGATGATTCTTCTTAACATTAGCATCTTGGTAATCATTTTTCTTATATCCGCATTCTGTCATTTTTCCCCGCCGCTTCTGTATACAAGCCGAAATTTTATAACTTATCACAGAAAACAGGCTTGATACCAGTTCACCAGCCACAAGTCCCCACACGGCTGCACGCGCGTTGGCACCGCCATTTTGGTAAAATACATAAATAAAACCATAAATTGTCGCCACACGCACAATTTGCTCGATTAACTGTGATAATGCCGGAATCGTTGCCTTTCCGATGCCAAGAAAATATCCTGATACACATGCGTGAATGGTTGAAAACGGAATGGATAACGCCATAATTTTTAAATATGGTACACAAGCTGTTTCCTGCAAAAAATATTTAGCAATAGGCTGCGCCCCTATGTACACACCAAGACTTAACAGCATTGATAAGCCCAATGCCAGACTTAGACCGATGTGTGTTGTATGCTGCATTTCCGAAAAACATTTTTTTGCATTTTGTTCTGCCACCATTTTTGACAGTGCAGCTTCAATACCATAACAACACACCGCCATGCAGACTGCAAGCACCGGAAAAATCAACTGATACAGACCAAGTTCTGCCGCACTGATGACATTTGCCAGAAATACACGATTATACAATCCAATCACACGGGTAATCAATCCGGCGATCGTCAAAATCAGTGTGCCCTTTAAAATTTGTTTACGCACCGCAAATCCTCCCATATACTTGATAAGTCAACCATCCTTATATTTCATTTGTTTCAGGTCAGACATCACATCTCACCATTTGATATATATGCATTCGCACTTCCAAACTTGACACTCACAAAATTTAGTGCTACTTTTATTTATGACATTTGTTTTTAAATTTTATTTTTATTCAAGTTTACATAACAATATGATGTCATGGCACAAATATATTTTGTTCCTCAAAATTCTATTTTAAGGTGATATACATATGGAAAGTCTTTTGCTTATTAAGGAGAATCTTATTTTCAGTTTGAATGCCACAATTCCTATCTTTTTGCTGATTGTGCTTGGATGGTTTTTAATGCAGATTAAATTGTTCAACAAGGAATTTACAACAGTTGCAGATAAATATGTTTTTAAAGTAGCCCTTCCGGTTTTACTTTTTAAAGATATTGCCACTGCAGAAATTACAGAAAGTTTTGATTTGAAATTTGTGTTGTTTTGCATGATCGCAACAACGATTATGTTCATGGGTGTCTGGGCACTCGCCACTATTTTTATGAAGGATAAGTCCATGGTCGGTGCATTTGTTCAGGCTTCTGCCCGGGGCTCAGCCGCCATTCTTGGTATCGCATTTGTCAATAATATTTATGGCAGTTCAGGCATGGCACCAATGATGATTGTTGCGGCTGTGCCACTGTACAATATCTACTCTGTCATTATTTTGACATTTTGCTCAAGCGAAAATCAAAATTCAAAAGGCACAATTAAAAAAGCATTTATCAACATCGCTAAAAACCCTATCATCATTGGTATCGTGCTTGGCCTGATTGTGTCACTGCTTGGTATTGAAATGCCAACAATTTTGTCCAAGGCTGTCACAAATATTGCAAATACAGCAACACCAATTGCACTGCTTGTTGTGGGTGCTACATTTGAAGGCCGCAAAGCTATCAAAAAGATTAAACCTACAATGATTGCCACATTTATCAAGCTGATTGGTATTCCACTCGTATTCTTCCCATTTGCAGTTATGATGGGCTTCAGAAACAGCGAACTTGTTGCTATCCTTGTTATGCTCGGTTCACCAACAACCGTCACCTGCTACATCATGGCAAAGAATATGGGCAATGACGAAGTACTGTCCTCCAGTATCGTCGTTATGGCAACTTTATTGTCTTCAATTACATTGACTGCGTGGGTATTTGTTTTGAAATCATTGGCGTTAATTTAAAATAAAGATTAAGCCTGGACACGCTTCAAATATACTTTTTGTATACAATAAAATATTCCGTGAAATACAAATCCACCAAGCAACATTGCCAGAATATATGCGATATTTCCGGCAACTATACCACACTTTGTGGCAATATCCGAAAATACAATCTGGATCGATGGCTCATAAGGTGAAATATAAAACATACTGATAAAGCCATATGGATGTAGTACGATATTTAAAATCGTTGCAATACCACAGCCTGCAAAGAAAATCGGCAGTGTCTTGCAAAAACTGCTCATAGACAAATGTGTATTCCTGCAAGTCAGTCCTTTATAAACGCCAAGAAAAATAATCAACAGATGCCACAAAATACCATGCCACGTCAGCACAACATATTTTGAAAATATTCCCGATGGTTCGACAAATACCATGAGAGCACCCATCAAGTTAAAATCAATGATAAATGTGTTGATAACACAGATAATTTTTTCTGTGAGATTTTTTGTATATTGATTTTCTTTACTTCTCGTAAAACATTTATTTTTTTGTCTGCTTTCCCACTTAGTATGACGATGCATCAGCCATGCATTTATCAGACATAGATACATCGGCAGGCTGCATAACTGAAACGGTACAAATTCCACACAATAATGTCTGCCGTCCACAATGAAATAACGAAAAAGCTGCTTATAAATCTCGCTAAGCAAAAGAATGAGTCCTATAATTAAATCAATGCGATATGCAGCAAGCCGCTGCTTTCTAGCGAAAGCAACGGCTGTTATAATTGCAAACAATATACCAACAACGGCAATGATGAGATGAAATGCGCTGCCATCCACAGGTTCTGTCATCGTCCAGTCTGTTAATTTCAGCAAGGTTTCTATTTTCATCACTTCATCATTCCCTTCTGTCATATCATGTCTGTCATATCATGTTATTTTTCTCCCGGCATTTTCCATGCATGATGATCTGTATGCAAAAGCTCATGGGATTTATGAGATAATGGCTGTCCCAGGTAATCTTTGTACAGCGTGATAATTGAAGGATTCTCATGTGAGAAACGCAGAGGATTCTTTTTGTCGATTTTGTACAATCTCGCACCTCTGTCACCTGCCAGCTCACGTCCTTCAGAAATCGGCTGACCGCCGCCACCTGCACATCCGCCCGGACATGCCATGACTTCTACAAAATCATATTCTGCACCGGCTTTAATGCTTTCCATCAGTTTGCGTGTATCGCCAAGTCCACTGACGATGGCTGCTTTTAATTTTATACCTGCAATTTCCAATTCAGCTTCGCGAATGCCTTCTTTGCCACGAACCAACTGAAATGCATCCGGATTAGGATTTTCACCATTTAATTTATAATATGCTGTTCGAAGTGCAGCTTCCATAACACCACCTGTCGCACCAAAAATAACAGCAGCTCCAGAGCCCATACCAAGCGGTGAATCAAAATCTTCTTCTCGAAGATTTGCAGGGCTGATGAGTTCTGAACGAAGTACACGGTCAAACTCTCTTGTCGTCAGAACGATATCGACATCTTTATCTGCACCTGAATCATTGATACTTGGAATCTCACATTCAAACTTCTTAGCTGTACAAGGCATAATAGATACACAGACAATCTGTGAAGGCTCAACACCAAGCACTTTTTCTGCAAAATAAGTCTTTGCGATCGTACCAAACATCTGCTGCGGAGATTTTGCTGTAGATAACTGGTCAACCATCTCCGGATACTGGGATTTGATAAAGCGTACCCATCCAGGACAACATGATGTAAACATCGGCCACTGATAATCTTCTCTGTGATTCAGACGTTCAAGGAATTCATTGGCTTCTTCCATAATCGTCAAATCAGCACTGAAATTTGTATCAAATACATAATCCACACCAAGCGCACGAATCGCTGCAGCCATACGGCGTTCTGTCGCTAATTCCTGAGGCAGTCCAAGACCGTCACCCCAGGCTGTACGCACTGCAGGTGCCACCTGAGCCACAACAATCTTATCCGGATCATGGATTGCATCCATTAATTTACGCACATCATCACGTTCTCTGAGTGCACCTGTCGGACAATGTGTAATACACTGACCGCAAATTGCACATTCTGTTTCTGTGATTTTACGACGTCTGGACACATCAACACTTGTACGTTTACCAGTATTGACAATATCCCAGATGCTTAATCCCTGAATTTTATCACAAACCTGTACGCAACGCATACATTTGATACATTTGCTGGATTCTCGAACAAACGGAAAATCTTCTACCCAGTCATTTGGTTCAAATTTCTGATTAAATGGTACTTCATTGATATTCATATCCGCACAGATTTTCTGGAGCTGACATGTACCATTTCGCTGACAACCCGCACATCTGAAATCATGCTGGGATAAAATAAACTGCAAGTTCATACGTCTTGCGTACTGAGCCTTTTCACTGCTTGTATAAATTACCATGCCATCCTCTGCCAGTGTGTTACATGCGGCAGCGAGTGTTTCCTTACCTTCGATTTCCACACAACAAATACGGCAGGCGCCAATTTCATTTAAATCCTTTAAGAAGCAGAGTGTAGGAATCTTGATGCCGGCCTTTGCGGCAGCGCTTAAAATTGTCGTTCCCTCCGGAACGGATACTTTTCTATTGTTAATTGTTAAATTTACCATCTGTCCTGTCTGCCTCCTCTTAACATACCACATCCATGCTTATCACAACGCAGGCAGCGACTTGCTTCCTGTACAGCTTCTTCTTCACTCATGGTATATTCAATATGTTCAAAATTATCCCTGCGTGCCCATGATTCTTTTTCTGCAAGATTCACACGACCACAAGGTGTCTTATCATTCAACAGAGGTTCAGGAATGTTGACATCCACAGAAATCTGATGATTAAATCCAAGAAATTCATCAATATTTGCCGCAGCAACTTTACCTGCTGCAATTGCTTTAATCACTGTTGCCGGACCTGATACACAGTCTCCTCCGGCATACATACCAACACGATTTAATGCACCTGTTGCATCAGCCTGCAGACATCCTCTGTTCACAGCAATACCTGCTTTTTCAAATGGTTTAGACACGATATCCTGTCCAACAGCCATCAAAATCACATCACATTCAAGACGTTCTTCCGGTTTTGTTGCTTTCTTCGGTGATGGTCTGCCGCCTCTGACAGGTCCAATCATCTGAGGCTGTACCCATAATGCGGCAGCATTGCCATTTTCATCGGCTTCAATACGCAATGGTGCTTTCAATGTCAGTAATTCGATACCTTCTGCAATAGCGCCTTCAACTTCATCCGGCAGTGCTGTCATATCGTCCTGACGTCTTCTGTAGACAATACTTACAGTCTTTGCATGTGCACGAATCGCTGTTCTTGCGCAGTCCATAGCTACATTGCCTCCGCCGACAACAATGACACGTTTGCCTGTGAAATCAGGGTATTCGTCATCGCCGATTTCACGCAGCATGTCAACAGCAGAAATAACATTGCCACTTTCCTCGCCTTCAAGGCCAAGTTTCTTATCTGTATGCGCACCAATAGCAATGTAAGTTGCATCATACTGCTGATTAAGTTCTTCAAGCTCTTTTGTACCGATGTTAGCATTTAACTGAACTTCAACACCTGTAGATAAAATTGCATCAATATCCTCCTGCAGACGCACACGAGGGAATCTGTAATTTGGAATACCATAACGCAGCATACCGCCAAGTTTTGATTTTTCTTCAAATACTGTTACCTGATGGCCCATTAATTGTAAGAAATAAGCGGCTGTCAGACCACTCGGTCCACCACCGACAATCGCTACACGCTTGCCTGTAGATGGTGCACATTCAGGCACAGGCACTTCATTACTGCGTGCCTTATCTACTACATAACGCTTCATACCACGGATATTAACTGCATCATCGATCATCGTACGACGACATCTAGATTCACATGGATGCTCACAAATCAATGCACAGGCTGTAGGGAATGGGTTATCTTTACGAATCAGACGCACAGCATCTTCGCAGCGGTCTGCACCCGCCAATGCGATATAACCAGGAATGTCAACATTTGCAGGGCATAATGTAACACACGGAATTGGCTGTTCAAATGCACCTGTACATTTATGTTCTCTCACATGAGAATAATAATCTTCTTTAAACCCTTCAAATCCGGCAAGCACCATTCTCGCAGATTCAAAACCAATCGCACAGTCTGCGGAGTTTTTAATGTTTGTTGCCGTCTTTTCAATCAAATCCAATGTTCTTTCTGTGGCAGTGTTATCCAATACACTTTCCAGCAAATCTTCCAGTTTCTCCAAACCGACACGGCAAGGCACGCATTTACCACAGGTCTGTGCGTGACATGTCTTTAAGAATGCCAACTGCATATCCACAGGACAGACACCCGGCGGATTTGCTACGATACGCTGTGTGAATTCTTTCATCAACTTTTCAGTTGTCGTATTCACCCTGTCCGAAGACACTACTTTTAATCTACTCATATCCTATCCTCCCAAATATCCCACCCCAGCATCTTACTGAGGTTTGTTCTGCCGAATGCATGTATTGTATTTCTCACACTTTATGATTTGGTATATTTTTCTAACCCTATACTTTTTATTTATACTTTTAATCATTTGACGTAAGTGGCAAAATTCACTTCTGACACTTAGATCATCTTTTGTATGATTTAAACAATTTTGCACAATCTGCACAGAACTATATTAATACTAATAATAACGTATATTGAGAACGATTGCAACACTTTGTGCATTGTTAATTAAATATCAAATAAAATCTGTTTAGTTTTTACATATTTTGCACAGTTTTGCATTTTTAACAAAGGTTTTTTGCACAAGCAAGTGAAAATGTCCACCCCCGACACTTAATTTCTTATCTATTGGCAGGATATATTTTTAACGTTAATCATTTGACAGGCGAGTTTTTATAGTTTTTGTGTATGGTTTTTATGTAATTTTGTTTCATTTTGTATGATCATTTTGGTATAATTCTTATGTAATTTGAGGTGCTTTTTATGTAAATATAGAAAAAAAACAGGAATGTCGAAATTAAATCTTCTTTAATTTCAAACATTCCTGTAATTTTGCAATAATTATAAATAATTATGAGTTATTCAGAATTATTCTGCTACATATGGCATTAAAGCGATATGTCTAGCTCTCTTGATAGCTACTGTAAGAGCTCTCTGGTGTTTAGCACAGTTGCCTGTGATTCTTCTAGGAAGAATTTTACCTCTTTCAGATACATATCTCTTTAATTTGTTTACATCTTTATAATCGATAACTGCATTCTTGTCTGCACAGTATACACAAACTTTTTTTCTTCTGCGTCCGCCACGTCTTTTCATAGGAGCGTCGCTTCTCTCTTTATTGAATGCCATGATATTTACCTCCTTCATTCATTTCTCATCATTTGACCTTTCAATTTAGCTGAAAGGTAACTCTTCATCAATTCCGTCCGGAATATTCATGAAACCGTCTCCAATAGCTGCATTTGGTGATGGTTTAGCCGGCGCTGCCTGCTGATATCCACCCTGTGGCTGGAATCCGCTGTTGTTGGCACTGGCTGCTTTGCTCTCGGCAAATTCCTGTTCATCTACAACAACTTCTGTTGTGTAAACTTTGACGCCATCCTTATTCGTATAGCTGCCTGTCTGAATTCTGCCGCTGATTGCAATCTTTGTTCCCTGTCTGAAATATCTCTCTGCAAACTCAGCACTGCGTCCGAAAACAACACAGTTAATAAAATCTGCAGTCTGTTCACCATCACGTTTGAATGTACGGTCAACAGCCAGTGTGTATCTGGCAATCGCTGTTGCCTTCTCACCCTGTGAATATCTCACTTCAGGATCTCTTGTCAATCTTCCCATCAAAACAACTTTGTTCATAATTTAGACCTTCCTCTCTAATTAAGCATCAAGTCTAACACACAGATATCTGATAACATTATCCATGATACGAACACGGCTTTCTACTTCATTCGGACAATTTGAATCTTCTGATTCGAAAGTAACGAAGTAGTAGTATGCTTCTTTCATTTTCTGAATTTCGTAAGCAAGTCTTCTCTTACCCCAATCATCAACGTTTGTTACAGTGCCGTTAAAACGAGCAATCTGTTCTTTAACTTTTTCGATTGTTGCAGTTCTCACTTCATCTTCAGCTTTGCCGTTAACTACAACGGTCAATTCGTACTTATGCATGTGCTGCACCTCCTTATGGTCTTTATGGCCCTTTTCAGAGCAAGGATTTATCTGTGGTATCACTAAATCCCACATTTAACTACAATATCATATCTTTTGTATAAAATCAAGGACTTTTTTACGAAATTCTGAAAGATACTCTGTCCCTAACCTGATGTTATGACTCTGGTGTTCGGATGCTCTTAATACTTTTCTCGACCTGAGTTCTTGGCAGCATCACCTGATGCCCGCAACCCAGACACTTCAGTCGAAAATCTGCACCGATGCGCAGAACTTCCCATTCAAAACTGCCACACGGGTGCTTCTTTTTAAGTTTCAAAATCTGACCTGTTTTGATATCCATCTGCCATTCCTCCTGTCTGATGATTTAATTATACTTTTTATTTTTTCTTTTTCAAGAGAATTCGTGCAAAAATACACACATTCTAACGACACATTTCGACATTAAAAAATCGATATTTTTCTGCAAAATTCGACCTTCACCAACTATTTAAATATCATCTTATGATATAAGTAGCAAAAGGATTGGTTTATTTATAGCCAAATATTTTATCTATACTTCTTCTTCATTGAAAATCCCCGTCCTGACACTTCGCTGACTCTGCTGACAACCATAAAGCATTCCGGATCAATCCGATGAATCAGGCGTTCAATCTGAACAACCTCTCTGTTGGACACTACACTCATCAGAATCTGTGATTTTTGCTGAAGGTATCCACCTTCACCATAAAGAATCGTCACGCCTCTGTCAAGCTGTGACAGAATGGCACTGCGGATTTCTTCGGTTTTCTGACTGATGACTTTAACCTCTGTCTTAGAAGTACCTTTCAGTAATATTTTATCAAGTACAACTGTGTAAATCAGTGTCAATACAATACCATAGAGAATTTTGTCGATTGGTGTAAATGAAAACTGTAAAATCAGAATACAAAAATCAAATACATACAAACTCACTGATACCGGAATTTTGAAAAAACGATTTAATACAAGTGGCGGAATATCCATGCCACCTGTGGAAGCACCGCTTCGAATCACAACTCCAAGAGCAATGCCGATGCCAAGGCCAGAAAATAATGTCCCTAAAAACGGGTCTGTCGTCAGTACTAAATCTCCAAAGCAACGATTAAATAATTCAAGAAAAACCGGATATGCAAATGAACTGATAATCGTCGTTAATGCAAATTTTTTTCCAAGGATCATCAATCCAACAAGCAGCATAATAATGTTAAAAATAAGAATGAACAGGGATATAGATATACCAAAAGTGTGTTCAACAAACAGTGATATACCTGTTGTTCCACCAACAATAACATCTGATGGAAGCAAAAACAACTTAACTGTCAGTGCGTATAACGCATTTCCTGCAAGTACACATAATACTGACATTATATGATGAAGTACAGATTTTCTATCCACAGTTTTTTTATCTACAGATTTCTCATCCATATTTACCAATCTCCTTTTATTTTATCATAAAATGTTCATTTGAATGATTTACTTTCATTGCCTCCGCAATAAAAATATAAAATCATTCAAAATATTTCCTCACAAAAGCACACGATTGTTATTATACGAAAAACGCCTGGAAATTTCAATTATCAAAAATTATCAAATTTTCAATTGCAGTGAGAACAACTCAAAAATGCCCACACAATCCTTTCCGACTGTGCAGGCATCTTTATTTAATGTTTTTCAAACTTACATGAGCAGTACCACTCCAAAGCCACTTATAACATCTTTCTATATTTATTTTACCACATTGCCAAATGCCTTTTCATCTGTTGCAAATGGTGGACGGTCAAAAGCTGCATAAGGTGCTTTTAACTCTTTAAGATTCTTGATTGTACCAGATGGCTGAGCCTGTGTCTTGATTTCTGTAGAATGCTCCAGCTTACCACCCCAGCGCAGACGTGAACGGTCAAGTTCTTCCGGTGTGTAATCTACCTGGAGGCAACCGCCTGCATCAATGCTAAATGTACCGTGGCTGCCGCAAACAACACAATCCACTGATTTTTTATCATGTGAAACCTGAAGCAGACGAGTATGGCAGATTGGACAGCAACCTTCTTCTTCGCCTCTCCATGCGATACGTTCTTCTTCTGTTTCAGCATTTAAAGAAGCAACAATATTTTCACCAACTTTTGTCATACGTTCCATCATTTCAGGATTTCCAAGTACGGATTCATGTGCCATAGCACCGTAGTATTCAACTGTATCCACAACATCAATTGCAAGTGGGAATGTAAATTCATACATCATTGGCATTGTCAGTGCAATCCAGTTTTCTGTCATCGCACCACCAACAGAAATCAAAGCGCCTGTACGTTTCTTAAATGAACGTGCATCCGGCAGATTAGCTTCTTCTTTGCCTGCTGCCACACCTTCTTCGTAAGCAGCTTTACGGAATGTAATATCATGGCTAGGTCCGATTCTGTCACAGATTGTCTTGAAACGTCCTGTAACGGATGTTTCATATGTAGGACAGGCAATAATCACTGCATCTGACTGCATAACACATTCGTCCAGAATATCAAAATCATCATGTTTTACACAATAACCACGACCACGTCCGCTCATCATACCGATAACACATGCGATACAACCTGTACAGTTGTTAATTTCCAAATCATCTGCACGGATAAATGCAACTTCACAACCTTCTTCTTCACATTTCATCAGAGCATGTTTAACCATAACGTCACAATTGCTCATCTTACGTCCAAAAGAAATACCTAATACTTTCTTTGCCATTTGTAAAATCCTCCATTCATATCATAAAAATTAATATTTTTGACCTCAACTCATAAAATATCATTATCGTACATTATTATAGTTATTTATTTCCCCTGCAACCACTTTTTTCTTTTGTTTTCATTGTCTTTTATTGCGCATTTTCATTTACAAACCCGTCATCGCAACAACTATCATATATTTGTTGCATATATTCATTTATTAAACACTTTCCGCCACAGACATCATCAGACGGCTTTATTATTTATAAATATGCAATAAAGTAATCTCCTGCGGTTCAAGTATCAAACGCACTTCAAGCGTACCATGCTCACATTTTTGTCTTTGCATACTCAGATTTGGAATACTGCTCTCCCGAATATATGCAATATCTGATGGCAGAAGCCCGGCATCATAACCAAATTGCTTCCACATATCCAGGAAACTTCCGGCATGGCGATTGACCTGTCGACGCTTAATAACATAATTTTCACCCTCTGTCAGACCTGTCAATAACAACTCTATCTCAAGTTCTTTGTCATCAATATAAATGCCCTGAACCTCCTCCGGTGAGGTCGTATTTTCGCCATGCATAAAATAATGCATACCAAACCATTTAAAATGGTTGCACAAAATATAATAATCCTCCGGCTTTTTGCGTGTCACAATAAAATAATCATTTTTTGCAATGACGTAACCGCCAAGCTGATTTAGAAATTGCAGTGCATAGCAAGCCGGTTTGCATATCGTATCCTTTGTCACAAAGCCAGATCCGCCATTTGCCAGTCTGGACGTATCATAATAACTGCTCATCCAGTCTGACAGCATCCACGGCACCACCATTTTGACTTGCGCGTCCATCTCCATCGTTTTTCTGACAATATATGCCGCCCGGAAACAACTGTCATTAATATAATTTCGGCTGACAATCGAACAATTCCATTCAGAAATACATATTGGCACTTCATCCAGCCCTGCAGCCTTTAAAATACCGTGCATTTTCTGAATTTCTTCACGTTCAAAGTATGCATTTTCTGAATAATTATAATAATGAACATTTTCCTTATTCATATTCACATATGGAAAGCACAAAAAAGTTGCCATTTCCGGTACACATTGATTTTCCCTGCAATATTTAAAGAATTGCAGCGTCTGCTCATAATCAATATCTGTAATCGCGCCAATGCCGCATACACATGCCTGCGGCACATTTTTCTTAATCACACACCATATAAAATGATAGACTTCGCAAAAATCATACTGCACATCCGAATAATAATGACATTTTTCCCCATGGGTGCTGTCACAGGACACTTCAAAAATCCATGTACCAACTTCATCCCTGCCATATCGGTTCACAAGATGGCAGATAAAATCTTCAAAGAAATCTTCCCATGCTTTTTTTGAAGTAAAATGAATATTATCCTCCTCATAATAGACTGACTGATTGGCGCTGCCCACTGCAGTTGCAGGCCGTTTTCCCAAATCCAAAAATGGTCTGATATGATTTTTGATAAGAAAATCAAACAAACTGTCTACATCATCGTAATTATAATAATGATTCTCGCCGCCATCGCACATATGTAATTTTGTGGAAAACAGACTCCAGATTCGACCATATTTAAATTTCAGCATGTCGTGCAGATAAATCGTGTGGTACTGCATGTTGGCGTTAAGCAAATGACTTGCCGAACCCATATTCATCGCCTGTCCAATAATTGGCTGGTACGGTATCTGCACTGACATATCCACAATCTGTTTGATTGTACCGAAATGAGGAATTTTCTCACCCATACGCTCAGGATATTCCAGTCTGCTGCGCAGAAAAAGTCGCATTTTCTCCTGTGCCTGATTCTGCATTGCTACCTGCTCACGATTGGCTACACGATATTCTGACGGTGTCATACCATAAGTATTTTTAAAAGTTTTATTAAACACCGAAGGATTTGAAAAACCACAGTCTACCGAAATACGTGTCATATTTTTGTCTGTGTTTAACAAATCACTGACAGCATGCTTTAAGCGCACATTTGTCACATAATCACCAAAATAATAGCCTGTCATTTTCTTAAAAAATCTGGACAGTGTCGATGTAGACACGTACATCGCTTCCGCCAAATCTTTGAGATTAAAACTGTTTTGATAATTCGTATTCACATATTGAAAAATTTTCTGAAGCCGTATATCATCTGATATCTGAATATGTTCAATCGACATATCGATTCTATAATTTTCAAAAAGGCAATCTAACACCTGAAGCAGCTTGCTCTGCTCAAGACACTGTGTGGAATGTGTACCATTGACATAAATATACACCGTATCTCTGAGCATATTTCTTAATTCACTGTAAGTATGCAGTTTGTCCGTCACGCTGTTGCAGGCAAATACGACATTTTTCTCATTCAAAAGGCCAAGCATCTTTCGTGTTGAATAAAAAATCTGAAAAATTATCGCATCTTCCGAGCATTCCAATGTATGCATTACACCCGAATTAATCACAAGCACATCTTCCCGCTGCATTTTCTGTTGCTGATGCTTCAGCCACACGCTTGCCTCCCCATCAATAACAAAAATCAACTCCACATCACTGTGATAATGTTCATTTTCGCCCTGACCTTTTAAAAGTCTGATACCCATGCCGGTCTGCGGCACTCCATACATTTAATTTTCACCCTTTGCGTACAATTCAATGATTTTTTCAATCACTTTAGTTGCTGTTTCCATACCTTCTTTTGTAATGTGTTCGTATGGTCCGTGATAAGCATAGCCACCTGTACCAAGGTTCGGGCAAGGCAGACCCATAAATGAAAGTCTTGAACCATCCGTACCTCCACGCACCGGCAAAACATCAGCAGTTATCCCCACCTGACGCATCGCTTCTTTGGCATTATCCACCAAATGCATATGGTGTACGAGGATTTCTTTCATATTGTAATAGGAATCTTTGATACAAATTTCAACTGTGCCTTCACCGTATTTTGCATTCAACGCATCTGCAATTTCCTGCATTTTTATTTTACGCTGTTCAAAGATTTCTCTGTCATGGTCACGGATAATATAGTCCATGGAAGCCTCTGCCACATCACCGTTCATCTGGTCTAAATGATAAAAGCCTTCATAATCTTTCGTATATCTTGGTGTTTCATTCGCCGGAAGCATCTGGTTAAATTCAAAAGCCACAAGGACAGCATTGACCATGACATCTGTAGCCTCGCCCGGATGTACAGACACACCATGTACTTTAATCTGTGCAGAAGCAGCATTAAATGTTTCCCATGCCAGATCATTTTCAGGGCCGCCATCAACAGTATAAGCATAATCAGCACCAAACAAATCCACGTTAAAATTATCCGCACCGCGGCCGATTTCTTCATCCGGTGTAAATGCAATACAAATTGGACCATGTGGTTTTTCTTCGGAAATCACACGCTCAATGGCTGTCATAATCTCTGTGATCCCAGCTTTATCGTCCGCACCAAGCAATGTATGACCGTCTGTTGTCAGCAATGTACGGCCTGCAAGCTTTGAAAGGTGCGGAAACATCTTTACGGATAAAGTCAGTTCGTCATTTAACCTGACATCTTTGCCATCGTAATTCTCGTGGTAACAAATCTTAACATCCTTACCGGAAGCGGCCGGTGCTGTGTCCATATGTGCGATAAAACCGATTGGCGGACACTTTTCAAGACCCTCACTGGCAGGAAGCCATCCATACACAATACCATATTCATCCAGCATGACCTTTGGCACACCAATCTCTTTTAATTCCTGTTCAAGCACACGCGCCAGATTCAACTGAATCGCCGTAGATGGCGCTGTGTCTGATGCCTCATCTGAAGTTGTTTCAATAGTAACGTAACGCTCAAAACGTTTTAAAATATCCATGATATACACCTCTGTTTTGACTATTCATAATTCTGCTATACAGCTTAGATATTGTGTTATATACTGCGTTTACATATGCAAATGTTTGGCTGTATGACAGAAATTTTCTTGATTTTCTATAGTTTATATTATAACATGCGAAAACCCGCCCGTCTATCGTTTCCGATTGACGGGCGGGTTTGCAATCATTTTTTATTTCTGAAAAATTGTCTGGCCGTATTCTCTGACGGCGTCCATGTAGATAAACCATTTCTTTTCCATGCTTGGGATATAGTATGGGATGTAGCGGCCTTTGTGGGCGAAGGCGTCCATGGCGCGTCTGACTTCGGCTACGATTTCTTCCGGTGTGGATTCTTCGCGGTCAATCAGGCGGTTATCGATGCCGCCCATAAATGTCATCTTATCTCCATATTTTTCAAGCTGCTCATCCAAATCGTTTTGTGGCATCATTGGTTCGATGGCATCCACACCGATTTCAACAAGGTCTGGAATAATCTGTTTGATGTAACCACAAGAATGATGAATGTACAGCATTCCCAGTTCGTGGATATGCTGTGTAATTTTTTCTTCGTTTGGTTTAATGTACTCTCTCCACAATTCAGGCGAGAAGAACATATTGTCATTTGTGCCCCAGTCATCGTGCATATGAATGACATCAGGGTTCAAATACTTGTGCGCCAAATCGATACATTTTAATTTGTATTCAAGCATGGCATCAAAAAATTCATGCAGTTCATCCGGATATTCATAAAATGAACATAATGCATTTTCCATGCCAATCATCTGATTTAAACGTTCAAACTGTCCTGAAAGAATCAGGCAGGAAACGACATCTGTTTCAGGATTCACATGCATTCCCGCACACATGCCCTTAAAAATGTCTTCGATTGGCATAAAATCAAGCGGTGGGAATTTGACATGGTCCCTCCAGTCTTCCAAATCTTCAAATAATCTGAAATTAGCTGCCACTGTGTTGCCATCTACAACCGGATTAGGTCCCTGATTTGTCCAGAGCACACCCCATGCATCCGGACCTGTACCATATGGATCAAAATTTGGTCCAAGTTCAATAAATCTGTCCCCAGGAAATACAACATCCTTCATTGTTGAATAAACTTCCGGAATAAAATCTGCTTTTTCGCCGCGCAATAATGCAAGTAATGCTTCTTTTGGTGTCTGCATACTATCAACCTCCATCTTAAACCTATCTCCTCGGTATTTCTTTTAAATTACTTAAAAAATACCATATTTTATGGATTTTGAGAAACAGTTTATATCTGGCATAGTTACAACTTACGGTTGTATGTATGTAATAATATATGCATTAATTTATGCGCTTACTATATTTAACCCGATTCCAGTGTTTTAAGCCACCTTGGTCCAATACTTTAAGCTAACCCAATTCCAATGCTTTAAGTTCAAATTCTTCTTGCAAGTCTTCCATAATTTTACCCAAACCCTCCAGCGGATTGTTTGGATTGTATACCATTGCCGCATGAAAATAAAACGGCTGTCCAGGATAGGTAAATCCTTTAAATTTTGCCTGATTCATATTGGAGAAAAACATCGGGAAAATGGCAAAGGCTTCGCCCTGCTGCAATAGTGCACACAATGTATCAAAATTGGCAACACGCACAACCTCACGGCACGGAATATGATTGTAAAAAATCTGTCTTTCCGGCACATTATAGACAGATTCACCCTCATCCATTTTTAAGAAAACTTCTTTTTGCATATCTGAAACAGTAATTGTGTCCTTCACCGCCCATGGATGTCTGAGTGACACAACCACATTAGCCTCGAATTTTTTGTAGGACAGCACTCTGTATTCAGTCAAATCATCCTGCTCATGAATATTTGATAGCAAAATGTCAATCTTACCATCCATCAAATGCTGTTTGCCTGCAAATAAATCCATCAGCTTCAAGTTGATTTGATATTCCGGATAAGTTGCCATCAGATAAGAAATCATTGGCGTGACAAGAATGTCCTGTGGCATTGCTGAAAATATGCCAATATTCAGACAACGTTTATAATGTCCCGCTCTACTTTTTGCATCCCGCATCGCTTCTTCAAATTCACGATCTATTCTCGCAAATTTGTCGCGCACATATGCCCCATATTGTGTTAATTTGACACCCTGGGGCGAACGTTCAAATAATTTATCTCCCAGTTCTTCCTCTAAAAGGCTGATTTGTTTTGTGAGCGCCTGAGCAGACACAAACATCTGCGCTGCTGCCTTTGAAAAGCTTTCTGTTTCTGCAGCTTTCAAAAAATATCTGATACGCTGATAAATCATGTTCTGCTCACCCTCCCTTATCACTTTAACAGTATAGAAATCCTACACCGATTCTTTTTGGCGCAGGCATGTGGGAATCGAACCCACCCCGGACGCGGTCCGCGCCCTGCACAGGTTTTGAAGACCCGGAGGCACACCAGTTACCCTTCTGCCTGCATGTTATTTTTTACAAAACTATTCAATTGCGAATGTTTGCATGTGTAATGCTTTGGTTTATTTTGTTCTTTACTTTAAATAAGCCTGCCACTCACTCTGTGCACCGCTACACATGGTTAATTGAATACCATCTGTGTAGCTTAGCAACAATTTGATATTTTTGCGGCTTGTCTGAAATACTTCTTTCAATTGAATAATTGTAACCGTTTTTTGCTGTTCCAATAACTGTGAAATGATTCTACATGCGTCTTTAATATATGGTACATATGCCACGATGTCTTCTGCCAACATGATTGCCTTGCCTTCATGTATGAGTACATGAAGTACATCTCCTTTAAGTTCTTCACTGAAACGATTCTGTTTATCATTTTTCAGTGTAGTTTCCCGCTTAAAGTCTTCTTCTGAAACTCGCACAAAATCATATTTTGCAGCACAAATCCGTTGCAGTATAGCATCATACATCCACATAAAAGTTTCATCGCGTACAATGTCAAATTCTGCTAACGCAATCCTGCTTTCTGTACCATCATCCACACATTTGATTTTCTTTTCCATTATAAAAGTTTCAATAAGCTTTGTAAACACATTGATTTTCATCTTTTTAAAGCAGGTTCGGTGGATATCTTCCAGTCGCATGCCGTATTTATATGGGTTATTTTTGTGAAATGTATTCAATGTCTGCTGCACCGTTTTCCATGCGGCGCATGCCGTATCTGTCGTCCATACATACTCATCCTTTTTCACCGGGTATAATCTGAGCACGCCATCTGCTGCCAACTGCTGCACCGTCTGCTCAACCTGACTTTCACACTGAAACATTGTTTTTGCTAGTTCAGATACTGTTACCATCGTTTCAGCAAAGCGCTGCACCTGATGTTCTATTTCTGAAAATTGTCTGCCGGACGCTTTTTCCTTTAATTCGTCGATGGTTTCCTGACAAAATCTGCGTCTGCGCCTTGGATATGCGTCAATTATCGTGCCGCCGCCAATCGTTTCGACCGGTGAATAAAATCGCACAACAAAATGGTCACCCCTGCGCACAGCTACAGGACTTTCCAGCCGAAGCTGCACAAGCCCCTGCTCACCGGCCCTAAGTTCTTCCTGTTCAAGTAGCACAGCCCTGCATAAAACCTCGCTTGTGCCTGTATATAAATGCAACCGCATCTGATTTTTCAAAATGCGCTTGCTGTCCTTTAATATGTTCATTGAGACATCTATAAATCTTGTTGGACAAATACACTGCTTTGGTGCAATCACGCAGCCCCGGTAAACATCTTCTTTTTTTAGATCCGGCAGATTAAGCGCCACACGCTGTCCGGCCATTGCCTGTCCTACATCATCACCGTGCACCTGAATACCCCGGACTCTGCAAGACATCGTCATCGGATATACACACAATGTATCGCCAATATCAATGACACCTGACAGCAATGTGCCCGTCACCACTGTACCAAAACCTTTGATTGTAAATACTCTGTCTATCGGCAGCCGCGGCATGCCCTGGCAATCTCTGGCAGGAATATCCTGCAATGCCATTTGGGCTATCATCCGTTTTAACATTTCAAGACCTTCACCAGTCACCGATGATACACGAATCACAGGTGCATTTTCAAAAAATGTATTCTCCAATTCATCCCGCACAGATGCTTCGGCAAAATCAAGCCATTCCGAATCTACTAAATCGCATTTTGTCATAACAACAATACAATGCCGCACACCAAGCAATTCTAAAATATCCATGTGTTCTTTCGTCTGAGGCATCACGCCTTCATCCGCAGCAATTACCAGAAGCACCATATCCATCCCGGCAACACCGGCAACCATATGTGATACAAATTTTTCATGTCCCGGTACATCAATGATGCCTGCTCTTAGGATCTCTGAATTGCTTTTTACATGAACCACTGGCAAATCCATCCACGTAAATCCAAGGTCAATCGTCATGCCACGCCGTTTTTCATCTGCCAGACGGTCCGTATTTCTGCCTGTCAGAGCCTCTATTAATGCTGTTTTGCCATGGTTGACATGACCTGCTGTTCCAATTATGATGTGTTTCATCATTTTTTCACCTGACAATCCTTCACATACACGCACTTCTCCTCCAGCACGCCAAGTTCTTTAAGCTGGCTTGTGACAATGCTTTGCATGTTTTGCATTGTGCGCATGTCAAATACAACAGCGTCTTCCGAAATTCTTGCCACCACCGGCACAGGTAATCCTCTTAACCGTCGTTCAAATTCCTGTGCTGAAATCAACTGAGGTTTGATAGCAACACCTGCACTTTCTAATGTCTGCATCGGCATTGAACCGCCGCCCACCTGTGACTGACATGCACACACCTTACATTCTGCCGGAAGCTTCGCACGTCTTAACTGTCTGACAAAGCTTTGTGCTTCCTTTTTCAGGGCTTCCACTGGTTTTGTCAGCATCTGGAGCACCGGAATATTTTGCACTGCTTTTTCTTCTGACAAATATTCCATCAATACCACTTCCAGTGCTGCCGCAGTCATCTTATCAATCCTTAGTGCTCTTGTCAGCGGATGTTTTTTGATTTGCTCTATCAATTCTTTTTTACCGACAATCAATCCTGCCTGCGGGCCACCAAGTAATTTATCACCGCTGAAGCATACGAGGTCTACGCCCTGTGCCAATACCTCCTGTACTGTCGGTTCATGGGGCAGTCCGTATTTTTCCAAATCAATCAACACACCACTGCCTAAATCCTCCACAAACGGCACGCCATACGCCTTTGTCATCTCTGCAATTTTTGGTCCGGATACAGCTTCTGTAAACCCAACAATCTGATAATTGCTTGTGTGAACCTTCAAAATCATCTTTGTATTTTCTGTAAGCGCATTCAGATAATCCTCCGGATGCGTTTTGTTGGTTGTGCCAATCTCCATAAGCTGTGCACCACTCTGGCTCATCACATCAGGGATTCTGAATTTGCCGCCAATTTCAATAAGTTCACCTCGTGAAACAATCACTTCTCCCCCTGATGCCAGCGCACTCAGAACAAGCAGCACCGCTGCAGCATTATTATTCACCGCCATTGCTGCCTCACCACCAGTCACGCGGCACAATAAATCTTCAAAATGTGCATAACGCTCTCCACGGCATGCACTTTCAAGATCATATTCAAGATTGGAATAACCTGCTGCAATCGCCATCACCTGCTGCATATGCTTGCTGCTTAGCGGTGCTCTGCCAAGATTTGTATGTAAAATCACGCCTGTGGCATTAATGGTTCTTGTCATATTCGGTGTACAAAATGATGCTGCCGTCAGCTCAATCATTTCCGGAAGCATCTGCACTGCTTCATCAAAAACCGCTTCGTCCAGACCTTTTCCAATATCTTCCCGCAGTTTATCCAATTGCTGATGTATCGCCTGCAACACGATGTCACGTCCATATAAATCTATCATTTGAACCACTGCTGCATCTTCTAATAGTCGATCAACTTTTGGAATTTTTCGATATAACATATCCTGCGCCATTTTTGCCACCTCTTTTTGCCAATAAAACTTATATACGCTATACATTCCATTATACACAAAAGGCAGAGTATTTCCAACTGCTTTGTCAGTTTAAAAATACTCTGCCGTAAACGCTACAGTTCCAAAAATTCCAATCCCTGAACTATAACTAAAATACATAAAACATCTCTGTCGATTAATATGCCTTGCCCCAGTATACCATTGTCTTAGCAGGTTTGCCGCAGCATACACATGTATCTGCCAGGTGTTCCTGTGCGAAAGGCATACATCTTGAAGTTGCCGTTGTATCTTCTTTGATCTTTAACTCGCAGGCTTCATCGCCACACCACATTGCTTTAACAAAACCAGGTTTTGTTGCAAGAATTTCTTTGAATTCATCGTAGTTTGTAGCTACATATGTGTGTTTGTCACGATGCTGTCTTGCTCTTTCAAGCATATCCTTCTGCATTGTATCAAGTGTTTCAGCAACTTTTGCTTCAAGTTCATCTAATGCAACAACAATCTTTTCTCTTGTGTCACGACGAACAATCACAGCCTGATTTGCTTCGATATCCTTTGGTCCGATTTCCACACGAACAGGAATACCACGCATCTCTGCTTCTGAGAACTTCCAGCCTGGGCTCTTATCTGAATCATCCACTTTCACGCGGAAGTTTGATAATCTGTCACGTAATTCATAAACTTTATCAAGCACGCCTTCTTTGTGCTGTGCGATAGGAATAATCATTACCTGTGTAGGTGCAATTCTTGGTGGCAGTACGAGACCGCTGTTATCACCGTGAACCATAATCACCGCACCAATCAGACGAGTTGTTGTACCCCAGGATGTCTGATGTACATACTGAAGTTTATTTTCTTTGTCTGTATACTGAATGCCAAAAGCTCTGGCAAAACCATCTCCGAAGTTGTGGCTTGTACCGGACTGAAGAGCCTTGCCATCATGCATCAGCGCTTCGATTGTGTAAGTAGCTTCTGCACCTGCAAACTTCTCTTTGTCTGTCTTACGGCCACGAACGACAGGAATTGCAAGCACTTCTTCACAGAAATCTGCATACAGATTTAACATCTGTTCTGTACGTGCTTCAGCTTCTTCTGCTGTTGCATGAGCAGTATGACCTTCCTGCCATAAGAACTCTCTTGAACGCAGGAACGGACGTGTTTCCTTCTCCCAGCGCAGAACTGAACACCACTGATTATATACCTTAGGTAAATCTCTGTAAGACTGGATCTCTTTCTGATAAAAATCACAGAATAATGTTTCAGATGTAGGTCTGATACACATTCTCTCCTGGAGTGGTTCAAGACCACCATGTGTCACCCATGCAACCTCAGGTGCAAACCCTTCAACATGGTCCTTCTCCTTCTGTAAAAGGCTTTCTGGAATCAGCATTGGCAGGTAAACGTTCTCAACACCTGTTGCTTTGAATCTGGCATCCATTTCCTTCTGAATATTTTCCCAGATCGCATAACCTGCCGGTTTAAATGCCATACAGCCTTTAACACTTGTATAATCCATCAAATCCGCTTTTTTAACGACATCTGTATACCATTGTGCGAAATCATCTTCCATTGATGTAATCGCTTCGACCAATTTCTTGTCCTTAGCCATTCTCTAATATCCTCCTTGAATATCTCTGTGGACATCCGTATTCTATGTCTATTTATCTTAGGGCACAAGCGAAGATTTGTCAAGAGGCTATGCACGTTTTCAAAAGCATGATGTCTTTTGGCAGCACATATAAAAACCCTTTTTCAGGCTGGTTTGCAGCGTCATTCACACCCTGCTTGTTGACCTTCCACCAGAGGGATTCACTGCCTTTTACATCGCCACAACGCACAAAATACTGTACTTCAAATGGTGCTTCGACAATATCTGTCAGCACATACGGCCATTGATTCGGATAATTATCCTCTGCTGTACATGCAGTAAAATGATGCGCACGTATGCCGATATGTGTGATTTCATCTCCGACAGGCTCTGCCGTTTCAAAAGTTATCCCCCATTTTTCAGAGTAAACATGCCACTCATCCACCTTCGTTACCGATGAAATATTTTTGCAGCCCGTCAGGCTCGCTGCCTGTACATATTCAGGATGTGCAAAAACATCTTTCGTGGCAGCTCTGTGAATCACCTTGCCGTCAAGCATGACAGAAAGCTGGGAACTCAGACGATAAAGTTCATCCCTGCTGTGTGATACAATCAAAATATACCCTTTAAAATCACGGATGATATCTGCCATCTCACGCTGCATTGCATCCTTTAAATGTGTGTCCAACGCAGAAAATGGCTCATCCAGCATAATCATTTCCGGCTTTGATGCAAGCATTCTTGCCAGTGCAACACGTTGCTGCTGACCGCCGGAAAGCTGTCCCGGCAAATGCTTTTCAAGACCATTTAATCTGAAACGTTCAATATAATCTGCAATAATTTTCTGACGCATTACTTTGTCTTTTTCTGCAATACCAACCTCAATATTTTGTATAACGTTCATCGTCGGAAACAATGCATAATTCTGGAACAGGTAACCGACGTGTCGCTTCTGCGGTGGCAGATTAATCTTCTTTTCCGAATCAAATAATACTCTGCCATCCACCACAATGCGTCCCTCATCCGGCTTTTCAATGCCCGCGATACATTTGAGAGTCATACTTTTACCACAGCCGGAGGCACCGAGAATGCCCATGCAGCCCTCCCCGGACTCCGAAGTAAAATTAATATCTAATACAAAATCCCCAAGTTTTTTCTTAATACGCACTTCTAATGCCATAATAACCCTCATTCTACCAGCGTCTGATGTGTTTTGTATTCTTTCCCGAAACAAGGTTCATAAAGAATATAATCAAAAATGCAATTAAAATAATAATCGCAACCCATACACCTGCGGTCGCATAATCGCCATCCTGCATAACCATCGCAATTTTTTGTGAAATCGTTCCGGTCTTGCCAGGGATATTACCTGCAAGCATGGAGGTCGCACCATATTCACCAAGCGCTCTGGCAAATGTCAGGATTGTACCTGATGCAATACCAGGTCCTGCTGCCGGCACAACAACACGCCAGAAAATCTTAATTTCTGACATACCAAGTGTTCTTGCCGCATAAATCAGATTCACATCCACCTGCTCAAATGCCGCTCTGGCATTACGATACATCAGCGGAAATGCAATCACTGTGGCTGCAATGATACAGCCCGCCCAGGTCTGCACAATCTTAATATCAAAATTTTCAAATAAAAACATTCCCAGTGGTCGCCTTTTACTAAATAGCAGCAAAAGGAAAAAACCGGCCACTGTCGGCGGTAAAACCATCGGCAGAGTCAGCAGTCCATCCCAGACTGCCTTCACTGCCGGTCTTGCCTTAACAACTTTTCTCGCCGCATAAATGCCAAGGAAAAAAGATATCAAAGTCGCCACAATACCGGTTTTCAGGGATATGAACAAATAACTCCAGTCCAAAGACTTTACAATCTTGATGATATCTTCCATATCCGATTCTCCTGATTTTTTAATAAAACTTATCTGATGCTGTCAAACGATGCTGCCAAAAAAGCTGCGCACATCATTCTTCCAAATACTACATCACATTATCTTTCTACATTTGTATCAAACTGATATTCATCAAAAATGGCTTTTGCCTCGTCAGATAAAATATATTCATAGAAAGCTTTTGCCGCAGCTGTTTCTGCATCGTCAGCTTCGTTGTTCTGAACCATACATACAGGGTAAATGACATCACCTGTTAAGTCATATGGCACCATCTGAAGAATGTCCAACTGGTCTGTGTAACCAAATGTATCTGAGTAGTATACTGTACCAACTTCACATGAACCTTCGGTGACAGCAGTTCTGACTTTGCTGACGTTGCCCTGTTCACTGATTTCAACACCGCCAAGTGCGTCTGACACTTCTGCTGTTGTGATTGTGGATACATCTTCAACTTCAGGAAGTACACCCATATTTACAAGTGCCTGACGTGTATATTTACCAACAGGAACGCTGCCATCTGCAAGTGCGATACTTGAAGCATTACCAAGGTCTGCAAGACCTGTTACAGTTGTACCGCTGTTTTTATATGTAATAACACATACCTGGTTATTTACAACGTTTGCGCGTGTACCGTCAACAACTAAACCATCTTCTTCAAGTGTGTTCATCTGTTTCTGTGCTGCTGAGAAAAAAATATCACATGCGAAACCTTCTTCAATCTGCTGAAGCAGTGTACCTGAGCTGTCTGCATTAAATGTAACCTTTACATCAGGGTTAGCCTTTGTAAAGTTTTCAGCTAAAACGTTCATCACGTCATTCAAACTTGCTGCGATAAATACCTGAATTTCTGTTGTGGCTTCACCAACTTCAGAACCTGTGCTTTCAATCTGTTCAGCTTCTGTCTGAGCATTTGCTGTTGTCTGTCCGCTCGCATCATTTGTTGTGTTTCCTTTGCTGCCGCAGCCTGCTAAAAGCATCATACATGCAAGTGCTGCTGAAGCAACTCTTAAAATTCCTTTTTTCATTTGAAATAAACCTCCTGTTTGGGGGGCAAGTCAAAAATATTAAATTTTATCTGTCCCTGCTTCATGAATTTATGATAGCACATCATTTTGGTATCATCAAGTCATTTTTGTTCAGTTTTGTTCGTTTTTGTTATGTTTATTTCAGTTATGTGTATTTAAATTTTGCATAGGTATATGCAAAAGTATTTTTTTACACGCCATCTTTTTAACTGCAATATTCCCCGGTCTGTGATGCATCACAGGCATAAATAGACGCAATTTCTGCCTTAAACACCTCCGACTGAATGATTTCAGGAATAATTTTGAACGCCGGATAGTCTAAATACTTTTTATCAAAAACCAGTTCAAGATGAACCTCCTGCAATGGGATAAAATTCAAATTCGGAAACTGTCCCAGCATATAAGCTGCACCGAGTGCCACATCTGCCTTCCCGGACATAATCGCCGCCGCACAGGTAAGATCAGATAAAACTTCTTTATGATAACCGTTAATCTTCTCCTGCGCAATATGTTCACGGCTCAGTCCCAAATCCAGCAAAATACGTGATGTAGCGCCACGTTCTCTGTTAATCAACTGCACATCAGGTCGCGCAATATCTGCAATTCCCTCAATCGCTTTTGTATTTTCCTTATCTGTATACAGGCCGTATTGTGTTTTTGCCAGATGAATACGCAACAAATCCATACCCGGTGTCATGCGCTGAATATATGCCATATTGCGCTCACGACCGCCAAAAGCAACACAGGCTGCATGAATTTTTTCAAAATAAAGCGCATACAGGCTGTTGTAGCTGTTTTGAACTGAACGCAGCACCGGACAGCCTTCACTCTCAGATTCAATATGCGCACACAGCAAATCCATCACCGGATTTTGTCCACTGATGACAAGTCCACTCATATTTTTCAAATAATCCTGTTTGAGCAGACTGCTCTCCGCCAAAGCTTCCGGTTTGTCCTGTGCGACATTTTCTGCACTTTCCAAATCTGTAACGTTTTTTAAATAAACGCCAAAATCTGTTTCACGCACACGAAGCTGCTTGCCGATTTTTGAAGATGGCAACTCGCCACGTTTGATCATCTCATATACTGTTGTTTTCTTTATTTTTAAAATGTCCGCAATTTCCTGCGGTGTCAACATTTTTTCCATAGTTATTTTTCACTCATTATTTTCAGTCACTACAGGTTACCCACATCAAAATCTGACGCCCCTGCTGCTTAGTCATCAATGCCAATCATGACAGAAGTTGCCTTAATCACCGCATAAGCGTCATCGCCAACTTCAAGTCCAAGTTCTTTGACTGCATTACATGAAATCGTGGATGTGATGATATTGCCACCACCAATATCCAATGTCACGATAGAATTGACTGCACCTTCCTGAATGTTAATAATTTTACCCTTTAACTGATTTCTTGCACTTAATTTCATTTTATTATTTTGACCTCTCTTTCCGATATCAAGATGCCAGGCTCAAAAGGTATTTTGACCTTTTCTCATTTCAGACTACCCTATAGCCTCTGCAAAGTCAATACAAATCTGCCTCTCCTGTGCTGGACTTTATATTTTAATTGCTCTATACTGTAAGATGTCATGGGCAAAATACCTTTTGACACTAACATCTACTGTAATCATATAATACAGGCTTCTGAAATACGATTGTACCTGTACAAACGAACATTTCAGACCTGTTTTAAACACAAAATATCATAAAGGAAGTGCATTCAAATGGAATTTTATATGCCGACACACATTTATTCTGAAACAGACTGTATCAGCCATCATGGCGATATTTTTCAAAATTACGGTCATAAAGCTATGATTGTCACAGGAAAACATTCCTCAAAAATGAATGGTTCTTTAAGCGCTGTGACTGAACAATTAGAGAAATACGAAATTGAGTATATTTTATTTGATGAGATTGAAGAAAATCCTTCCATTGAAACAGTCATGAAAGCCCGTGCTATTGCCGTTTCCAATAACGTTGAATTTATCATCGGTATCGGCGGCGGTTCTCCGATGGATGCGGCCAAAGCAATTGCCCTGATGTCTGCCAATCCGAAGGCTGATGAAGATGTATTATTTATCCGTGAAAAACTGCCATATCTTCCGGTTATCGAAGTGCCAACCACCGCAGGTACAGGTTCAGAGGTCACACCATGGTCTATTCTGACAATTCATGCCAAACGTACCAAAAGCAGTATTAGCCACAGTATTCACCCGGCTGTTGCACTGATTGACACAACCTATTTAAAAACTGTACCAAGACATTCTCTCATTGAAACTGCCGTGGACACACTGGCACATCTGACAGAAAGCTTTCTTGTCACAAAAGCTACAGATTACAGCCGCATTTTCTGTGAGAAGGGCCTTCAATTATGGGGCAGATTTAAAGAGCATCTTCTGGAGGATGCAATGACAGATGCTGACTATGAACATATGATGCAGGCCTGCACCCTCGGCGGCATTGCCATCACACATACAAGCACCGGATTTCCACATGCATTAAGCTATAAAATCACTTATGAACTTGGCACACCACATGGCGCAGCCTGCGGTTATACACTCGGCGGCTTTGTCAGATATTATGCCAATCAGGATTTAGCCGGACGCGTGCTTGATGCCCTTGGTTTTGAAAATGCAGATGCATTTCAGGATTATCTCGATAAACTGATAGGTATTCCAGAAATCTCGGAAAAACTCTGGCAGGCGGATGTAGATGCACTGCTTAAAAACACTGCCAAGATGGGAACATATCCTTATGAAATTGATGCTGAAACGATTCACAAGTATCTGCGCAAAAGATAAAATCTACGATTCTGTATCATAAAGCGCCAGCATCAAATCCACTACGCGGCTATAGCTTTTCACACCATCACTCTGGTTGTTGGCTTTTAAATATGTATCATTGACTTTGTCGGCAAATTCAGCTGTTTTGCCCTCGTACTGCGCCCAAAACGCTGAGTTTGCCTGCAAATCCGCATTGACTTCCTCTGACAGACGTCCACGCACCTCCTGATACATTTCCTGATTTTCCTTATATAATGCGTTAGTCGCATAAATCCAGCCAAGCAACGCACCACTGTATTTAAAATCCACATCATCAGAAGATATACATGCCAGATATGCAACAAAATTTGCTTCATCTTCTCGCATAAAACCCTTCAGATGTGATAATTCATGGCAGGCTGTAAACGGTATGTTATACGCTACCATAAATCGGTTATAATTTGCCTCCACTGTAAAGGGTGAATAAATACCTGTCAACTGCTGCACCGACAGAATCTGTGAAACCATCAGCTTTTTAGGATTCGGATAATAACCGGACAACGATGTATACTGTTCGCCAAGCTTTGTCAGCGCCTGCGCAGCCCGCGCATTTACATCCGTATCAATCACACACAATCCACGCTTATTTCGAAGCACCTGACCGGAATAACTGTTCACATCATCCGTCAGCCGCAAGCATAACGCATACAGTTCATCCACAGAACGTTCCTTCACTTCAAAACCTTCCACCTGCGAAAATGGCTGTCTGTGATAGTTCACACCGCAATTTAACGTATACAACAGGCACAGCGCAGATGCCAGTGCTACAAGTGTCATACAGCCCCTGCCAATTTTTTTGCCTCTGCGGCCCCGGCTGAAAAATATCCAGCGCAGCACCGAAAGCAACACACATACTATCAGAAAATACAGAAGTACCTCCGACACCGATACCGGAAATACAGACATCAACCGTCCAATGCTGCCCACCCAAACCGGATAAATATGTACCGCATAAAATTCTGCAAAGCCATCCAATTGTCTTGCCGCCACCTGAAGCACTGCAGCGAGCGCCAGACATATCAATGAAAATATCAACTTCCAGCGCCATCCTGTACGAACCTCTTTCATATGCGCCCTCCTTATCCCGTTTCTATTTTAAGTTACCTGTTTCCAGCTTCATATCTATGATATAAATTCCAAAAGCAAATTTCAGTTTTTATCTCCTAAGCTTCTTCTCGAAGCTGTCTTTTTGCATAAACTTTTTCGGTAAACAGACTCATCAATTTATCCCATACCACTGTATAAATCGATGCACAGATATTCGTTCCGATACGCAGTGCCACCGCCATCGGCATACCAAAAACGCCTGTTGCAATGTACAATGCCCCAAAGGTATTAAACACGGTCTGCCATGCATAACCGGCAGAATAACCAACACCAATACCGCCGATAATACCGATATACGGTCTTAAGGCCTCCGGCAGTACAAGATACAATACAACAAAACATGCTGCTCCCACAATATTAAACGGTCCACGCAGCTTCGCACGCGCCTTTAAATCCTTGCTAAACGGCAGACACACCGACATACAGGCAATACCCGCCCACATAGCTCTTGGCAGATTCAAAAGATTCATAATCAGAAGCATTGTTGCCACGATAAAAGTCAGCTTAATATACCACCTGTTTCTGGCTGAACGGATATTGAATTCTTTAAACAAATCCAAAAAGCTGCGGCGATATGGTCTGTTTTTCTGATTTTTATAAAAAACACCCATGCAAATCACCATGCCAACTGCCAGTGCAATCAGACGCATGCTGTAATCATGCCCGCTGACATCATAGCCCTGAAGCAGTAAATAACTTAGCACAAAAGTTGAATGATTGGACATAATGACATTATGACATCCAAGAATCATTAACAGTAAAATACACACAATATTAACTAAAAACGCCCATCCTGCCGGAATCATATTCGTAAATCGCGGTCCAGCCATTAAAATCAAAAAGAGACCTGCAATCGATAACAGTCCGTGGGTTGTCCGAATCCCAAAATCTGCCTGACGAAGCACAAGCAATGCCAGCAATACAACAACGCCGACAATACTGTTTTCCGAACCAAAAATCATACTGAAGGCTGTCACAAACACAAAACAAAATGCCACTACAAGATATACTTTAAAATTGTAAATTAAAATATGTCTGCGGCGCTCCTTCGGGTCTTTTGTATTTTTAATCAGTTGTTTCGACCCTGCAGAACCCAACTGTAACTCCTGATAAAATGTCATGAAACTTCCACCTCGTATTTTTATGTAAATCAATTTTAGTATTGGGTACTATAACGCGTTTAGCATTAAACGTCAAGCAAATTTTATTTTTTTGTGACATTTGACACTCCACAAAATGCGGATTTTGTACTATCATAGAGATGAGAAACTATAATGATTGCATTTTATATTTCAGGAGGTTTTATATGTCAGACGTTGAATATGACAAAGCCTATAAACTTGGACAAAAAGAATACAACGCACAGGTTTCCAAAGGTCAGTATCCTTACCTGCCTGTACTTGATGATATTCTTTCCAATATAGAGATTGAAACACGTACCAATCTTGGATTGGTCGACATTCCGCTGGATTTGATTGTCGGCACAAGCACACAGGGACGTACCACAGCCTTTGCACGCAATTTCATGCCACTGTTAAAACCAGGAACAGAATTTGCCTACAAATGGTCCGGTCTGATTGACAGCATTATTGAAGATGGTCAGCGCGATCCTATTATCGCTTTTGAATTTATGAACCGCTACTATGTCGTTGAGGGCAATAAACGTGTCAGCGTCAGCAAATTTTTGGATGGTGTCAGTCTTTACGGTAATGTGACCCGAATCGTACCTAAGATGACCGATGACAAAGAAGTCAGAATTTACTATGAATATATTGACTTTTATGAAATCACAAAGATTAATTATATCTGGTTTACAAAAGAAAATAACTTTTTAAAACTTTTAAAACTTACCGGCAGTGAACCGGGTGTTGTGTGGACAGATGAAGACCGTGCCACATTCCGTTCCCGTTACCTGACCTTCTCTAAAGAATTTTCAAAGGCCGGTGGTGACAAGCTTGATATCACACCTGCAGATGCCATGGTTGCTTACATGACATTTTACGATTACGAAAGTCTGGATGAACTGCCTGTCGCTGAAATCCGAAAAAACATCGAGAAAATCTGGGATGAATTTCTGATGCTGGAGGAAAAAGAATCCGTAGCACTTGTGATGCAGCCGCGCGAGATTCCAAAGAAAAACATTATTACAAAACTGATCTCACCGGGTCCATCGAAAGTCAAGGCAGCGTTTATTTATGACAAATCCATTAAAACCTCTGCCTGGGTTTACGGTCATGAGCTTGGACGTATGCATGTTGAACAGATTTTTGCAGACCGTCTTGAAACATGCTGCTACGAAGATGTGGATACCGAAGAAAAAGCTCTGGATGTTATCCGTGAAGCGGTCAATGATGGCTGTGATATTATTTTTACCACAACGCCAAACCTGCGGTATGCCAGCTTAAAAGCTGCGGTAGATTATCCTAATGTTAAGATATTAAACTGTTCATTAAACACCTCTCACCGCTACATCCGTACTTATTACGGACGTATGTACGAGGCAAAATACCTGACAGGTGCAATTGCCGGTGCACTGAGTGAAAACGGCAAGATTGGCTATATCGCTGATTATCCGATTTATGGTATGACCGCAAATATCAATGCCTTTGCAATGGGTGCCAAATTAGTTAATCCAAGAGCTGAGATTCATCTTGAATGGTCTACTGTTAAAAACCGCAATATTCCTCAGATATTCCATGACCGCGGCGTTTCATTTATTTCTAATAAAGAAATGATTACACCGCAGCATCTGAGCCGTCAGTTCGGTCTTTATTATATTGATGGCGATGGCAACCCAATTAACCTGGCAATGCCTGTATGGCACTGGGGTATCATGTATGAAAAAATCATTCAGAGTATCCTGTCCGGCACATGGAAGGACGATGACAACGAATCCAATCAGGCAGTCAACTACTGGTGGGGTATGTCCTCAGGTGTGATTGAGGTTATCTGTTCACAGCATTTGCCGCTTGGCACAAAACGCCTTGTGGAAATACTTAAAACAATTATTTCTAAAAATGAATTTAATCCGTTCAGCGGCGAAATTTATGACCAGGATGGAAAGCTTCGTAACGAAGATGGAAAAATAATGTCACCCGAAGACATCATCACAATGAACTGGCTTGTACGCAATATTATTGGGTCTATTCCTACGATGGATGACCTCATTGACGAGGCCAAACCGGTTGTCAAACTTCAGGGACTTGTTGAAAAAGATGTAATTATCACACCACAGATTGCGGCATCCATCAATAAGCAGTAACTATATAATAAAGCAGCTATATACAGATAACAAACATCGGTAAAGAGGGTACAAAAAACAGCATGAAAATCTTGATATTGGCAGACGTCGAATCCAAATCCCTATGGGATTTTTTCGAACGAAGCAAATTAGAAGGTATAGACTTGATTATATCCTGTGGCGATTTATCGCCGCGTTATTTATCGTTTCTTGCAACATTTACACATGCACCGGTGCTTTACGTGCACGGCAATCATGATGCCTGCTACGAATTTACACCACCGGAGGGCTGCACATGCATTGACGATAAAATTTATGAATTCCAGGGGGTGCGCATCATGGGTCTTGGCGGCTCGATGCGCTACAAACCCGGTCCATTTATGTATACACAAAAAGAAATGAACAAGCGTATCAAAAAAATGCGTTTCCCTTTGATGCGAAAAAAAGGCATTGATATTCTTGTCACACATTCACCGGCTTATCACTTAAATGATGGTGAAGATGTGCCGCATATCGGTTTTGAGGGTTTTATCGATATTCTGGATAAATATGAACCGAAATATTTCTTCCACGGTCACGTACATATGAGTTACGGCAGGCAGCATGTCCGCATGTGCACTTATAAAAACACGACCGTTGTGAATGCTTATGAGCAGTATATTATTGATTATGAGCCTGAAAAGGCAGCCTCTGTGAAAGAAATTGCAGGTAAAGAAATTGCAGAGGAAGAAACAACAGCAAAAGGAATTGCTAAGAAGCAGATTTCTAATTAAGGGATTTAGAGAATCGAGAAGATTTTTATCTTTTTGCCCTGACTTAAAAATACAAAATCATATAAACAAAAGCGGCAGACATTTTCGTATATCCACTACAGATATTACAAAAATGCCTGCCATTTTTCTGTCTTTATTTATCTGTGCTAACAACCTCTGCAATGGATTTTGTCAGACCTGCGATACCCTGAATCTCTGATGGAATGATAATCTTTGTTGCTTTACCATCAGCGGCCTTTGCAAATGCTTCAAGACTCTTAAGCTGCAGTACAGCCTGATCTGCGCCTGCTTCACGGATAAATTTGATACCATCGGCATTAGCCTGCTGGATTTTAAGAATCGCTTCTGCCTCACCTTCAGCTTCACGGATTTTAGCTTCCTTCAACGCTTCTGCCTTTAAGATAGCAGACTGTTTTTCAGCTTCAGCTTCAAGAATAACAGACTCTTTATGACCTTCAGCCTTCAAAATTGCGGAACGTTTCTCACCTTCTGCAATCAGAATAGATTCACGCCGTTCACGTTCTGCCTTCATCTGTTTCTCCATCGCATCCTGAATGGCTGCCGGTGGAATGATGTTCTTCAACTCAACACGATTGACTTTGATGCCCCAAGGGTCTGTGGCAACGTCCAGTGTCGAACGCATCTTCGCATTGATAATTTCTCTGGAAGTTAAAGATTCATCAAGTTCAAGTTCACCGATAATATTTCTCAGTGTTGTTGCTGTCAGGTTTTCAATCGCCATGATTGGATTCTGCACACCGTAGCAGTACAGTTTAGGGTCTGTAATCTGGTAAAATACAACAGTATCGATACGCATCGTAACGTTATCCTTTGTGATAACCGGCTGTGGGTCAAAATCAACAACCTGCTCTTTTAAAACAACTTTCTTTGCTACTTTGTCAATAATCGGCATCTTTACATGAAAGCCGACAGACCATGTACTCTGATACGCACCAAGACGTTCAACAACATACGCATGTGCCTGCGGTACAATCTTAAAGCAAGATACAACGATTAACAGTAACACGACAATGATAATCCCAATAATAATAAATTCCATAGTGAAACCTCCTTTAGTTTACATAAATCATTAAGATTAAAAAGTCAAACGACATTTGTACTTGCACGATAAAGTGTCTGACTTTAGAACCTTCTACGGTTTCGGCGTACAATCAGCTTTGCGCCGCTGATTCTGACAATTTCCACACGCTCACCTTTGACGATATGGTCATCATCATCTGAGGCACGCGCCGTCCAAATCACCCCGTCAACAACAGCTTCTCCGCTACCCTCAACATTATCTATATCAACGGTTACAACGGCGTTCTTGCCAATCAGGCTTTCCACATTAGTCTTGACACGCGTCTTGTTAAAATACTTCACTGCCACAGGTCGTGTCAGAAATAATAACACGGCTGTCACTACGCAGAAACTAATCACCTGCGCTGTCGGCGTGCAGCCAAGTACCGCCAATACCAATGCAATCAAAGAACCACCTGCAAACCAGATAGTTGTCAGACCTAAAGTCAGTATCTCAATGACAATAAGAACAATCAATAATACAAGCCAGCATGCCATACAATACATTGACTCCTGAAATGAAATACCCGGCGTTCCACTGACAATCCTCATCAATAACAGGTTCATCAAAAATCCCGCTAAAAATATGCAGCACGCACTGACAATATAAAATATGCCCTTCGAGTGACCCTGCTTCTGATCACTGTTTTCATGAATGTTGTACATAAAATCTTCTGCGATTTCCTCAGGACTGCCCATACGATCCATAATCTCTGACATTGATTCGCCGTGCTGCAATGCGCTGCTGATGTCATTCTCAAGGTCTGAGGCAATACGCCGCTTCTCCTTCTTATCGCAGTCTAACAGTTTGATAATACTTTTAATATATTCTTCCTTTGACATTCCTATCCCTCCAGTATTTTTCCAGTAATCCTGTCAAATTCTGACCATAGCTCTATGAGCTCTTTAAGCGCTGCCTCCCCTTGCTCGGTAATCACATAATACTTCTTCGAAACGTCCTTGTCCTTTGGAACACTCCACTCGCTTCGAATCAATCCATCATCCTCTAATCGATATAAAATCGGATAAAGTGTACCCTCTTTAATCTTAAATAACCCTTCACTAATTCTGTCCATATCACCAAGAAGCTGATAGCCATATGTAGGTTCCCTGGAAATCATCTTCAGCACCACAATCTCTAAAACACCACGCTTTAACTGCCGTTCATAGCGTACATTCATCGCTGCACCTCCTCAGAAAACCAAGTATTTAGTTTTACTAAATACATTGTATTATAAAAGTACAACTTTGTCAATCCTATGTCAAAGATTTTTATTATTTTTATAAACCACTTATGACAATATCCTGATATACCACAAGGTAAAATATTCCAAATAAAAATTAACATTTTCATCAACAGGCGCAGTCACAAATAGCTTTCAAAAATCAAAACAGCAACCACATCTCTATTGATATTTGCTGCCTATAACAAACAGTCAGGCATTATCCCCCGACAATTCGTAAAATAGCACATTTTAATAAGAAGAAATCAGCAATCCGTACATTGACTTTTATTATCAATTGTGCTAGATTTTATGATGTTAATGATACTATTTTAACAATATAATATACATACAGGAGATGACACACACTATGTTAGTTGCACAAATCTTTGCACTCATCATTTTTGTGGCGATGTTTATTTTGATTATCTCTGAGAAAATCGAAAAACATTACATCACACTTGGGTGCGGACTCATCACTTTGGTTGTGGTATTTGGCTTATGTATGCACAGCCTCAGTGCCATTACTGAAACACTTAATTTTTCCAGCATTGCGACGAAAGCTTTCTGGTACACAGGAGCTGAAGGCGAAAGCTCATCAAGCGGTATTAGCTGGTCCACAATCTTCTTCCTTGCAGGTATGATGATTATGGTCGAAGGTATGGCCCGCGTTGGCTTCTTCCGCTGGTTATGTATGAAGCTTGCAAAAGCAGTACATTATAAACCATTGTCATTATTTATCGTGTTTATGATTATGTCTGCAATTCTTGCAATGTTCATCGACAGCATCACAGTTATTTTGTTCTTAGCTGCAGTTACAGTTGAACTTGCAAACTTGTTGAAATTCAATCCAATACCAATGATTATCTCAGAAATTTTCTGTGCGAACCTCGGCGGTTCTGCAACTATGTGCGGTGACCCACCAAACATTATCATCGGTACTTCACTCGGTTATTCATTCTCAGACTTCCTTTTGAATACCGGTTTCATCGGATTGATTTCATTGATTGTCGTTGTGATTTATTTCTTCCTCGTTTACAAGAAAGAATTCCACACAAACGGTAAACCATCCATCGATCCATCACAATTACCAGATCCATCCGAAGCGATTACAGATAAGGGCGGTTTTATCGCAAGCTGTATTATCTTTGGTATCGCTGTTGTTTTACTTGTCACTCACGCAAATACAGGTCTGACAGTTGCAACAATTGGTATCTTTATTGCAATTATTACAATCATTGTACATCACAAATATCTCAAAGAGATATTCAGCAAAATCGATTACAAGACATTATTATTCTTCATCGGTTTATTTGTTGTTGTCGGTGGTCTTGAACAGACAGGTATCCTTGAAGTTATCGCAAACTTTATCGGTAAAGTCAGCGGTGGTAACTTAAAACTTATGGTTGCTATCATCATCTGGATTTCCGCAATCGCCAGTGCATTTGTTGATAACATCCCATTTGCAGCTACGATGATTCCTATTATCAAGAGTCTTGCAGCTACTCAGGGCGTTAATCTTGAAACACTGGCATGGGCATTGTCCATGGGTACAGATATCGGTGGCAGTGCCACACCAATCGGCGCTTCCGCAAACGTTGTCGGTACTTCCGTTTCAGCCAAGAGCGGTCACCCCATCAGTTGGGGCAAATACTGTAGAACAGCCGCACCTGCAACAATTATCGTTGTTTTGATTTCTATGATTGTTATTTTCCTTCGTTACTGTTAAAATAGTAGTAAGAACAGGGGGTCGTATTTATGGGAAAACAACTTATTATTTCTATTGGACGTGAGTTCGGAAGTTCCGGACATGAAATTGCTGAGATTATAGCAAAGGATTTAAATCTGCCGCTTTATGACAGAAGCCTTCTTGAAAATATCGCTGAGGAAAAAGGCTTTTCACTGGATGCTTTACAGCAGTACGATGAAAAACGTAAAAATGTTTTTATCTCAAGAAGTGTCCGTGGCTATTCAAACTCCATTCCTGATGCGATTGCTCAGGTACAGTTTGATTACATCCGTGAAAAAGCTGCTTCCGGTGAATCTTTCGTTGTTGTCGGTCGTTGTGCAGAAGTTGTTCTGAAAGATAATCCAAGATTATTCTCTGTATTTGTTCTTGGTGACAAAGATGCAAAGCAAAAGCATGTCATGGAAAAATATCATCTGAGCGCAGACGATGCATTATCCAAAATGAAACGCCACGATATGAACAGAAAAGCTTACCACAATTCATACTCAAAAACCAAATGGGGCGATTCCAGAGGTTATGATTTGTGTATCAACAGTTCTAAATTTGGCATTGAAAACACAGTCAAACTCATTGAGTTTTATGCTCAGATAAAAGCTAACAACTAAATAAAACTAAACAAAGCGTGCCACTATTGACAGGATGATTTCATCTGGCAAAAGCGGCACGCTTTTGATTTATCTATGGTGTATCTTCGTAAAATTCAGGCAACAGATTACTGCCTTTCTTTTTTGTTTGTATTTAGAATCCACTGTTTTTTCAATATTTCAAAACAATCCAACTTAAAAATAACTAAAAAAATTTAACAAAATAATTCACACTAAAATAACGCGTCTGTATCTTTAAGCTGTTCATCTGTCAGATGCTGGATGCAATCCCAGTGTTCAGCTAATTTTCCATCTCTGAGTCTGTAAACATCAAATACAATATTTTCATTGACGCCCGGCTCACAAACTGCAAGGTTATGGCTGACAACAACATCACCATCTTCATAAATATGTTTAATCTCAATATGAAGATTTGGGTTATATTTGAAAAATCTGTTTTCTGCAAAATCCAAAAATCCAGCTTTCCCCTGTGCAACAGTTGGATTATGCTGAACATAATCATCATGCATATATTTATCAATTAATTCAAGGTGACGTTCATTAAATACAACCTGTGTAAATTCTTCAACGATTTCTTTATTTGTCATTTTTCTTCTCCTTATTAAATAAACACTTCAAAGGCACGCTCGCCTTCCATCGGTGACGGCATATACGCAGTGCGCACACTCTCAATCATTTCCATCTGATGCTTGCCATTCGTTAAACCACCGGGCTTCATTACTCTGATGTACAGCGGTTCACCATATTCCCATTTGTAAGAATATGCCTGTCTGGCTTCATCTAAAGTAAACCATGTTCTTCTGTCAGTTGAAATCCGGATATTCTCCTTTGGAATATCTCTGCCATCCTCTTTAATCTCTATTCTGGCAATCATAGACATCGGAATGCCGCGGTAATATGTGATATTCGTCTGAAGCTCATATCCAAGTATCTCTCCGTTCTCAACAATATTTTTCAGAGAACCGTCAATATACACATTGTTATCAAACACGCTCATATCCCCCATCCATCCCGAACTTGCAAAAAGAGCCTCCAGATCGGCTGATAAAGTACCCTCCGACCTGTCAGCTCTTAATTCAAATCATCTATTATTCGAAGTCGACAGATTTCTTAGTCTTTGCAGATAATCTAGCTGCATCCATTAATTTAAGCACACGCTTAACTTCTGGAATCTTAACAAGGAAATCTTCTTCTCCATTGTATGCCTTAACATAGTTTTCAAAATAATTTCTATGTGTTGTATGAACTTCAGGCAATGGCTCTGTGAGAATACGGCCTTCTGGTGGTGGACCGAAAGATCTTGTAGGACCCGCTGCTGTCATTGTACGTTTGCCACCAACATTTGTCAGAAGCTGTGATGTACGAACGATGCTACCCTGTGGGTCAAATCCATCGATATTAGCTGACCCCTTGTTACCACCAACAAACCAATGACGTTCAAACCATTTGTCTGTGTCAGCTCTTAAGAAATATGTACCAAGTTCGATTTCTGCTGTAATACCATTTTCAAAACGAAGAATGATTTTGAAGTAGTCATCTACGTTTTCGTTGATAACGTTTCTAACATCAGCGAATACTGATTTAACCTTGCCAGGAATCATCCAGAGCATCTGGTCAATCAGATGTACGCCCCAGTCATAAAGCATACCACCGCCCTGTTCAGGGTAGATATGCCAGTCATGCATGTTACCATTAAAACCATACAGACCTGTCTGGATTGTGTAGATATCACCAAGTGTCTTGCTGTCAAAGATAGCTTTTGCTGTACGGAAGTCAGGATCAAAACGACGCTGCTGATGTACTGTAAATTTAACACCGTTTTCTGCAACGACTCTTTCCATTTCTTCGAGGTCAGCGATAGAAAGTGCTACTGGTTTTTCACAGATAATGTCTTTCTTAGCTTCTGCTGCCATCTTCACGAGTTTAAGATGCTGATTGTTGTTTGCAACAACTAATACAACATCAATTTCAGGATCATTAACTAAATCCTGAGCATCTGTGTATGTCTTCATACCTTCAGGTGCACCTTTTAATACTTCAGGGTCGATATCGCAAACTGCTTTAACTTCGATTCCATCAAAGTTTGTAAGCATAGCCATATGTTCATGACCCATGAAACCGTAACCAATAATACCAAATCTGATTGCCATTGTTACGTCCTCCTTTAGATTACAAATTGTTCCATATATCGTTTGCTGAGGCGAAGGCTGTCAAGCACTTTTTCCTGAGAACCTTCAAATGCTTTATCCTCAACTTCAATACAAGTATAACCGTCATAGCGGATATCTGTCAAGGCTGATACATATTTGCCCCAGTCAACATCACCAAGACCTGGAAGCTTTGGTGACATGAAATCAAGTGGGTAAGCCATGATACCGCACTGATCTAACTTGTCTTTGTATACTTTGATATCTTTATAATGTACGTGGAAAATCTTATCTTTAAATTCATAAATTGGTTTGATGTAATCAATCATCTGCCATACGAAATGGGATGGATCATAGTTGATACCAAAGTTATCGTATGGAAGAATTTCAAATACTTTTTTCCAGATAGCAGGTGTTGTCATCAGATTCTGTCCACCTGGCCACTGGTCTGGTCCGAATAACATCGGGCAGTTTTCGATAGCCACTTTAACACCCTGTTCTTTTGCCAAATCAAGAATCTCTGGCCAGATTTCTTTGACAAGTTCAAGATTTTCTTCAACTGTCTTTGTCTGGTCACGACCGATAAATGTCGTTACCATATTAACGCCAAGTTTTGCACTGGCTTTAATTAACTGTTTTAAATGAGCAATCGCTGCTGCTCTCTTAGCAAGGTCACCATCCATTGTGTTTGGATAATATGCTAATGAAGAAATCTCCACACCTTTTTCCTTTGCATAATCCAATACATGTTTTGCATATGCATCATCGTTTAATACTGCATCCGCATCAATATGGCTGACACCCGCATATCTTCTCTCTGCTTTACCTGCTGGCCAGCATGCAACTTCAACACACTGGAATCCCATCTCAGAAGCAGTATCCATCATTTCTTCATAGCTACTCTGATCAAGAATAGCACTTACAAATCCAAGTTTCATTGTATTTTCCCTTCTTTGTTTGATTAACAGATTTTCTTTTAGTTTTTCTTTTATAACTTCCAGGAATTTTATAAAACCATATATTTTTTATAAAGCAATATACTTTTTATAAAACAATATACTTCATATATTGATACTACCATAACCGTCGAATTATAGACTCATAAAATTTTGAATTTATAATCCGACGGTAAAATATAGTTTTTATAATATTACAAATTATTTATTGAGATAAATTTCTTTGCCTGTTGCAGAAGACTGATAAATAGCATCAAGAATCTGTGTAACAACAAATGCCTGCTCTGGTTTTACAAGTGGTTCACCATCATTTAAGATAGCTTCAAGCCACTGCTTGCATTCAAGGTCTTTAGGTTCGCCTGCGCCGCCGCCTTCGAAGAATGCAATAGAACCGCCTGCTGAATATCTTTCTTCAGAAAGTCTGCCGTTATTTGTCTTGTTGTAAACAAGGTCATAACCATCTTTACCCATGTTACCCATACCGCCAAAGATCTCAGCACCTGCTTTTGTACCCATCAATGTACAAGCTGCTTCTCTTGACTGAAGTACATTCAGTGCCCATGCTGCTTCAAGGAAGATTGTTGCACCATTTTCCATCTTAATAAAGCCGAAAGCTGAATCTTCTACTTCATATGTTTCAGGATCCCATGGTCCAAACATGTTACCATCAACTGCTGAAGGCAGATGTCCAAGTTTTTCATATGAAATACCAGTTACAGATACTGGTTTGTAGTTGTCCATCATCCAGAGTGTGATATCCAGTGCATGTGTACCGATATCAATCAGAGGACCGCCACCCTGAAGGGCTTTGTTAGGGAATACACCCCATGTAGGCACTGCACGACGACGTACAGCATGTGCTCTTGCATGATAAATCTCACCAAGGTCACCGGCTTCACAAGCACGTTTAAGTGTCTGTGTATCCTCACGGAAACGGTTCTGATAACCGATTGTGAACTTCTTGCCAGAAGCTTTCCATGCATCAATCATCTTCTGTGCATCTTCTGTATTTGCTGCCATAGGTTTTTCGCACATTACATGTTTTCCTGCTGCAAATGCATCACATGTGATTGGACAATGAGCAACGTTAGGTGTACACACATGTACAACATCGATTTCAGGATCTTTTAATAATTCTTTATAGTCTACATAAACTTTAGAATCTTCGTTACCATATTCTTCTTTTGCTTTAATAGCTCTTTCTTCAATAATATCACAAAAAGCTACCAAATCACACTTATCTGCCTGACCTGTTAATGCAGGAAGATGTTTCTGATTTGCGATACCACCACAACCGATAATACCAATTTGTAATTTACCGTTTTTCATTACTCAATCTCCTTTTTATATAATTTGTATGATGCTATAAATTGTCTGGCAGCTACATTGCTCACACCACTTTTGAACCATTCAGATTCCGGTGATTTATTGTTAATTTTTACTGCCCGTTAATTCATAATTTTGCATCTTAAGTTCTGACTCCCAACATATATTATTATATCTTTTGACCACTTTTTTTGCATTCAACAAATTGCCTTTTTACTTTAAATTTTTCGTATGAATTTTGACGTTCAACTTCCGGCTTTTATTTTTTGCAAATAATTAGGTCAATTTTTTGCATAGTTTTTTTGACAATTTATTCTTATTGATTTTTATTTGTTGTTTGTTCCTGAAAAATACACAATTTTATCCTGTTACAGTTCTGTTTATATTCTTTTTGAACAATATTTTTTACATCACAGCAAATTTTTAATATTGCAAATCCATGCTTTATTTCTATTTTTCTATATATGCATTCCTTTTTTCGCATATTATTCCTGCAATTGTCTGAAAATATGGATTGCCTGTATCTCATGCGCATCCATTGAAATATTCAGTTCCAGTGTACCATTAACAACATTACATTCGTAAAAAGAAATCTTTGGTGTGGATATGCGGCGGAGATATTCTATATCCTGTTCACTTAAGTTTTTGACAAGACCCATTCTATACCATTCATCCTGTACACTGCCCCACTTCGGGCTTAAACTTCTTGTTTTTACATAGTACAAACCGTTATGTACATGATTGATTTTTATATTAATACGTTTACGTGCTGTGTCTTTAAAGAGCATTGGAATTCTTTCAATCTGCAGCTGATTTTCCTCCTGCATATAATATTGAATATCCAGTTCTTTATGATTAGCACATATAATATTATAGTTATCATAGCCATTAGCGGATATCATCAGGTCTTTATCCTGTCCAAGCAAATATTCCTCCTGACGATTCATAAACTCCATTGCATAAAACGCAGGCTTGCATATACCATGATATGAAAGCAGACCACAACAACCATCTAACAGATTCGGTGATTCCTCGGTTTCAACAAACAAATCTGTTCCAAACCAGTAGCCCACCATATCTACATATTCATAAATCCTCATCAACATATCCATAATAAATGTTGCCTTCGCACAACTATCATTAATAACATTGCGATTAACAACCGTCATATTCCATTCACTGACAATAATCGGCATACGCATATCATATGCTTCCATGATTTCTTTGCGCATCTTTAAACGCTGATAAGTCAATGATGCACTGTCATCTGCAACATAACGTACCTGGCTGTCATAATCTGACCATTTTTCTGTCATCAAATAACAATACATCGATATAAAATCCGGCAAAATATCCCGGGTATGCCACTGTGCCATCAAAGCATCAAATGTCAGCAATTCATAATCTCTGTCATAGGCGCCACCCACATGTGCCTCCGGCACAACATTTTTAATACTTTTATATGCTGTATCAAACGTTTCAAAATATGCTTTACCATGCTCTGCAAGCAATCTTGGGTCACACCATTGCTCAAAATACCATTTTGAAACTTCCTGCATACCATAACGATTCACAAAATGAATCATCATTGAATTCAGAAAATGCTGATACTCTGAATTATTTTTAAATAAGATTTCCCGCGGTTCATTAATCAAGGATTCTCTGTTTGTCAACATCAAAATAATAGGCTTAAATCCAAGTTCAAAGTATGGGCGCATATGATGTGTCACCAAAAAATCTATAATCTTATCCAATTTACTAAAGTTATGCCTGCCATCAGGGCTGTTGATATTCAGCTTCATTTCCTCATCATACAAATCCCAAAGTCTGACATATTCAATATTCAGATTGTGCTTCAAATAAACCAAATGTTCCTGAATATCACCTCGCAGAAGTGTCACAATTCGGCCGACATTAATTAACTTGCACCACTTTTTTTGAAGTTTTTGATACAATCGGTTATCTACCTCAATCTGTGTTACAATTTCTTCGTTTTTTCCATTTTCAATATCTTCCGAATGTTCAAAATAATCCATCAGACGATACTCCACATCATTATTAATACCGTCTGAAGCTGTCTGTCTGACCTGTGACTGTTCTTGCTCTTTGGCCTGGTTGCGAATTTTATCTCTATAAGATTTCGGCGTCATTCCATATTGCTCTTTAAACTTTTTATTAAACGATGCAATATTGGGGAAGCCATTATCTAACGCAATCTTTGTCATCGATTTTTCTTCTTGCTCTAATTCATTAACTGCAAACTCCAAACGCACTCCGGCAAGATAATCGCCAAAATTCTGACCGAGTTTTTTCTTGATATATCTTGAAAGATACGCTGTTGACATATAAAACTTTTCAGCCAAATCACTCAGGCTAATAGGCATCTTATAATTCAAGTGGATGTAGTTGATAATATCGTTCATCCGGTTTTCATCAGAACCACCTGTAAGGCTCTGTTCTTCATTTGTAATATACACAGAGAAATCAGACACGAGTACTTCTATAATCTGATAATAAATACTATTTAGGCGCACAAGGGTACGGCCATTCTGCGCACGTTTACCATAGTAATGATTCACGCATGCACTCAATAACTTCTTCATACGCTCATTGGAGGCTTCTGTTTCAAGCAATGAATTGCACCTGAATTCTATATTATTCAAATCATAATATTTCGACAGTTCTGATACGCTGATAATAAATCCAACTGCTAACGTATGATCTGCAGTTTTATATGAATGTCTTTGAAACGCATTCATTAAAATATAATCTCCGGATTTTAATTCAAATGTTTCATCGCATGAACTCAATGTTAATGTTCCCTCCAACACGTAATAAATCACAATATTGGAATAAAAATAATTCTTAATACTACGGTCACTGAGCAGTTCAAAATCCATAATTTTATTGTCATCTAAAAATAAATTGTTCATAACGATTCATCCTCTGTTTATACAGCATGCTTTTTGTATAGCATCACACTTGCATATCATAAAATATCTTGCCTTTGTCCATCAGCATATTACAACACTATTACATCATATTATACCGTTAAATAATCCTGCCAGCAAGACGCAAAAGAGGTATCATACTTTCTTTCGTATCATACCTCTTTGTTTTCTCTTACGTGTTATGTTTTCTAATAACTATATCTTCTTAGAGCTTAATTTTTGATATTTTTATACTTTACCGGACAGCCTCAAGTACAACCAGCTTATCTGTCTTGTTTGCAAATGCATTACCAGGATTGTAACTGATTACACCATTTTCAGGATAAATCAGATTTTCCAGAACAGTTCTTTCACCTGTACCCGGATTCATAAACCACATCTTATAAGCTTTGGCAGTCACTCCGCGGATTTCAAATTCTCTCATGGATGTTTCAGACATATAGCCAACGATTGTTGTCAAATCTTTGTTGCCTGTAAAGCTGATTTTTGTACGTGTATCTGTTTCCATGAAGAAGCATTTTGTCACAGCCACATCATCAGATAATGGTTTTAATGTAGACCAGTTGACATCCTCATAGAAATCTCTGAAATATGTTAGTTGGTCAGCACCTGGAAGTTCAAGACCATCCCACCATGCCATGTCACCCCAGCCGATACCGCCAACACCGGCTTCCCACTGAAGTTCCCATACACCATTGCATCCATATGTATAACCACATCCACCGTTTTGAATAATCAAATAAGCCAAACGGCGCATCATTTCCGGTGTAATAATACGTGATGTATATTCATTTGAAGTTGCACCTTCATATGTAGCTTCACTTTCAAGTACTGGATGGCCTTTATACATTTCTTTAAATTCAATATACATCTTCTGATCCATGCTGAAATCACCATGTCCAGCCTGACTCATCGCAAAGTCAAACCAAGATTCATTTTCATAAATCTTAGGGAACGGACGACTGCATGCAAGATGTGCTGACTGAAGATTATTATATGCGTTCCATTTTTCTGCTTCTTTAGCAACTTCATTCCAAAGCTCTGCATTCTTCTGAAGATCACCCATATATCCCGGTAATTCACCTGCCAGTGTCCATGCTACAGGATATGCTCCATAACGTGCTGCTGTATATTTTGCAAATTTCTTATATCTTTCAAGTGCTCTCTTGCCGTTATTTTCCATATCAAAAGCCCATGCATAACCTACTGCTATATATAAACCTGCATCTGCAAGGTAAGCCATCTTGAGATCTACATTTTTATGGAATTCTTCGATATTTGGCACAAAACCATGATCTGTTTCATGCATCAAATCAATATTTCGACCAAAGAAACCATCTACCTTACCATCACGGAAGTTACACTGATAGACTGTAAATTTCTGATCCACTCTCTTGTCGACGCATGCTTTAAACTGACTTTCATATTTAGGACAATTAGATTCATCAAAACGTTCTTCTGTCACAAATGTCCAATGTGTATCACCTAACCAGAAAAATGGCGTTCCATCTGCATATTCCAGATAATCTTTATCTTCTGATACTTTCAGAAAACCATGTTTATACATATCCAGTTCACCTGTATATGGTACACACTCTACACTGCCTCCTCCTGAAAAATCGGCATTATCTGTGTCTGTACTTTCAATTGTATATGCCCATCTACCTACAGATACCGGTGCAAATCGAAGTACCCATGTATTATCTCCATCCCAGAATGCAAGTAATTTGATTTCTTCACCCTGAGGTCCTTTAAACACACCAAATACATCTACATCTTCAAATGGTGATGTATAGTTTTTCGTTGTTTTTATCGGAATATCCACTGTCCGCCATTGTTCTGTTTTCCATTGATTCTGCATTATTTTCCTCCAACTTCTAACAGGCAGTGTCAGATTATTCATAATTTCTCATACCTATATTTCAAATATAAGTGTAGAATAATCTGTCGCTGCCCTATTATTTTAGTCATACTTATACAAGTACTTTAGAAATTGCCGCTTTCCATCCAGCATATTTCTTTTCACGCACATCATGTTCCATGGATGGTTCATAATGTGTTCTCTGTACTTTTTCAAAGATAACTTCTTTTGTATAAATACCATATGCAAGACCTGCCATAAACCCGACGCCAAGTGCTGAAGATTCCTCACATCTTGGCAGGCTGACGGTTGTTTCCAGAATATCACTCTGAAACTTCATCAGATAACTGTTACCTGTCGGGCCACCGTCAACACACAGTTCTTTAACCTCTATACCATCCTCTGCTTTCATCATCTCGATAATATCTGTAATCTGATAAGCAATGGATTCAAGTGCTGCTTTAACAATTTCATTCTTGCCTGTAGTGCGGCTCATGCCATAAATCATCGCTCTGGCATTCGCATTCCAATATGGTGCACCAAGTCCTGAAAATGCAGGTACAAGATATGTCGTATCATTAGCATTAGCCTGCAATGCAAGTTCCTGCGTTTCACCCGGTGATGCAATCAGCTTCATATCGTCTTTAAGCCATGTAATCACAGCTCCGGTGTAATTAATATTACCTTCCAGAACATAGCTAACCTTACCATCTAAGCCCCAAGCCAGAGAAGTTACAAGACCTCTGTCTGATGAAATTGCCTTTTCTCCAACATTCATCATCACTGAAGAACCTGTGCCATAGGTAGCTTTTACCATACCTTTTTCAATACAGCCCTGTCCAAACAGAGCGCCCTGAGAATCGCCAATCACACCACAGATTGGAATTGGTGTATCAAAATAGCCTTCAAAATCTGTTTCTCCGTATGTATAACTTGAATCACATACCTCTGGAAGGGATGCTGCATCAATACCAAACCATGTACAGATTTCATTATCCCACTCAAGTGCATGAATATTAAACAACTGTGTTCTTGAGGCATTTGAATAATCTGTTGCATACACCTTGCCCCCAGTCAGCCGATACAAAAGATATGTATCAATTGTACCAAGACACAATGTCTTATTCTTCTTTGCGGCTTTAACTGCTTCAATATTTTCCTGAAGCCATGCAAACTTTGATGCCGGGAAATATGGTGACAGGTGCATGCCTGTTTTTTGCCGTATAATCTCTGCAACACCACCATGTTCTCCCTGTTCACGACTTGCATCTACCACAACATTATTCTTAATGCGCTCACAGATATCTTCTGCTCTTGAACACTGCCATACAATTGCCATTGCTAATGGCTTGCCTGTTTTTCTATCCCATGCGGCAGAGGTTTCGCGTTGATTACTGATACCAAGACAGGAAATTTCCTCTTTATTCACACCTGATTTTTGTATGAGATTTTTAACAACCTGAATCGTATTCGCATATATCTCATCCAAATCATGTGATACCCAGCCTTTATCATTAATTATCTGCTGATGTGCCAGGTCCGTTCTGCATACCAGATTACCAACAGCATCAAATAAAATTGCTTTCGTTCCCTGGGTACTCTGGTCTATGGCAAGTACATATTTCTTCTCCATATGCATTTCTCTCCCCATATTCTATCTCAATGCTTCTTTGACTGTCTTAGCAATGCCTTCGGCATTCATACCATAATAATCAAAGACTTCCTGTGAAGTACCTGTAATCACTGGTGCATCCGGCAAAGCAATATTAATCACCTTACGTGGGCACCCACTGCCAACCACCTGACTTACCATAGAACCAAGGCCACCAAATGGTGCATGTTCTTCTGCTGTAACTACAACCTTTGCGTTAGAAGCAGCTTTAATAATTGCTTCTCTGTCTAAAGGTTTTACACAATACATATCTAAAACAGTAACTGAGATACCTTCTTCTTTTAATAATTTTGCAGCTTCATATGCCGGACGAACCATCTCACCACATGCTACAATAACTGCATCTATACCTTCGCATAATACAGTGGCTTTATCCATCTCAAATGGGCAGTCATCTTCACTGTAAATATCTTCAACAGGATTTCTGCCAACACGAATGTAGGCTGGTTTTTCATCCTTTAACAACGCTTCAATCAGTTTTGTTGTCTGGAAACGGTCACTAGGAAGATACACTCTCATATTTGGAATTGCAGAAAGGGCAGCAATATCCTGTGCTGAATGATGGCTCATGCCAAGTGCGCCATAGCTGATACCACCACTGATACCAATTAATTTTACATTTGTATTTGAATAAGCCACATCCACTTTACACTGTTCATAACTTCTTGTAGACAGGAAGCATGCCGGTGATGCTGCAAATGCTTTTTTACCACAATGTGCAAGGCCTGCTGCCACACTGACCAAATCCTGTTCTGCAATACCCATTTCCACAAACTGTTCAGGGAATGTTTCTGCAAATGGTGCAAGTGAAGCTGAACCTCTTGAGTCACTGCAAAGAACTGTAATACTGGAATCATGCTCTGCCTCTTTTAAAAGCACGTCACAAATAGCTTTACGATTAGGAATTTTATTCATCTTAGAGCATCTCCTTTCTTACTTCAAAATCTTTCATAATCTGTTCATATTCTTCCGCAGTTGGTACATGATGATGCCATGCTGCTTTATTTTCCATCACAGATGAACCTTTACCTTTAACTGTATTGGCAATCAGCACTGTCGGCTGACCTTTTGTACGTTTTGCTTCTTCAAATGCATCATGAAGTTGTTCGATACTGTTGCCGTCAGCAACATCAATTACATGCCATCCAAAGCTTCTGAAACGTTCATGTAAATCATCGTGACCCATAACATCTTCTGTATTACCTGAAATCTGAAGTCTGTTACGGTCAACAACCGCACACAGATTATCAAGTTTGTATTGATGACCTGCCATGGCAGCTTCCCATACTGAACCTTCTGCCAGTTCGCCGTCACCCATAACTGTATACACACGATAATTTCTCTTATCCATTTTTCCTGCAAGCGCCATACCAACACATACCGGAAGTCCATGTCCAAGAGAGCCTGAATTCATCTCAATACCAGGTAATTTATTATTTGGGTGTCCGATATACTGTGAACCGAATTTGCTGAATTTCTCTGTGACTTCTTTGATATCCAAAAAGCCTTTTTTAGCAAGCACTGCATAATATGCCTCTACAGAATGACCTTTACTCATTACAAACAAATCACGTTCCGGGTCATTCATATTTTCAGGGCTGATATTCATCTGGTCAAAATATAATGTAACCAATGTTTCCATAACACTCATATCGCCACCGATATGACCGCCATTACCAGCCATAATCATATCTACTGTATCTTTTCTAAGCTCATAAGCCAATCTGCTTAATTCTTTTAATTCCATAATCATTCACCCCTTAAATATGCTTTAACATCTTCTTCGATTGGGTCATATAAATCCGGTGTTACACCAATGTATTTGCATGCTTCATATAATACAGGAACAACATTTTTATGAATACCAACACAATGGTGGATATATGGGCCTTCAACAATTTTTGCTTCAAGCCGTTTGATATTTTCAACTTCAACCCACAGATATGTACCCATACCTTTAGGGCCGTCAATGCCTTTGGCGTTGCCTAACAATAATGAATATTCACCATTATCACCATCGAAACGAACTAATGAAACATCACCATGTTTTGCTTCTGCTGTAATGCTGCCTGGATGACTGAATGCAAGTGGATATGTCAATTTTGCCTTTTCCTTTGCAATTGAAATTGGCCATGGACCACAATGCTGAAGTAATTCACCATTTTCAACATCAGGATGACGGATTGTCCAGTCGGCAAAAAAGCTTCTTGTTTCACCCATGCCTGCCGCTTCAACCATCAATGCTGTAATTGCACCATGAATATCTGTTTCACAGACTGTCGGAATACCTTCATCATTGAGCAGTGCATTGGCTGCACATGGCATTATTCCAAGTTCGCTCTGAAGCTGATTCCAGCACTGAATAGCAATAGCTTTGCATCCGTATTTAACAGCAAGACGTTTCATCGCAACCTTTAATGCTGCTACGTTCTCAAGTTCATTATCCTTAATGCAGATTTCCATATTGTCACGGCAATACTGCATCACTTCTTCAACTTCTGCTTTTTCAGCTTTTGCTTTCTTTACTTCATCTGTCAATTCAGGCATTGGAATCGGTGAAAGCTGAATATTGAATTTTTCAAGGAGTTCACCTTCATTACACATTGTTGACCAGAATTCAAATGGTCTTGTAGAAATTTGCAGAATGCGGATGTTTCTGAATGTCTTAACAACATTGCAGACAGCCATAAAATCACGAAGACCTCTTTCAAATACAGGGTCATTCAATCTGCAGTTTGTCATATAAGTAAATGGAATTTTAAATCTTCTTAAAACTTTACCTGTTGCAAACAGACCACACTGTGTATCGCGAAGTCTTGTTCCGTCTGGTTCAGGTCTTTCATCTAAAGGTCCCCATAAAAGTACAGGTACATTTAATTCTTTTGCAAGTCTGGCACATTCAAATTCTGTACCAAAGTTACAGTGTGGAAGGAATAAACCATCGATTTTTTCTCTCTTAAATTTTTCAATAATCTTGTTCAAGCCTTCATCATCATAAAGCAGACCTTCCTCATTGATATCTGTAATATCTACAAAATCAATGCCAAGTTCCTCCAAACGCTTTGCTGTTAAGCCACGGTATTTAACAGCATCCGGTGCACTAAAGATACTTCTTCGGGTTGGCGCATAGCCGAGTTTAATCTTATCCATAATAATGTCCCCTTTCACATTTCACTGTTTTGGTATACCTTCTTCTTGAAAAACTTAATAAGTTTTAATTTTTTTCGTATACCTTTCATCTGTCCTTACTATAACGCTTCATAAACTTTATTCCAATATAAAACAAAGTAATTTTTACTTTATTTTAAACTTTATTTTCAGAATATTGTGTGATATTATGGTGCCAAAGGAAGAAAAATTAAGCTCTGTGGAGGTATCATTATGGGTATTACTGCGAAGGACCTTGCAAAAAAACTAAATTTATCACAAACTGCCGTATCCATGGCATTAAATAATAAACCAGGTGTCAGCACACAAACAAGACAACTTGTATTGCAGACAGCCGAAAAATACGGGTATGACTTTTCAAGACTTTCCATGAAGAAAAATCAATCCGGTGATATTTATTTCATCATTTATCGTGCGCACAATGCAATTGTAAACTATATGCCTATCTTCTCTGAATTAACCGATGGCATTGAGCAAGAGTGCCGAAAAAATAATTTTCGGTTAAAAACACTTCAAATCTACGAAAAAACAGATAATTTTCAAAAATGTATTGAAGACCTTCGTATCTCAGGTTGTATTGGTATCATTCTGCTTGGAACAGAAATTACAGCATCTGCATGCCAACAGTTTCTTGACCTTGGTGTGCCAATGATTTTACTTGATTCCTATTTGGACTCTGTGGATTGCAGCAGTGTACTCATCAATAACTCACAAGGCTCTTATCTGGCAACCAATTATCTGATAGATCGCTGCAATACACAACCCGGTCATCTGTGTTCTTCTTATAAAATTCAAAACTTTATTGAACGCAAAAACGGCTTTAATCGCGCTATTCGTGAACATGGTATGTCTGTTGGTAAATCTGTCATCCATGAACTCTCTCCTTCTATTGATGGCGCTTTTTTCGATATGCTCGAAATTATCGATCGCGGCGATGATTTAGCCAACTGTTACTTTGCCGACAACGACCTTATCGCTATCGGTGCAATCAAGGCATTGAAACTGCGTGGATTTAAGATTCCTGAAGATATCGCTGTCATCGGTTTTGATAATATCTCTGAAGGTCGTATCATCGAACCTTCTTTATCCACAATTGATATTTCCAGAAACTTCATGGGACAAACTGCTGCCAAACAGTTAATTCAACAAATTAATACCCCTGTTCCACATACAGTTAAAATTGAAATTTCTACAAAGGTTATTAAAAGATTTTCCGTATAGAATAATTGTCAGAATATTTTGCTTATTTAAGACTATTATTATTTATTTTCGCAGTTATGCTCAGTTATATTTGTCTTTTTAAAAATATTTTTTATTTTTTCTGTTTTTAGTGTTGACTTATGTCGAATAATGTGATATTATAAAACCATCAAAAAGAAAGGAGTACGGACCACCAAAAACTTAAATTTTTAAAACGGACTTATTTTTAAGAAAGAGGTAAAGACCAATGTACTAATCTAAATCTTATTCTTAAAAAAATTTATTTAAAATCTAATTGATAATTTAATTCTTTTATCTTTAATCTATCAAAGAATAAGTAGTTATTAAATTCAAATCAAACAAGGTTTTAAATGAAAAAAAATGAACACGGAACTTAAAAACAGGAGGACTTGTCCAATGGATAGTTGGCAGTAAGGAACACCGTATTGAACCAAAGATGTCGATATGGTGTTCCTTTTTTCTTTCATTTTTCCTCTATATCATATTTCCAGTCTGTCATACCAAAAGTATTTTATTTCTAATAATTATCACTTTTTATCATTTGTCTTCTGTAAACCACCACGATGACGTGTCTTCTTCAACAATAAAAATGCTATGATTGCTGTCGCTGCCACCAAAAGGGCAAATGCCACTTCGATGAATTGATTATCTCCTGTTGCAGGTGTCTGAAAGTCTTCTGGAATATCCTTTCTTGAAATATGAATTGTCTGATTCGCATCATTAATATCTGCATGTTCTGCGATTTTCTTTTCCTGCGTATATAATGTTTCGTATACAACAAATGACATGCCATTCTTTAATGTTTTTCCTGAAATCATATAATCCAATTCAACTTCACCATCTGTCTGCTCGGCTACAAATGTTTTTTCTGCCATCACTTTATGACCTTTTTCTGTTACAGCTTCTCCTGTAGCCTGATTTACTAAAAAACCAGTAACTGTATATGCATTCCCCGGGACAAGGTTTTGATAGCTGACTTTGTCTTCAATCTGAAGATTTTCATTTTCATTTGCTTCATGTGTCTGGTTTTCTTTATTAACAGCAGTTGTATGTATCTCCGGAATCCGCACCATCTGTGCTTCATCTTCAAGATTTGCATGTACTGCAACTTCAACACCTTCCATTGTTATTGTTTCATATGCTACAACAGTTTGTCCTTTTAGCTGACTTCCGTCAAATGTAAACTGAATCTCTGTCGTTCCGTCAGATTTTTCTGGCACCAGTGTTGCAGACGCAGTAACTGTCTGTCCATTAATCTCTAATGCTTTACCGGTTTCTTTGTGCATCAGTGTACCCGTTACTTTATATTCTTTGCCTGGAATCAGATTTTTGTAGGTAATAGTATCTGTCAATACCATGTCTTTTTCCGCAAAAGCCATATGAGATTCTGACTTTTTGTCTACTAAAGTTGTGCCAATATCCGGAACATAAATTGTCTGGTTACTATCCTTTAAATCTTTGTGTTCAGCAATCAAATGTCCATTAAAGTATACTTCCTCAAAAACAACAATCGTTTTACCTGCCATCTGTGAACCATCAAATGCAAACTTGACTTCAACACTGCCATCTGCAGATGCAGCTTTAAATTCTTTTTCAACTGTAATATCTTTGTTATCTGGTGTTTTTAAAGGTTTACCGGTTGCCTTATCCATTAAAATACCGGAAACTTTGTAAGTCTTGCCCGGAAGCAAATTTTTGTAGGTAATCGTATCTGTAATTACCATATTTTTTTGTGCTATGGCATGCTTGATACCACTGTTATTTTCCTTTGCAGTTGTCTGCGCACCCGGAATATGAATCGTCTGATTCTCATCTGATAAATCAGCATGTGAAGCCTGAAGCTTGCCATTGAGCATAAGTTCTTCAAATATTACAATATCATGTGCTTCCATACCTGATGCATCCACCAGAAGTTCAACATCCACACTTCCCTGTCCTGTACTTGCCGCACCTGATGTGTTACTCATAAATGTCTTTTCTGTCACTGTTGCCTCGCCATGCTGATTCTTTATTGGCTGTCCTGTCGAACGATTCATCGCCGTTGCCTTCATCGTATACTGTGTATTTCCACGAAGCCACTTATATGAAACTGTATCTGTGATTTTGATTGATGCTGCCATCGCAATATGATCACCTGTTTCAAAGGAACGTGCAGACGTCTTTAATTCAATATTCGGAATATTCACAGATGTTGTCTGTGCAGGTGATGCCGCATCAAATGCGTTCGATGCATCAATTTTATAAATATTTGTATCCACACTCCAACCTGTTGGTGCCTGAAGTTCTTTCACATAATAAATACCCGGCTGGACAGGAATCTTCCCTGTCATCAGATTTGCTTCGATACGATATGTATATCCGGTTCCATCCACATAGGGAGAATCATATGGCTTTGTACATGCACTGTCTGTGTATACACCATAAATTGCCGGAGATACGCTTGGATTGTAGGAATAAGAATTATTTCCTGAGAATTGCTTTTTAATCTGAATATAAGAAATGGTTTTATTCTCCCAATATAAAAGGTCCTGTGTTGTATTGTTGCCGTCAGACAGATGATATACAACAAAAGATGCTGGTGGCGATGGCTTTGCAGAAATCTCAGCCAGGACTTTTGAGCCAAGCTTAAAATAAGAATCACCATGACCATTCGCAACCGATACAGCTAATGCTGTCTTCGACCAGGAATACCCTGCATTCCCCGGCCCATCAACACCGTAATACATGACTTTTCGGATATTCTCATTCAGCTTGTTCTCTGCTGTATATATCTGGGTCACCGTCATCTTCGTTCCTGCTGTTGGCGGAAGCAATTCATGTGCACAACACATCGCCCAATGCCCATTACTTAATTCAAAATATGCTGTACTAATCACATAACCTGCCTGATCAAGTTCTGTTCTCGAATAATCCTGATATGATACTGTAAGCTGACTTCCTATAGCTTCGCGTAAATTACTTGCACATAAATCCACCATACTGTCATAACTGAATGCAGATACCTTCACATCTGCAGCCGGCATGTTAAAATGATATAAATAATCATCATTCTCCCGACCATCATAAGTTACATCTACAAAGCGCTCACAACTGTCCAACACTGAAATATATCCTGATTCTTTAAGTTTTATCCATACAACTTCATCCGGTGCCGCCTCAATCGCGGTACTGCTGTCATTGATAGAAAAAAGTTCGGAATGAATATCAGGATAAACATAATATTTGTGCACAGTTTCACCCTCATCTTCCTCTGATGTATCACTTCCTGACGGTTCAACATATTCTGAATCTGATGTCAATTCTTCTGAATCTGTAACATCCTCCTGTGTTTTCTCACCTTCACCATCATCACTCGATTCTAATACCCCATCCTCTGCTGCTTCCTCAAAAACATCCCCAACCTCAACATCAGATTCAAGGCTATCCATAGTACCTTTCTCACCTGTCGTATGCTCAGCAGCTGAAGGCACACCCTCCGCAAATGCTGACAACGACAATGCAAAAAAAATCGCAGCCATTAAAATAGATATGTACTTTTTACGTAGCTTCATATATATACCTGTACCCTTTCATGCAAAATATAGTTATTCTCTGATTCAAAAGTCATCAGCTTAAATGTTATCAAAAGGCAAAAAAGCCCAATACATCACCACTTCGTAATGTATCAGACTTTCTCTTTCGTAAATCGGTATGGCCTGTCTGCCACACCTTTCATAGTGTAAATTATCTTTAATTTGTCTTTTGTGCTTTAAGGCATATGCCTGTCTTCTTCAGTAAATTATCCGCCATTGGAGTTATCCTGCATGTGTCTTCGCCTGTTTCTGGCATTCATCTTCTGTGTATCATCCAACTGTTAAGCCGTTCTTAAAGTATCTCTGCCATCATGAGCACGCTTCTTTGGTATATCTGTCCGCCATTGGAGTCATCTGTCTGGTATCTTCGTCTGTACTTCAGACGTTTATCTTTTGTATATTTGTCCGCTCTTAGACGTTCTCTTCAGTATGGAGAATCATACACTGTGGTATGCTTCTCATGCACTACATTCCTGTCCCGATTTCCTATATTCTCTATAGTACTTTGTAGAGCTTTTCGATGAACTTGTCTTTCGTTCATCTGAGTTTAGTATATATAATTCGATACGAATTGTCAAGCATTTTCTTTTATTTTTTCCAAATATTTTGCCATACGCTCAATTTGTTCCTGATTATCAGCCTTAGGTTTTTTAAATTGAACGACAATCTGGTAATTATCCGGGTCCAGTGTAATCTCCACACCACGATCTGTAGCTGTTGCCCCAAGCGCATTAACCCATGCTGTCGGTAATGTCAGCCGGGTTGTAATGCCGTGTCCTGTACCTCCTGATTTCTGAAAAATAACTTTCGCATCCCGCTTCAAATCTGCATTCATTCTTAACCCTCCGAATTATTTATTTTCTTGATAAGATGCTGCAAATTACGCCACAAGCAACGTTATTCCCGTAATTTTAAGAACTCATCACATTAAGTATATAAGTATTCGTCACGAACTGTCAATATGACTACATCGACAATATTTCTTGCCATAACTCATATTTCGACAATGACTAACATTTTCCATATGCTATAACCATGTGCCTCAAAACCAACAATGATGTAAGCGCCACAATTGAGCACCGCCGCATACAGACACCATGCAATATAAGCCACCTGCAGCCATGCAACTACCGGACAATTCTTCAACTTAAAGTTAAAGTTTTTATTATTTCTTTTCACCCAACAGATTCTTCATACTGTTCATGCTGATTAAGATTGTGGATGTATTATGGAATAATGCTGACATTGTCGGCTGGAATACACCTGCAACACCAAGCACGATTAATGCTGTATTAATGCCGACAATCTGTCTGTAATTCTTATGGATACGTTTCATCATCGCATTACTTAATCTCTTAAGTGTCACGATTTCATAAAGATTATCCGCACCGACTGTCACATCGGCGATTTCTCTGGCAATTTCAGCACCGTCACTGATAGCAATACCAACATTAGCTTCTGACAATGCCGGTGAATCATTAATACCGTCACCTATCATAATGACTTTACGTCCTGCTGCTTTTTCCTTTGCCACAAAACCTGCTTTATCTTCAGGAAGCACCTCTGAATAATATTCATCTACACCAACCTTTTCTGCAATATTTGCTGCAATTCTGTCGCTGTCACCTGTCATCATGACAATCTTTGAAATACCTTCTGCCTTTAACTGTTTAATAACTTCTGCAGCTTCCCCACGA
>CAKRHR010000001.1 GCA_934339005.1 uncultured Catenibacillus sp. | reverse complement strand
GAGCCTGAAGGGATTCGAACCCCCGACCCACGGCTTAGAAGGCCGTTGCTCTATCCAGCTGAGCTACAGACTCATATGTGTGGTCACGCTAATTTTGCGTGCTAAGCGGGTGATGGGAATCGAACCCACGTATCTAGCTTGGAAGGCTAGTGTTCTACCATTGAACTACACCCGCACGACTATGAAGTTTTTAGTACAAAAGCTTTTAATTTGTTATCAAAACATCTTTAAAACCTTTTGTTCATCGGGGTGACAGGATTCGAACCTGCGACCTCTTGATCCCAAATCAAGCGCTCTAGCCAAGCTGAGCCACACCCCGTTTCGGTGTTCGTTTCGCTTTGTTTTTGTTTTTCTCGCTCAACGCAAGATTTATTATATTACAAGGTCTACTAAATGTCAACACTTTTTTTTATTTTTTTTACATTTTTTTATTTTGCAATTTACGAGAGTTTCCGTACATGCCGCAAAGTCCGATAAAACCTGGGTTTGCAGGCATCCTGAAACAGCAAAAATATATTCATTCTGGAGGATTTATTTTGCATCACAAGTCATTTTATCAAAAATTTTTTTATGGCACTGCACATTTAATCCGTCAGATATTCCAACGAAAATTCAATTTTTCCATTTTCAGAAACATTCATAATAATATAAGAACATTGTCTGCCCTCCTGTCTTGGATAAGACAGACTGCCCGGATTAATTGCCCAGATGGTCCCCTCTATATCAATCAACGGTTTATGTGTATGCCCGAACATGGCGATGCTACACTGGTTCTGTGCCGCCATGTCTTTTAAACGTGATGTGCCCGAAGATACATATAAATAATGTCCATGTGTCAGGAATACTTTTGTATCACCGATACGAATGACTTTTTCTCTTGGAAGTTCTGAATAAAAATCATTATTTCCGCTGACCATCACCACCTGACATGGTGCCACAGCCTCAATATAATCTTCGCTTCCCTGCAAATCACCAAGATGGATGAGTAAATCAAGCTCTCCCACCTTTTTAAGAACACGTATTAAATTTTCGTCTTTTCCATGCGTATCACTGACAATTAAAACTTTCATATAAAGCGCTCCCTGACACATTTTATCTTTATTCTTTGTATCTTTTTTTCAGAACAGTCAAATGTACTGTATTACAATCGCACTGCCTTATCCAAGTTTTGCTTCTATAACCTCTCTGATAGCCCGTAAAGCCTTTCCGCGATGGCTGATGGCATTCTTGTCTTCTGCTGACAGTTCTGCCGTTGTACAGCCATATTCAGGCACATAAAAGATAGGGTCATAGCCAAAGCCATTTTCTCCGGCGATTTCATAGCCGATAATGCCCTCTATTGTGCCTCTGCGGGTAAATTCCTCTCCATCTGGGAATACGGCGGCCACAGCGCACACAAATCGTGCTGTACGCTTTTCATCCGGCACACCTTTAAGCTTATCCAGGATATAATTATTTTTTATATCGTAGCTTGTATCCTCCCCAAGGAAACGTGCAGAATAGATACCAGGCGCCTTATCAAGATAATCCACCTCAAGTCCTGAATCATCCGCAAGTACAAGAGCACCTGTAATGTCATGGATTGCTCTTGCCTTAATTAAAGCATTTTCCTCAAATGTCCTGCCATCCTCCACGATATCAATCGCACAGCCGGCTTCCTTCATGGACACAATTTCTACCGGAATGTCTTTTAAAATCATCCGGATTTCTTTTAATTTATCTTTATTGCCTGTTGCAAAAATGATTTTTTCCATATCTGCAATCTCCTTTATCTTTTTTTCTTTCATCTGCACTTTTATTTTTACAGTCCTCTAACCACGCTAAATATCCAATACTACTCCACACCGTCTGTAAATGCCTTCAAACACAGATTACACTGATAGTTATCCTCTGCCCTCTGCCACTCGCGGCCATCATAGCTGATATAGCCCTGTCCATCGCTTAAATCAACCTCAACATCAATGGAGGTACTGTTATACTCTATCGCAATCGGGTGCTGCACATCCTGTGTCCACACATAGACCATCACGGCATAATCGCCCTCCACATACACAGTTTTATCGACATTTACCGTGTAATAACCTGATTGCTCCAAATAGCCTGAACCAAGTAAAATCCGGTCTTTAAGTGAAGCTTCATCGCTATATTCTGGCACGGCATACACCTTATAATAAGAATTTTTATCTGTCGTGTAAAATGAAACCGCCCGAAGCTGCTGCCGCTCTGGCGCCGTATAAACATTTGCAAACCATGCTCCCGGCTCACTGTAACCGATGCTGCCAAGCCAGCCAAGTTCATCGGTCTGGTAAATATAATCGTAGTTATCATTATTTTCAATCTGCGTATATACGATATTGTGATTGCCAATATTATAATCATCATAAGAAATATAAAAATATCCATTCTGACCAAAGCTTGTCCCCCAGCTATTCTGGCAGATAAATGCGCCGTCATGGTCTGGCTGAATATTAAAATGTTCCTTTGAGTATGTGTCATCCCATCCCACAATCACAATATCATGGTTCGGATCATTCAATCCATTATAATAATAACTGGCATTATCCATATTATAGTAAGTTGTCGATACATTGCTGTATTCAATATCAGAATAAAATGAACTCTGCACGCCGCCATACTGCATAATCATCTTTTTGATGGCTGTATAATCTTTTTCACCAATGCATATCGCCGACTGAAGGTGCTTCACCGCCGTCAGCGCCGTATTGGTCACGCCATCACCATAGGGATCATCTGCTTCATAAGCAGGCCCTTTCCAGGCTGCCAGATAAGCCAGTGCCATCAAAAAATCACCGCCATCTGACTGGGATGTACCAAAGCCATTATTCATCGTCAGATGGTCCACAGAAAATGTCAGTGCTTCACTCGGAAGCAAAGAAGATTCCAATGCAGATAACGATGCAAAAGCCCAGCATGTCCCATTATTTCCCTGACTTAAGACCTGTGGGACTCTTTGCTCACTGCGCAAATCATACTGTGCCGGCAACGCCTGCACTGTCGCCGCATTTTCTGTGATATAACAGGCATTTTGTGCTTCGTCAAATACATACGATAACTGCATTGTCTCACAAATATCTGCAAGAGGCATAAATAAATTCTCTCCAACACAATTTTGCATCGGCACAACGACATTATCTGACCGGCTTAACTCACACACATCGCCATCCAGTGCTGCCACCTGCATTTTTAAAATCTTTGAAACAGCAAGCGCAGAGGCCTGTAAGTTCATATCATTATCTAAATACAGTTCCTCCAATGTCGTATCGCTGCACACAATTTCCTGATTATAGTATACGGTAATTTCCCGGCTGTTGCAGGCTTCTGCTCTTTTTGTATCGTACAGAACATGCATCGTCTTTGCAGCTTCACCGCGCCAGCTCTTATCCTCTGAATGTAACTGCAGCACTAAAGTGACAGCGATTGATACAAACACCACCGCCCACAAAACCCTCATGAAATACTTCACTATGCATCGCCTACCGTTTCATTTTCGGTGGTTTTGGACCAAGGAACTGATAAATATATGCTTTAATCATACCATTATAAATCTTGCGGTTTTTATCCGCCTTGCGTCCGATATAACGCTCTGTATCTTCATAAGAAGTTAAAATATAACATGACCATGCATCCAACCCGGAAAGTGCCTGTCCAAATTCTTTGTACAGCTTTGGCAAAGCCTCTTTTTCCTCAAGACGTTCACCATATGGCGGATTTGTGATGATAAAACCGTATTTTTTAGGATGACTTAAATCCGCTACAGGTCTCTGCTGAAAATGAATCATCTTATCAACACCGGCCAGTTTGGCATTTTCTCTGGCATAACGAATCACTTCACCATCAATATCATATCCCTGGATATCCATATTGACATCCGGGCAAATCAAATCTGAAGCCTCTGTGACTGCATCATACCAGTCTTTTTGAGGCACAATATGCTTCCATGCCTCCGCTGTAAATTCGCGGTTCATGCCCGGTGCAATATTTGCCCCTATCATCGCAGCTTCAATCGGAATCGTACCGCTGCCGCAGAATGGGTCAACTAAAATTCTGTCTTTATTCCATGGTGTCAGCATAATCATCGCTGCCGCAAGTGTTTCAGATACCGGCGCTTTTGGGGTCATCTTTCTGTAACCACGTTTATGCAGTGATTCGCCGGTAGTATCCAAAGCAACTGTCACTTCGTCTTTGTAAATGAAAATACGAAATGGGAATTCATCACCATCCTCTGAAAACCATTCAATATGATAATGTTCTTTTAAACGCTCAACCATCGCTTTTTTGACAATTGACTGAATATCTGAGGATGAAAAAAGCTTGCTTTTGGCTGTTGATGCCTTTTTTACCCAGAATTTTCCGTTTTTAGGGATATAATCCTCCCAGGCAACCGCTTTAACCCCCTGGAATAATTCTTCAAAGGAGGTTGCTTTAAAACGTGCAAAACAAAGCAGAATACGTTCTGCCGTTCTTAAAAATATATTGGCTCTTGCAATCGCTTCTGCATCACCGATAAATGTCACTCTGCCGTCCTCAACAAGTGTGACATCATATCCTAAATCATAAATTTCTCTCTTAAGTACAGCTTCCATGCCAAAATGACATGGTGCAATTAATTCAAATGTTTTCATTGATTATCATATGGCCCGGCAAACGAACCATATCGTTCTCCTTCCTCGCACTTTTCGGTATATCTAAGTATATAATGAATTAAAAAATGCCGCAAGGTGATTTTTATTCATTTTAACGGCTGCGATAACAAAACGACAGATAACCGCCAATTAAAGTCACCACATTAAACCCCATTTCATCCATCATTTTGGCAGCCTTCATACTGACATTGCCATGTTGACAATATAAAATATACTGATTTTTTTCCGGTAGCGTCCGACATGCCATTTCCAGTTTTTCAAAAGGTATATTAACCGCTCCCGCGATATGACCCATGGCATACTGCTGGGGCATTCTTAAATCAATAACACGACAATCCGGATAAGACATATAATAAAGCAGCTGACTGCCTGAAATTGTTCCAAAACTCATACTGTCATCACTCACAAAAACTTTGTTTATATGATTATTTTATTCACGCCGCCACCAATGTATACAAAAAAGCGCCTTCAAACATATTTATCTGAAAGCGCTTTAGTTCTTAATTCATTGTATTTTATTTAGCTGTGATGTATTTCTGGGCTGTCAGTAATTCTGCACAGAGTATTGCACCGCCGGCAGCACCACGAACTGTATTGTGTGAAAGACCAACAAATTTATAATCATAAACTGTATCTTCTCTCAAACGACCTACAGAAACACCCATGCCATTTTCGTAGTTGACATCCAGACTAACCTGTGGACGGTTATCTTCTTCACAGTACTGGATAAACTGCTTTGGTGCGCTAGGAAGTTCAAGTTCCTGTGGCAGACCCTTAAATTCTTTAAGTTTCTGAATCAACTGTTCTTTTGTAGGCTTTTTAGCGAATCTTACAAATACAGCCGCTGTATGTCCATCAAGTACAGGTACACGGATACACTGAGTTGTAATCACAGGACCTTCTGCTTTGACAATCTGGCCGTTTTCAATCTTGCCCCAGAGTCTTAATGGTTCCTGTTCACTCTTTTCTTCTTCACCACCAATGAATGGAATGATGTTTCCAACCATCTCTGGCCAGTCTTTAAAAGTCTTACCTGCACCGGAAATTGCCTGATATGTTGTTGCAACAACTTCTACAGGTTCAAATTCTTTCCATGCTGTCAATACAGGGGCATAACTCTGAATTGAGCAGTTAGGTTTTACAGCAACAAAGCCTCTCTTTGTACCAAGACGTTTTTTCTGGTATTCAATCACTGCGAAATGTTCAGGATTGATTTCAGGAACAACCATTGGTACATCCGGTGTCCAACGATGTGCGCTGTTGTTGGAAACAACAGGGGTTTCTGTCTTTGCATAAGCATCTTCGATCGCACGGATTTCTTCTTTTGTCATATCCACTGCACTGAATACAAAATCAACTTCTGCAGCAACTTTTTCAACTTCATTGACATTCATAACAACAAGCTTTTTAACACCTTCAGGCATTGGTTTTGTCATCTTCCAACGATCGCCAACGGCTTCTTCATATGTCTTACCTGCTGAACGTGGGCTTGCAGCAACAGCTACAACTTCAAACCAAGGATGATTTTCAAGCAGAGAAATAAAACGCTGACCAACCATACCTGTTGCGCCAAGGATACCAACTTTTAATTTCTTTTCCATCTGTACATCTTCTTTCTTTTAAATCTTTTCGGGGCGATTCACAAACCTGTGTGCTCATATACACGTTGGATGAGATATCGCTCTCATTGTATATTGGGATTTTAATAATTTACCACGCTAAATACTTTCGCAGCTTGTACTCTGTATATTACATGACTTTTCATCTAAAAGTCAATGGTTTTATGTATTTTCTTCGATTCAATTTTTGAATCTTTAAATTTTTAATTTAAGTTTTCGATTTATGCCATCTCACTTAACAGCTTCTCTACGCTGACAAGTTTAACACACAGAACAAATAACTGTGCTGCAAGTTCAAGTTCTTCAACTGTTGGGAAAGATGGTGCAATACGGATATTGCTGTCATGTGGATCTTTACCATATGGATAAGTTGCACCCGCACCTGTCATCACAACACCTGCTTCTTTAGCTTTTGCAACAATAGCTTTTGCACATCCATCCATAGAATCAAAAGAAATAAAATAACCACCTTTTGGATTTGTCCATGTACCGATGCCAAGACCGCCTAAGTTGTCTTCCAGTGTCTTGATCACAATTTCAAACTTAGGACGAAGAATATCGGCATGTTTTCTCATATGTTCTACAACACCATTCAAATCTTTGAAGAACCGCACATGACGCAACTGATTTAACTTATCGTGTCCGATTGTCTGAATTGTCATCTGCTTTTTAATCTCTGCAATGTTGGCAGGAGAAGTTGCAATAGCTGCAATACCTGAACCAGGGAATGAAATCTTAGATGTTGATGTGAATTTATAAACCATATCCGGATGACCTGCTTTTTCACATTCATCAAGAATTTCAAGTACAATATCCTGGTCATCATCGTATAAATGATGTACAGAATAAGCATTATCCCAGTAAATTCTAAAGTCCGGTGCTGCTGGCTCAAGGGCTGCAAAACGGCGGACAGTTTCATCAGAATAAGAAATACCCTGTGGGTTTGAATACTTAGGTACACACCAGATACCTTTGACAGCTTCATCCTCTGTCACGTATTTTTCAACCAAATCCATATCCGGGCCTTCCGGTGTCATCGGAATCGTAATCATCTCAATACCAAAATATTCTGTAATTGCAAAATGTCTGTCATAGCCTGGTGCAGGACATAAAAACTTCACTTTGTCAAGTTTGCACCATGGTGTATGTCCCATCACACCGTGTGTCATGCTGCGTGCAACTGTATCATACATGACATTCAGACTGGAGTTACCATATATAATAATCTTGTCAGGATCCACTTCACTGATAGCACTTAATAATTCTTTAGCTTCGCGAATACCATCAAGTACACCATAGTTTCTGCAGTCAACGCCTTCAATGCCGCTTAATTCTGTGCCGCTATGAAGTACATCCATCATACCCATAGATAAATCAAGCTGTGCCTTACTTGGCTTACCTCTGGACATATCTAATTTAAGGTTCCTATCTTTAAATGCTTTATATTCGGCTTCTAATTCATTTTTTAAAACAAGTAATTCATCTTTGCTCATTTCCTGATAAGTTTTCATATCACTTCTGCCGTCCTTTCAAAAATCATTTTTAAGTAGATTAACCACACTAGATGTAAGTATAGCGTAAATTTTCTAACAAAGCAATATGCAAATAAACCATTTTTTGCAATTTTTTAACTTTTATCTATCAAAATTCAACATAAAATGCCTGTTTTTCTTTTTAACAAGGTCAAAAAATGCAGGATTTGAATTTTCTTAATCAAAATTTACAGATATCTGAAACATATCAAAGCATATCAGAATCAAAAGTGCAAATGTAAAAAAGCCATAAAGCATATATTTTCATATACGCCTTATGGCTTTATTTTAATTTACATATTTTATTTGATTGCACCTACAGGGCAAACTTCTTTACATGCACCACAATTCTGACATTTTGTATAATCGATTGTTGCATTGTTGTTTGTCACTGTAATCGCACCATACTGACATGTCTTCTGACATTTCATACAGCCGATACAACCTGTCTTGCAAACTTTTCTTGTATTTGCACCTTTATCAGTGTTGATACAACGTACATGCTGATTGAATTTCTGAGGTAAAATCGCAATAACATGTTTTGGACATGTCTTTGCACAGATACCACAGCCCACACACTTATCTTCATCGACAACTGCAAGACCATTGCAAATCTGGATAGCCTGTTCAGGACATGCAGCTACACAATCACCATGACCAAGACAGCCATATGAACATGCGCTGTCACCTGCATAAAGCATACTGACAGCCTGGCATGTATCTACGCCCTGATATTCCATCTTCTGTGAAACGTTGTCGCAGTGGCCTGCGCACTGAATCACAGCAACTTTCTTTTCAATAGCGCCTGCTGCAACACCAAGAACTGCAGCAATCTCTTCAGCAGCATCTGCACCGCCAGGAGAACATAAACCGTTTTCTGCAGTACCATCTGCAAGTGCTTTTGCATAACCGTCACAACCTGAGAAACCGCAGGCACCACAGTTGGCACCTGACAGGCATGCACGAATCGCTTCCTGTTTTTCATCTACAGGTACAGCAAATACAATTGATGCAATGGCCAGAATCAATCCGGCAATCAGGCCAATGACACCTACGATAATAATTCCTGTTAGCATTTTTTGGCCTCCTATTTAAATAATCCGTCAACCAACCCTGAAAAACCAAGGAAGGAAATGGCAACGAGTGACGCTGAAATCAGAGTGATTGGAAGACCCTGGAGTGCTTTTGGTACTTTTGCTGTTTCGAGTCTTCCTCGAACACCTGCAAATAATACCATGGCAAGCATGAAACCAAGACCGCCACCCAAACTGTTGAACATTGACTGTACGAAATTGTAGCCTTCTGTGATATTTAATACTGTAACACCAAGAACTGCACAGTTTGTTGTAATCAATGGAAGATATACACCAAGTGAATTGTAAAGACCTACCATGTATTTTTTCAGGAAAATCTCTACAAACTGTACCAGTGCTGCAATAACGAGGATAAAGACGATTGTCTGAAGGTAATCCAGGTCATTTGGTGTCAGCAGGTATGTCTGAATCGGCCATGTTACTGCGGTTGCAATTAACATAACGAAAATAACAGCTGCACTCATACCAACGGCTGTATCTAACTTTTTAGACACACCAAGGAATGGACAAATACCAAGGAATTTGGACAAAATAAAGTTATTTGTCAAAATGGCAGCTAAAAGAATCTGAACAATATTTACAACTGACATCAGTCACATCCTCCTTCCGCTGCTTTAGAACATGTTTCGTGCATTGGACATCCGCCGCATCCAAGTTTTGCAGGTTCTTTGCCCTTCTTGACAGCCACTTTATTTGCAAGTGCTACAAGGCAGCCAAATACAAAGAAACCACCTGGAGGCAGGATAAGAATTAACATCGGTGGGATAATGCTGCCGCTGTTGACAACAAGGCCAAAGATTGTACCGTTACCGATTAATTCACGAATAGAGCCCATCAGTACAAGTGTGATTGTAAAACCAATACCCATGCCAAGACCATCAAGCACAGATGCCAGAGGACCGTTCTTGCTTGCAAAACTTTCTGCACGGCCAAGGATAATACAGTTTACAACGATCAGTGGTAAATAAATACCAAGTGAGGAATCCAGTGTAGGGGCATATGCCTTGACAAACATCTGGATTAATGTTACAAAACCTGCAATGATTGTGATATATGCAGGAATATGAATCTTATCTGGAATAACCTTTCTCAAAAGAGAAATAACAAGGTTTGAACCAATCAGTACTACAGTTGCGGCAGCGCCCATACCAAGGCCGTTCATTGCCATTGTGGTTACAGCAAGTGTAGGACATGTACCAAGTACCAGTCTGAGTACAGGATTCTCTTTAATAATACCGGCCGTAAAAATCTGGCCAAGACTCTTTTGCTGTTTAGCCATTAGTTTGCACCTCCTGTAACTGCTTCGTAAAGTTTCAGTGCCTGGTCAACAGAATGTGTCACAGCTCTTGAAGTGATTGTCGCACCTGCAATAGCATCAATATCGCCGCCATCCTTTGCAACCTGTAAATCTTCGCCTGCTGTTCTGCCAACAAACTGTCCTCTCCATGTATTACCAAAATCATCTGTACCTGCTGCTTTTGCACCAAGACCAGGTGTTTCATCATGGTCTGTCAGTTTGATACCTGTCACACTGCCATCTGCATCAATACCTGTCATGACTTCTACTGCACCGCCATAACCTTTGTAAGATGTTGTGAATACATAACCAGCACCATTTGTTGCTTCATAATATGTATAAGTTGTGCCGTCATAATCAACGGTCTTTTCTTCAAAGCCATCTGCATCCGCAAGTACTTCCTGTCTGGAAGCATCATCGCTGGCTGCTTTAATCTCTGCAATCTTGTCTTTTGTCAAGTTATTTGTAACCACCAGCAATGTTGTAACTACCAGTACGATGACTGTCAGAATCGCTGTTGGCACGATAATCTTCTTTGCACTCATTATTTCGCAGCCTCCTTTTTCACACCAAATGGTTTTGGAGTTGTTAATCTTTCAATATGAGGTACAAGAATGTTCATTAAGATGATTGAGAAGGATACACCTTCTGGTAATGAACCAAATGTACGAATCATCACTGTGATGATACCACAGCCAATCGCATAAATGACTTTGCCTTTGTTCGTCAGCGGACTTGTCACATAGTCTGTTGCCATGAAGATTGCACCGAGGAATAAACCACCGGATAAAATCTGTGCTACAGGGTCAAGGCCAAGAATTGCTGAGAATACAAATACAACTGCGATATAAACTAATGGAATAATCGGAGAAATCACGCGTCTTGCTACAAGGTAGATACCACCGATTAAAAGTGCAAGGGCACATGTTTCACCAAGACATCCGCCTGTCTTACCAAGGAACATATCCAGATAAGATGGCAAATCACTTGTCTGACCACCTGAAATCATCGCAAGTGGTGTTGCTGTAGAAGTACCATCAAATGCGGCTGTCCAGGATGTCATCGCTGTCGGGAAGGATGTCATCAAAATAATACGTGCTGCCAGGGCCGGATTGACAAAGTTATTGCCAAGGCCGCCAAACATCTGTTTAACAACAACGATGGCAATAATTGAGCCAAGGGCTGCCATCCAGATTGGGATGCTCACAGGCAGGTTAAATGCAAGCAAAACGCCTGTAACAACGGCTGAAAAATCGCCGATAGTATTTGGACGCTTCATAATCTTTCTGCAGACAAACTCTGCAAGCACTGCTGCTGCAACTGATACAGCAACGATAATAATGCTTCTGTATCCATAAAGGATGATTGATGCAATAAAAGCAGGTATGAGTGCAATAATAACATCAATCATAAGATTTTTCGTCTTCACCGGACTGCTGATATGCGGTGATGAAGATACGATTAACTTATTATCCATAAATACACCTACTTTCTTTTATTTTTTACTGCTGTTTCTGACAATCGCTTTACCAATTCTGATAGACTGTACAAGCTTACGGTTTGCAGGACAGACATATGAGCAGCTACCGCATTCCATACATGTCATAACATTGTATTTGTTCAGCATCTCAACATTCTTAATCTCTGTATACTGTTCAAGCATTGTCGGCATCAGGTTCATCGGACATGCATTGACACATCGTCCGCAGCGGATACATGCAGATTCTTCAAGACTCTGTGCATCTTCACGGTTAAATGCAAGAATGGCATTTGTATTTTTAAGAATTGGCAGTTCATCGCTGATAATTGGTGTACCCATCATCGGACCGCCGTAAAGCAGTTTCGCTGGTTCACCTTTGTAACCACCGCAAAATGCAATGACATCTTTAACCGGTGTACCAATACATACACGGATGTTCTTTGGCTCATTCACTGCAGAACCATCTACTGTGATACGTTTTGTTGTCAGTGGCATACCTGTCTTTAAGTAACGTGCCAGGAATGCGATAGATGCAACGTTCATTACAACAACACCGACATCTGCAGGCAACTTTCCAGGAGGCACCTGACGTCCTGTACACTGTTCGATGAGCACTTTTTCAGCGCCCTGTGGGTATCTTGAAGGCAATACCTTCACTTTAACAATGTCACCCTTATCATCGTCTTTGGCTGCGATATCCTGCATAATCTTAATCGCTTCCGGTTTGTTATCTTCAATACCGATAATCGCTTCTTTGACCTGCAAAAGTTCTGCTACTGTATAAATACCAGCCATGATATCCCATGAGTTTTCAATAATCTCACGTACATCCGCTGTAATATATGGTTCACATTCAGCAGCATTGATGACTAAAGTATCTACTTTTGCTTTGACTTCCGGCGCCGGATTCAATTTAACATGAGCAGGGAAACCTGCGCCACCAAGACCGACAAGGCCTGAAGCTCTGATAGCCTTAATCAAATCATCGTCATTTTCCACTACAGGTGGTTTAATCTCAGGATCCGGTGTCTGTTCGCCGTCACTTTCGATAATGACGCACTGTGTGTTGGCACCATTGCTCGTCACAACTGTGTCAATCTTCTTCACCTTACCAGATACACTGGAGTGAATCGGTGCAGACACAAATGCCTGACTGTCACCAATCACTGTTCCAACATACACTTGCTGACCAACTTTGACTGTTGGTGTACATGGTGCACCGATATGCTGGGACATTAATATCGTGACTGTAGCAGGTACCGGCATCTCAACAGTTTCCATATCTTTCGTATTCTTCCGATGTGGAACTGCAGCGCCTGGTGTTTTAACGAATCCCAGTCTACCCAGGATTCCTTTTGAACTACTGGACATATACATCCTCCTCTTTTACTTGTTTCATTCGCCCTTCAGCTAAAGGGTATATTTCAAATTACATTGTACTATTTTGTTCTAAGAATATCAATATTCCATAAGGAAGTATTTTATAAAGTACAATTATTTCACCTTTTCGTCAATTATTTTTCTTATATATTATATACTGTTTTCATATTGTACAAAAAACAAGGACTTTGTATAGACATAAAACAGGAATATTTTGACAATCGCTTTATTATCAAAATATTCCTGTTCTAATTTCACATCTGTGATGTGCTTCATCTGCTATTTGTTAAATATGCGTGTAAAAATACAGTTTTCCTTCGCATAAATGTAGTATACTCGGCTTATCCAATATTCTTTTAATAATCTGAATTTTCCATAAATTTCATATACTTCACAACCATCAGTGCAATTTCAAATGTAATTGCATCTTCGAATACACGCAAATCAAGTCCTGTTGCTTTGTGTACTTTATCCAGACGATACACAAGTGTGTTTCTGTGGATGTATAACTGACGGGCTGTTTCAGATACATTCAGGCTGTTTTCAAAGAATTTATTCACTGTAAGCAATGTTTCTTCATCGAAATCATCCGGTGTGATCTCAGGAAAAATCTCATCAATAAACATCTTGCACAGAGGGATTGGCAACTGATAAATCAGACGTCCTATACCAAGTCTGTTGTAAGCAGATACGTTCTTTTCACTGTAGAAAATCTTACCGACATCCAGCGCCATCTTCGCTTCTTTGTAGGATTTTGATACATCTTTAATCTTATCCACGATATTACCATAAGCAACATAGCATTTTGTCATCGCTTCAGCGCCAATCATATCTACAATCATTTTGGCTGTCTGGTTCAGTTCGTCATAAGTTTCATTTTCTTTTAATTCTTTCACAAAAATAATGCTGTGTTCATCAACGGCTGTGATAAAATCCTTTGGATTTCCGGCAAACATTCCTTTAAGAATATCCATCGCATTATTATCCTGCGCACCGGATACTTCGATGACAAATACTGCCCTTCTGGCTTCCGCATCAATGTGCAGTTTCTTTGCTTTGCTGTACATATCTACTAAAAGCATATTATCCAAAAGTACATTCTTAATGAAGTTTTCACGGTCAAAGCGCTCTTTGTAGGCTGATAAGAGATTCTGAATCTGGAAAGCTACCAGCTTACCAATCGTATAAATATCATCTGTATCCCCACGAACAAGCATGATATATTCCAGTTGTCCACTGTCAAAAATCTTGAAATACTGATTACCTGCAACGACCTGAATCTCTGCCGGAGATTCTGCAAAAGCCATCGCGGATTCTCTGTATTCTGCCGGTATATTCATCGTGGATGCGATAATATTCGCATCTGTATCTAAAACGCATAAATCTGTACGGGCAATCGCCTTAACACCTTCGATTGTATTTTGAAGCATCTGATTATATGCCATTATATCACCTCTTCAAGTTCTAGTTTTTTACATTTTAACACATTAAAGCCCGAAGTGTCAAAAAATATTTAATAACTAATGTAAAATTAAGAAAAGGGAAATACATTAAATGTATTTCCCTTGTTAGTTTTCTTTATATTAGTTTGCGATTGTAACCTGTGTTTCTTTGTCGAAGATGTGAATCTTATCAACATTGAAGCAGATATCAACTTCATCACCAGGTTTAACAACTGTACCAGGAGCTTCACGAACTGTAACGTCAACGCCTTCAACTGTAACGTATACGAATACTTCAGCACCTAACATTTCGAATACACGAACTGTAGATTTAACTGTGTTGTTTACATTAGCTTTTTCGTATTTAGCTGCTGCATAAACATCTTCAGGACGTACACCAAATGTAACTGTCTTGCCAATGTAATCTGCACATTTAGCTGCTTTTTCAGGTGTTACTGTAATCTTGTAATCAGCCATCTTCAGGTATACGTTGTTGCCTTCTTTAACAAGTTCAGCATCCATGAAGTTCATCTGTGGAGAACCGATGAAACCAGCTACGAAAAGGTTACCCGGTGTATCGTAAAGGTTCTGAGGTGTATCTACCTGCTGAACAATACCGTCTTTCATAACAACGATTCTTGTACCAAGAGTCATAGCTTCTGTCTGGTCATGTGTTACATAGATGATAGTTGTCTGTAATCTTTGATGAAGTTTGGAAATTTCAAGACGCATCTGAACACGAAGTTTTGCATCCAAGTTTGACAAAGGTTCGTCCATAAGGAATACTTTAGGTTCACGAACGATTGCACGACCCATGGCAACACGCTGTCTCTGACCACCAGAAAGTAATTTAGGTTTTCTGTCAAGCAGATGTTCAATATCAAGAATACGAGCTGCTTCTTTAACTTTCTTGTCGATTTCATCTTTAGGAACTTTTCTCAGTTTAAGACCAAATGCCATGTTGTCATAAATTGACATATGTGGATACAGAGCGTAACTCTGGAATACCATCGCGATATCTCTGTCTTTTGGTTCAACATCGTTCATCAATTTGCCATCGATGTAAAGTTCACCTTTACTGATTTCTTCAAGACCAGCGATCATACGAAGTGTTGTAGATTTACCACAACCAGATGGTCCTACGAAAATGATAAATTCTTTATCTTCAATTTCAAGGTTGAAGTCCTTAACAGCATTAAAGCCGTTTGGATAAATTTTGTAAATGTGTTTTAATGATAAACTTGCCATTAAAATATCCCCCTTGTGGTTTATTCTCGATGTACATCAATGTATATCAAGCATTGTTTCGGTTTCGATAGGTATATATTACACTAAATCGTACATCTGCACCATAGCTCTTTTTTACAAAACCCATTTGTGATTTTTGTTGATTTTGATGGTTTGACATTTTTTTAAGCATATCGAACAACGAATTTATAACTAACTCGTAAATTTTTAATGCAAAATGACCTTCAAATCACGCTTATTATGTAAATTCAATCTGGTTTTATATAAATTATTCATATTTTTCAAATTTTACATATTTTACATAATATTTTTTTACTTGACAATACAGATTTTTATATCTATCGGTCTTTTAACTGCAAAATTGCAAATAAATACAAATCTTTTTAAGCATTTTTACTTATCCTTTACACATGTGGTCGTTAAATATCCTGCTGCTCACCCATAATACAGCGTTTAAAGAACCCTGTAATGTCCTGTTTTAAGTCTGCAATCGGCATATCTTCTGTAAAAAACAGGCTGTCTGTCACTTTGGCGCTGCGTCGTCCATCATCTGAGAAACAACAATGTGCCGCCTGATTCAAAAGCATCTTTTCATCAATTCTTCTGGCAAGCACTTTACCGTGAATCGCACATATCTGTACACCACCATCCACATAACTCTCAATGAAACTGTACATATGCATCTTTTGTTTCTCATTAATATAAGTATATTTCCGCTCATAAACAAAACTTGTTTCGATAAATGCCGGTTTTTCCTTCATTGAAAAATCAGGGTATGCGCCTCTATATCCCGCTTTTTTAAACAATGTGTTCAGTGTTTCTCTCACAACCTGATAACGGCTGTCCTTAAGACATTTAATCTCAGGATTCACAGGATAGATATCACAGCATCTGCGCAGTACATCCCGGATATGATCATACAAAATCCGACCTTCTTTATTCGTAATCTTCATCACAAATAAGGCAAAGACCGCATGTCTGTCTTCGTCAAACTGTTCAATCTGCTCTGCCAGCTCATGCCAGCGGCAAAGTTCAAATAAACGGCGTCCTGCACGCAGCATACGTTTTGTCACAGGTAATGTCTGTAATTTTGTTTTGTCATAAGTCAATGTGGATTTGCCGTATCCTATTGATGTTTCGTTATCAAGATACATCTCAAGAAATACTTGCAGAAATTCAAATAGAATTGCATTCTCAATCTCGTATTCACTTAACGCAGCCTCACCAAGTAGCTTCCACTTGGTCACAAGTGCTTCCACCGGTTCACAGACCATACGCCATGGAATCTTGGTCGTACCGACAGCAAACGGATAGGTCGTGTAATTATAGTTCCACAGCTTCATCTCTACGCTGACATCGTCAAATGTAAATGCACTTTCTTTGACTGTTCCCTCCGTCAGAAGTCCATTCACAAAACGAATGCGGTAGCGGCCTGTGGCATCCTTGCCCGTGCGTTCGCCAAATACGTCTGTCAAAAGGATTTCTCTTGGATGTCTGCCATCCTCAATAATGACATTGTGGAAAGTGAGCTTGTATGAGAATGCATTGGATTCAATGACACGCACCTCCCATGTCTTGTCCATCTGAATCTTATATGGAATAATCTTCTTATCGACGATATGATCATAAAATACCGTCAGCCCTGTCTTAATGTCGCCCGAAAAAATGGCAGCAAATTCCAGAAAGTTCTCACGTCTGGAGTCTGCTATCTCTGTCTGATTGTTACTCATGTCTGCATTCACTCCTGACAAGCCTCCTGGGCTTGATATAAATATTGCCATACTCTTGACACAGGAAGTCCTACAACATTGTTGTAATCACCGTGGATGGATTCTACAAAGACTGCACCAAGTCCCTGAATACCATAAGAGCCAGCCTTATCCATCGGCTCTCCCGAAGCAATATACGCATCTATCTGTGCCTGACTGATTGGATACATCTTGACATCTGTCTGTTCAAAAAATGTATGGCATTCAAGTTCTTCATCTTTGCGTTCAACCATGCATACACCTGTATATACCTGATGTACATGTCCTGACAGCATCTGCAGCATCTTTGAAGCCGCTGCTTCATCCTCCGGTTTGCCAAGAATCCTGCCCTGATATGCCACAATCGTATCTGCACCAAGCACAATACGTTCATCCTGTACTTTAAGCATCTGTCCGGCAATATCCATCGCCTTCTGCTTAGCCAAAGACATCACTGTATCCTGCGGTGCGCCCTCAATCATGTGTTCTTCAATCTGACTCGGACAAACTTCAAATTCAATATTTACCTGCTGTAAAAGATTCCGGCGTCGTGGTGACGCTGATGCCAGGATTACTTTTTTCATGTTGCGCAACTCCTCTGTCTGTTCATCGTTCCCGCTCACAACATATGATATAATGATATGAGCAGAAACCGTTCGTCATCTCTTTTAAACTTATAAAAGTTCATCAGTGCACATTTTATCATAGAACACATGAAAAAAGTAGTCCCTTTTTATGAATTTTTTGTTACATTTTGCATTTCCGGAGCAAACTCCCAGAAACGCTTTGCCATCATCGAGCTTTGAAGGACTGTATTTTTCCGCTGTGGTATATATGTCGCATCAAAAAATGCTTTCCACAACCCCTCGTAAATATCCTGATTTTCAAGCATCGCCTCCTCTGCAGGAAGCAGTTGGGATAAATACTCATATCCGATCAACTGCGACTCCTGATGCTTCTGGTGTACGCAGGCAATGCGCCTGCCAACATCACATATCATAAAATTCTCATTCGGATATCGATTATCAAAATGTGACTGCAACAATTCAAGCTGCCGGTGTTTGGGCCGTATTCTTGCAAAAAGCACCTGATTTGGCAGTTCATAGAACCTCAGGAAACCTTTGAGTTTATCATTTTCCCGATCTACCATTTTGCACAGACGGGATACATATCTGACAGAAGGTTCCGACTGATACTGCAGCACTGCTGCACCCATATAAAATCCACAGACAAGAAAACGATACAAATGCTGTGCTTTTTCGCCGTCTGCTGCGCAGGCTGCCTTCATAAATACTTCTCTGGCTTCCTTTGATATTTTCCGTGTAATGGCTTCTGCCACAGATGCCGCGTGCACCATATTTGTCTGAACATATTCAATCTCCGTAAAAAATTCCGGTTCGGGTTCTTTGGTCACAACTCTGATGTCATGCAGCCCGTATCTGCTTGTATAGGCTTCATGGACTGCTGTCAAAATACCTTCTATAGAATCCTCACATACAAGTATCCGTGTATTCTTCATTTCCTGTCACCTGTCTTATCATTATTATATTCCGCCATACTGTAGTATAATGGTGTTTCAGAATTACGGGAGTAGCATTAGCTGCGGAGTAATTCGTGGCATCAAGTTATGGGCAAAATGCCTCTTTCTCCTATATTTTTCTTTTTGTTTAAAAGCTTTTGAATTTTCAAAAACAGAGTTGCTACATCCGCACTTCTATATGAAAATCATCAAACAACGATAGCTGTCTGTAACTTTGTGCTGCCTCACGCAGATGTGCAGGCATCTTATGGCTTACATCTAAAATATTTCTTGTGATATAATCTTCGTCTATTTTTACAGGATACATCATGTGTCCCGAACAGGTAATAAAGTACAGGGCACGTTTTAATACAATCCCCATTCGTTTCAAATCATTAAAATCCAGTTTGCCAAAGCGTCTTGCCTGACATATTCGCCGTGCACTCTGAACTCCAATTCCCGGAACCCGCAGAAGCATCGCATAGTCCGCTGTGTTGACTTCTACAGGAAAATATTCCAGATGCCCAATAGCCCAGTCGCACTTCGGGTCTAATAATACATTAAAGTTCTGTCGGCGCTCATTTAAAAGTTCAGATGCCTTAAAGCCATAATAGCGTAACAACCAGTCTGCCTGATACAGCCTGTGTTCACGAAGCAACGGTGGTTTCACCTCCAGCCCTGGCAGTTGACTGTCTTCATTCAATGGTACATAGGCCGAGTAAAATACTCTTTTCATATTGAATTTCTGATATAAGGCTTCTGTAACATTTAATATCTGGTAATCTGTTTCCGGTGTTGCACCAACAATCATCTGAGTACTCTGCCCTGCAGGTACAAAAATCTGTCGGTGTTTTCTTGCCCTCTGTATGTCTGTATTCGCCCTTGCCTGTATATTTGTATAAATTTCAGTTCGTGTATCTGCATAAATCTTCGTCTGTATATCTGCACCGGGTTTTGAATCTGTAATTTTCTGATTTGTATAAAAGCCGCTCATATCTGACAATTCGGCTTTTTCAGATATTTTTTCATCTAATTGTGTTCTACTGCCTGTCTGCGGTACAGGTAAAGCTTCCATATCAATTTGCTTTAAAAGAGTATGCTTAATCTGGCGCATCGGTTCTAATATCTTCTGTCGATTCTTTGCCGGTGCCAGTGTCTTTAATCCCTGTGCTGTTGGCAATTCAAGATTACAGCTTACACGATCTGCCAGAAAGCCTATACGCTCAATCAGTTCTGCATCCGTTCCAGGAATAATTTTAATATGAATATAGCCCTGAAACTGGCATTCATTTCTGAGTTTCCATAGGGCAATATATATCTGTTCCATCGTATAATTTGGCGAATGGATGATGCCAGAACTTAAAAAGAGTCCCTCTATATAATTCCTTCTGTAAAATTCAACGGTCAGTTGACAAATCTCCTCAGGTGTAAATGTCGCACGCTCAACGTCATTGCTTACACGATTAATGCAGTATTTGCAGTCGTAACAACAGTCATTGCTCATGAGAATTTTCAGCAGCGATACGCAGCGTCCATCCGCTGTAAAACTGTGACAGATGCCTGATGCCTGGGCATTGCCAAGGCCATGACCGTCACCTTTGCGGTCTACGCCTGAGGATACGCATGACACATCGTACTTTGCAGCATCTCCAAGTATTCTTAATTTTTCTTCTATCGTCATTTCCCAGGTTACGTTCATCCTGTCACCGCCTTGCTTTTTATATAATTCGTGGCATCAAGTTAGGGGCAAAATACCTTTTGACCCTAACATCATAATTTATAAGTGTCAAAAATCTAAAATGTGTTTGTGCATGCATAAATAACTGCTTTAGATCTATTAATGCACTGAATATCAAAACTGCAATAAAAGCTGTTTGTAATAGTAAATAGAAACCAATACATTCTTAATAATAATATATCCCAAAGTTTTCCAAACATACGTTTGTTTCATTAGATTTAATATAGCACATTTGTCCGTCTTTGTCAAACATATGTTCTTGCTTTTATTTGCTAATTTTTACACATACTTAAATGGGTTATTTTTCACGGTGACTTCACTAAAAGTTCACACTTCTCATATCTGTCATTCATTGCGAAAGGTTCTCTGGTATATTATAATGAGATTAATATTAAAAAAGTATTATTTTTAAAGGAGTTTACATTTATGTCTACGTCTTCCTATGAAGTTTTCAAAAAAATACATGACAATATCAGTCAGGTGATTATCGGGAAATCATCTGTCACAAAGTTGCTGCTCACCTGTCTTGCTGCCGGAGGTCACGTCCTTCTGGAGGATGTTCCGGGCACCGGCAAAACTGTGCTTGCCCGCGCACTTGCAGCATCTATGGACCTTTCTTTTGGCAGAATACAGTTTACTCCGGATTTATTGCCAAGCGATGTCACTGGTCTTTCCTATTTTAATCAGGAGGAACACCGGTTTATTTTCCGGGAGGGACCGGTTTTTTGCAATATTTTGCTTGCAGATGAAATCAACCGCGCCACACCGCGTACGCAGTCCAGTCTGCTTGAATGTATGGCAGAAAATCAAGTAACAACTGATGGTGTTACCCGCAAGCTTTCCGCACCTTTTTTTGTGATTGCGACACAAAATCCACTTGAAACACTTGGCTGTTTTCCATTGCCTGAGGCACAGATGGACCGTTTCTTAATGCAGCTTCATATGGGTACATTAGACAGCTCCGAAGAACGCACTATGATTGACCGTTATATTCACGATGAACCATTAGCCAAAATCGCAGCTGTATGTCAGCCGGAGGATATTCTTGAGCTTCAAAAAGCCTGCAGACAGGTCTATGTCCATGATGAACTGAAAGATTATATCGTCGCACTTGTTCAGGAAAGCCGAAAAAATGCAAGACGTCACGATATGTCGGGCACAGGCGGCATCAGTCCGCGTGGTACCCTTGCACTTTTACGGGCATCACAGGGCTTTGCACTTGTTTCCGGCAGGGATTATGTCGTACCGGAGGATATTAAAGCTGTTGCTGTGCCAGTGCTTGCACATCGTCTGATTGACGAAGGCAGTGCTTATGAAAAACAGGCCGCCATTGAACAGCTTTTAGGTCTGGTTGCTGTACCTACAGAAGACTGGAGCCGCCCATGATATGGCTGCTTTTCCCAGGAATTTTCCTTATTCTTGTAATCTGGCACTTTTATTTTAAGGAGTTCTGGTCCAAAAATGTATCTGTCCAGTTAAATTTTAAGGAGCATTATGTTTATGCAGGCGAACAGGCGCATATGACTGAACAGATTGAAAACAGAAAACGCCTGCCGCTGCCTGCCACAGAAATCGGTTTCAGTATTTCAAAATATCTTGTATTTCAAAATATGGAAAATGCTTCCATCAGCGATTACACATATAAACAGGACATTTATGCACTTTCAGGTTTTCAGCGCATTACGCGTCCTATGACTATTGACTGCAAAAAGCGTGGCTATTATGATGTCCATGAAATCGACTGCCGGGCATATACACTTTTTTATAAGTTTTTTTATTCCACTCAATTTAAAGCAGATACAAATTTATACGTTTATGCCAGACGTACAAATGTCAGTGGTATCACCGCTTCCTGTGAGCAGATGATGAGTGAGCAGACCTGCAGGCGGCAGTTGTACGAAGACCCTTTTGCATTTTCGTCCATCCGTGAATATGCCATCACAGATCCAATGCGTGCTATCAACTGGAAAGCCTCTGCAAAATCCGGTCAGCTCATGGTGAACACATTTGAATCTACATTAAATCCAAAATTAATGATTTATCTGGATTTGACAGATGAAGGCATTTATAAATTAAGCTATCTTGTAGAAGAAGGCATTTCGATTGCTGCCACGCTGGCACAAAAGATGCTTCGACATGGTGTTGAAACCGGCATTGTAGTACAGGATAAATTATTTAAACCGGCCTCAGGTCAGCATCAATTGACATGCATTGAAGAAATGCTTGCCTGCCTTGATATTTCTGTGGCTGATATTGATTTTTCTCTGGTTTTATCCCAACCTCCAAGGGACTGTGTGTCAATTGTAATATCCAAAAATACTTCTGCCAAAAATCAGTCAGCTATTGAAGCATTTTTGAAAAAATATCCGGGCATCTGGGTTTTACCGGAGGAAAAGGATACAAAAGCAGCTTTGACAGACTGCAGCAATATTCAAATTATTCGCAGGGAGGTGGCACGCTCATGAGAAAGAACATACTTCATATCACTGCCTGGATTCACTCTGCGATGCTGCTGGCACTGCCGATGCTTGTTGTCTTTCTTTTTCTGAATAGAGGAATTGATACACTTGCATACACACTTTATTTTAAAGGGCTGATGATCATCTTGCCGGTAGCAGCGACAGATATTGCCGTTATCCATTCAAAAAATTACAGACATTATCTGCTACTTAATGGTATCATTTTTTTAATTACCGCTGTACTTGCCCTTGCTCTTTGCTTACACAACCAGACAGCGACTTACGCTTATATTCAAATTGTCATTATTTTCATTGAAATGCTTGTTCTGTTTGTCACACGTATGAAAGACCGTATTTTACGCAACCGCTATGAGCAGGAGGTTGCCGATGCAGCACCGGGAGATATTGAACCACCGGGAAAATTATTATGGAATCAGCCTTCTTATGCTGCACTGATTGGCTTTATTTTACTGTATGCGATTGCATTAAATACCGCCTCACCAAGTATATGTAATATCGCCCTTGTGAGCACGATTGTATATTTTTTCGTAACATTTTTGCACCATTTTGTTTCTGCCTCAGAAAATTATCTGCATTTAAATAAAGATATTCAACGCGTGCCATCCCGACGCATTTATCGCATCAGTGGTATAATGGCCACTTTACTTGGTATGATTTTGCTTATCACCTGTATTCCTGCGCTGACAAGTACCGGTCACCGACAGTATCGGGATATTCGTGATGCCTCTTTTGGCAGTCCCGTGGACTATGAGCAGTTAATGATGTCTGAAAATTATAATAATACTTCCATGCCGGATATGTCCTTAGATGAGCTTTTAAATGATAGTGAGCCACCAAAACAATTACCGGAATGGCTAAATTATGTTGCTTACAGCATTGGTATCGGTGTTTTCGTTGTGGTGATTATTATTCTTATCCGACAACTTCGACATGCTCTTTTGGATTTTGAAAAGCAATCTGCCGAAAGTGATGATGTGATTGAAGATTTAAAAGAGGATGACCGAATGCACCGTATAAGGCGTTCTGCAAAATCTCATGACCAAAGTTACAAAGCGCAAATCCGGCGCAAGTATCGCCGTATGATTCGAAAGCACCGAAAGGATATCCCTTATCCTTCCGAATCGCCAACAGAAATTGAATTGGCTGCAGGGCTTAAAGACGATATTCAAATGCAGGAATTACATGTTATTTATGAACAGGTGCGCTACGGAAATACGATTTAATATATAAAAAAATCCATCGAAAATGGATATCTGACGTCCAATTGTTTAAACCGGTCGCTGTGATATCTTTTCGATGGATTTTTTATTATTATAATATAACGATGTCAGATTCAAAAGTCTTTGAGGGATGTTGAGGTGTTCAAGGCTTTTGTTTATTTACAAAGGAATGTAAATTCATCATTTGCGAAGGCTAATTTGGCACCGTGAATTAATAAATAATTCTTACCTGCTTCAAGCCGTTCGCCATTTAAATATGTATGGTTTGTGGAATAGTTATCGCATACATAGTAGGATCCATCAATATGATGAATAATAGCATGCATTCTGCTGACTGCCGGATTATCACTGAGCAGGAAATCTGCCATGCCCGGAATTTTGCCAATCTTAAATTCATCTTTGTCGATTTCAACCATTTCCTGAGATTTTGTACGCACAAGATATGGTACTGTCTTCTTCACACGCATTGCTTCCTGTCGAGCATTTTCTTCTGCTTCTGCCTGCGCCTTTGCTTCAGCTTCACGGCGGACTCTTTCCTCAGTTTCTGCCTGCGCCTTTGCTTCAGCTTCACGGCGGGCTCTTTCCTCAGCTTCTGCCTGTGCTTTTGCTTCAGCTTCACGGCGGGCATTATCTTCAGCTTCAATATCCATCTGCACCGATGTGCTTTCTTCAGTGGTATTCATTGCATCCGGGATAATGATTTCCGGCATTACCGGTGCTTCTTCTTTCTGAGCATTATCTTCAATAATAATCTCCGGAATGTCAAGTTCAGGTAAGTTTTCATGAGTAACATCTGCAGCGTTCACATCATTTGTCTGCACTGGCTCTGCTGCTTCTGAAACTGCCTGTGTATATGGGCTTTCTGCGACAGCGTTTTCTACACCATTTGAAACAGCTTCAACATTTGTCACTTTTATTTCTGCCGGTGCTTCTTTTGTAACCTCTGACTGCTGACTTTCAGATACAGTCTGACTTGAAGATGCTTCAATCATACCAAGTACATTTTCAAGTTCCTGTTTACTCATATTTTTATTTGCATTAATAAAAGAAATCAGTCGACCAACATAGTCCAGATTTTCATTTTCTTCATAAACTGCGCTTGCTAAAAGTTCTCTGATAAAAATACGCAGCGGCTTCACAACCATGCCATGATTAACTGCAGGCACTGTAATAAATGTCAGTTCTTCGCTTTCTTTATCTACAAGGATTAAATCCGCATCAAATAAAAGATATCTCTTATCCAGTTCATTTTCTTCAAAGAAATCATCTGCACTGATTAATTTGCGGATCATATACAGCATCGTATCTTTATCCATGCCAAGATTTAAGTATTTCCGCAATGATGTTTTATTTGTAATGTTATAATAAAAAACTTCTTTGTTCATCTTTGATTCCGCAAACAACGGGCTCTGTGAGATCACTTTTGAAGCTTTTTTATCAAACTCTGAGTCTTCATACAGCTCATACATCAATGTCATCTCGTACGGTTTATTATGCTGTACCTCAAATTCCTTAATATTCATCGTTTTTATCCTCTTTTCAGTTAAATTTCTGATTTAAAACTATATATACGTTAAAATACTTTGCATATGGAAACAGCCATTTCATTTTTTGATGATAAACGATTTGAGCTGTTATCTGCAATTAAACAAATTATAGCCAAGCACAAGGCAGAAAATAATCACACATATACTTAACAGGCTGGAACGCATAAATAACATTACTGTCATACCAACCGCAATCCAGAAAAGGGTATAACCGCATACTCTCTTCATATTCAAATACCAGACCTTGATATCGTTTCATATTATTATATGCATCACCACCGCATTGTACTACACCAATGAGGGGCAAAATTTACTTTTGACACTCATATCATTTTATTATATTTCCGGTGATTTGTGCGACTATTTTAATGATTATTTATTTTTTAATTCATCAATCGTTTCTTCCACATCTTCATCCAGTTCATCGTCACTGTCACTCTTTGTGAATTTGTTAATCACATCCGGCACCATATCAATAATTCTGGATAATGTATCCTGTGGCTGATTCACAGGCACCATCTTAATACCGTCTTTTGAGATCACAAGCACGGAAGATGGGCTCATCTTGCCGCCAATACCGCCACCGGCACTGTTTTTATCACTCTTTTCATAGGCACCTGCACCGGCACCAAAAGAAACATCAATGAGTGGCACAATAATTTTATCATTAATATGAACAACCTCACCGACAACGGTCTTTGATGACATAAACTTGTCCATACCCTCAAAGAGTGTTGCTACTGTTGTTCCTAACTTCTTTTCTGATTTCTGTTCAGCCATAATCTCTATACCTCCCTGAATATTCCTGCCACCGGACAGCAGCAGTATCGCCATATAACTTTACAAATTTTTGATATCCTTAAGCATCTTATTAAAGCCTTTATCAAATTTGACTTTTGCCGCCGGAAGCAGCAAATTAAACAATCGGATTCTGCCTCGGATATAAAGTTCACCATCTATCACTGCCCCGTTAAAATCCGGTTCAAGTTTTAAACTTCCCCGATATATCGGATATAAAATGGAAGCCATACCAAGCACTTTACCGGTTGTTGCCGGGTCGTCAAAACCAAAATGCAGTCTGCCTCGCAGCTTCTTAAATTTCAAATGTTTTAAAATCTTAAATGCCTGCACTTTAAGTCTGCGTATTGTGGCTCGCCCTTCCTTACTTAAGAAAATTGCTTCAAGTTTTTCTTTTTTATTTTTTAACTTTTTAAAGATGTTGCCAATCTTTCGTAGTTTGGCTTTGATGGCAGCTATCTTTTCCTTAATCTTCCCGATAATCTTATCTTTTATGCCGGAAATACGTGCCCTCAGTGAAGGTTTTGGAACAGGTGCTGTCGACTTGACAATTTCCTTCCGCTGAGTTTTTTTTACTTTTTCAGTTTTCTTGGCAGTTTCTGTTTTCTCCGGATTTCCAGTTTTCTCAGCAGTTTCTGTTTTCTCCGGATTTCCAGTTTTCTTGGCAGCTTCTGTTTTCTCTGGATTTTCAGTTTTTCCAGGCTTCTCAATCTTTTCTATCTTTTCACCCTGTTCAACTTTCACTGCAGCTTCCGTTTTCTCAGGATTTCCAGTTTTCTCTGGCTTTTTATCTATTGCCCCAGCCACCGTTTTCTCAGGTTTCTCCGCATTTTTCGCCTTTTCATTTTCCGCCGCTGCCTTCTCTTTTTTCGGTCTGGCAGTGTCGATGAGCGGATAGCCAAACAATCGAACAATAATTCTTGGATTTGTCTGTCTGCCTTCGACTTTAAAACTGACAGCCCACAAAAGCCAGTGCCCGCAAAGACTGTATTCTACCTGTTTGTCAAATTTCACTTTGCCGCTATATCTGAAGGCTACAAATAAGATTGAACATATTAAAAGCAGGATTAAACCGATGATACATGCGATGACAATCCCAATGATTTTTAAAATCAACAATATGATATGTAACATCTTCCTCTCCTTATTTATATCCCAGATATGCTTTGACATTCACTGTTTCATCGACTTTAAAAGTTTCATAAATAATCGATGCTGCCATCTCGCAGGCTTCTTCCTTGCTTGCTGCCACACCGACAACATCAAGCACCTGATTTTTCATCCATGGCATGTGTATCTGCTCGCTGCGCCATATGTCAAACAGATTGTTTGGCGTAGATGGCAATGTCAGCAGGTAATACCCAATGGGTACTTTTTTGTATTTAATTTCATAACGAACAACACGCTTCATATCCTCCAGGGAAGGACTCAGGTATAAGTGTTTATACCAGCGAATTTTTGTTTTCATTCATTTACCTCTGGCTGTGGACTCATAAACATCTGTCTGAGCAGATTCATGCTGGCTGCTTTTTCGGCAACATCACGACAACTGTCAAGTGTGTAGACGATATAATCCTCAACCTCCTCCATGCTGTCAAATACAACGGGAAGGCTACCAATTGTCAATGCCATCATTGAACGTTTTTTCATACGGTCCACAGTTTCAAATACAGATTTAAAATGTGTTTCAAGCTTTGCCACAGCATTTTCAATATATGCCGTATCCACAGCAAAGAATTGTTCATAAGACTTCACTTCACCAATAATGGCTGTTGAAGTAATCAATGCACATGTCTTTAAATATTCAAATACTTCTGTTAATTGCAATTCATCAATCGCATCGCGTCGCTCAGTCACAATACTGAATAAAGCATCCTCAAGCATCATATGCTCGCCCTGATAAACCTCCTGTCGGTCTGTCAGTTCACGAAGCAGTCCAACAATATCTTCATCCGGTGTCAGGAAAGTACCTTTATTTTCTGACTTCATAAATTCATGAATAACAGTGACAGATTTTGTCATGTCTTTATTAAAGCTGACAACATATGGACGTGTCATTGTTATAAGCCATACATCATTGACAAGGTCTGCAAGATACACATATGACCGAATCATCTCGGTGAGATAAACAGCAGCCTGTTCCATCTGCTCTGTAAGCTCAGTTCTTTTAGCCTCGTCAGCCGCTGCCAAATCTGTTTCATAAAGTGTCTTGCACAAATCATATAAATCAGCGTAAGATGCATCCAGTGTTTCCAAAGTCACCGGTCTCGCACAGCGCTCAATACTCTCCATAAATGCATCCACAATATCATTGCGTGTGCCTGTATAGCATTTGCAACCCTGTTTAATCATATCAAAGAATCGTCCTGCAGTCAGACGTACCGGCAATTCGCCAAGTACTTCCTGTATCTTCATATTTACAGACTCAACGTCTGTATCCGCTGAAATCACGGAAAGCAGTTCACCTGCAAATGCTTTGGCATCTGTATTTTCTGTGCCTGCTGCACTGTTTTCCATACGATTTAAAATATATTCATAAATCTGCATAAAATAAGTATATCCACCAAAAGTATCAAGCTTCTTTAAAATGGCATTTCGGATTGCTTCAGTACGTTTTGCTAACGTTTTCATAGCATCTGTTGCTTTTTCATCTGTATTTTCATTTGCACCATCTTCTGCAGCCTCTTTTAAATCATCTTTTACACTTCCGTTAAATGCATCTGCAAAATGTGTATCTTTAATCACTGCCGCATCGATAATCTCTGTCAATTCGTCCAGTAATTGCTGGACATATGCGCTGTCAGCGCCTGTATCTTCACGAATCAAATCGTAATCGGATGTCAAATCCATCGCCAGCATGTAAAGTGCCTGGTTATAATAAGAACCTGCCAGCGCACCTGCATAATCCGGCAGACTCTGTTCTATATTCTTGCCTCTTTTGATGTCTTTAATCAATTTGTTTAAATCCACGTTAAAAATCTCCTGTTGAATTGTTTTTATACCTCAAACTCCCATATAACGCCGTTCACGCCTGAACGATAAGGTGTTTGACTTTTTGACATTGATGTTGTGTTACTGCACATGTGTATGCGTATATAAATGATCCTGACAATATTCGTAATTGCCATTGCATTTTGAGCAGAATCTGAATTCCAGCTCATCCCCGTCAAGTTCAGTACGGCCGCACACAGCACAATGATGTCTTGTAATCTTTTTGCCTCCGCGATTTGGTGCGGCACCGGCACCTCCTGTAAATGCAGGACCATTGCCATTGTAACTGCCAGTACTCTGATAGCCTCGCTGTGCTGCCTTTTTAAACTGCTGTCTGCGGATAAACTGCTTTGGTGAATAACTTCTGCGCATAAATGCAAAGAAGAAAATAAAGAAGTTCAAAAAGCAGACAACGATGGAAAAACATGTACCATACTGACCATTTATCAGTCCACGCACAAAATCCACTGCAAGCAATGCACCATCTAAATATGCCAGCCACTTTACCTTAATCGGAATCAGGAACATCAAAAGTACCTGCATGTCCGGAATTGTCACAGCAAATGCCATAAAGATAGACATATTCAAATACTGTGTACCCATCAGCCATACATCGCCTGTCACAAGATAAATAATCATGCTTGCGAGAATAGTCAGAATCAAACCTGTAAAATAATACAGATTAAATTTGAAAGCACCCCAGATATTTTCCAATGTACGTCCCAAAAAATTGTAAAAATACAGCGAAATAATCAAAAAAATCAGATTTGTATCTGTAGGATAAATAATAAACGTCACAAGACGCCAAATCTGACCTCTGAAAATCGCTGCAAAATTTAATGATAAATACTGATAATAAAAAGTCGGTGCAATCGTCATAATCACATAACCCAACGCATATAATATACTGATATAAAGCATAAGATTACGAATCGCATATCGTCCGAATTTTCTTTCCATTTTATCTATAAGCTGACTCAATTTTTTCACCTCGTTTTATCACGGGAGTTCACGGCTTTTTTGAGCTGAAACTCCCGATATTTTCGTCTATTGTTTCATTATAAACAAGCTGTCAATCGTTGTCAACATCACGTAATATTTTATCCGGTGGGATAAATATCACTGAATTTTCCTCCAAAGGTATCGGCATAAGCTGTGGATTATACCGTGCAAATGTATCAAATGTCATATTAAACAGCTTTAAAATGCTGTTTAAATCATCCTCTGCTCTCACCGTATAAGGAATGCCCCGGTTTGGTCTTGGCCGGTCTGAAATCGGTACGCAGATTGGGGAACCGATTTCAAGATTGTAGACATTCATATCCTCATTGGCATCCATAAGCTGTTCAACAGTCACACCATAAATGCGGCTGATTTTATATAGTGTATCTCCTTTCCTGATTGTATGCACTATGCCCTTGCAGCAAATGCCCTCCGTCGCATAAACACCATCACTATAATAATTCAAAGGAATACTCCGTTTGCAGTTGTTTTCCTTCAGTATATGCCAATATCTGTAATTTTGACATATATAATAGGAAGATTTTATTAAATTTTAATAATTTTTACAGAGTATATTCCTGTTTTTAGTGTTGTTTTTTAATATCGTTTAGCGTATAATAACTATGTTTTACATGAACAAGAACATCAAAGGTCAGAGATTTTTCATTTAAATTGCTTCAGATAATGAGAAATTTTTTGGCCTTTTAAATCTGCTATTGTAACTATTCACCCCCTGATGCCATTCATTTTGCACACGAAAGGGGTTTTTATGAGTTACCTGTTATTAAAATTTACAGACAGGAGGTAAAGGCCGTTTTGGCCATTGCACGTATGATAAAACCTACATATTCCTTAGGTATTGATATCGGCTCGACAACAGTCAAAATCGCTGTTCTTGATGCCGATAAAAATGTCTTATTCTCAGATTATGAACGTCATTTTGCAAACATCCGTGAAACACTGCTTTCACTTGTTCAAAAAGCTTATGACAAACTCGGCGATGCAACACTGCATCCAATGATTACAGGTTCAGGCGGTATGTCTTTATCCAAAGTCATTGACGTACCTTTTGTACAGGAGGTTATTTCTGTATCTACAGCCCTTGAACTTTACGCACCCCAGACAGACGTAGCTATCGAACTTGGTGGTGAAGATGCCAAGATTATTTATTTTACAGGCGGCAATATCGAACAGCGTATGAACGGTATCTGTGCCGGCGGTACAGGTTCATTTATCGACCAGATGGCATCACTGCTTCAGACAGATGCTTCAGGTCTGAATGAATACGCGAAAAATTACAAAGCTGTTTATCCAATCGCAGCCCGCTGTGGTGTATTTGCCAAATCCGATATTCAGCCATTAATTAATGAAGGTGCTACCAAAGAAGACCTTTCCGTATCTATTTTCCAGGCGGTTGTCAACCAGACAATCAGTGGTCTTGCCTGCGGTAAACCGATTCGTGGCAACGTTGCTTTCCTCGGTGGTCCGCTGCACTTTTTATCAGAGCTGCGTAACTGCTTTATCCGTACACTGAATCTGACAGGTGATGCGATTATCGCCCCTGACAATTCACATCTGTTTGCAGCTATCGGTGCCGCATTAAATTATAAAGAAGATGCAAGCACAGATATGTCTGATTTGATCACACTACTTTCAGGTGATATTGAGATCCAGGCTGAATCCCAGCGTATGGAACCATTATTTAAGAACGAAGCCGACTACGAAGAATTTACAAAACGACATAACCAGCACACTATTGCCAAAGGTTCTCTCGCCGACTACGAAGGTGACTGTTTCCTTGGTATCGATGCCGGTTCTACCACAACAAAAGTCGCTGTTATTGGCGAGGACGGTACATTATTGTACTCCTTCTACAGCAGCAACAACGGCAGCCCGTTAAATACAACTATCCGTGCCATCAAAGAAATCACAGAACAGATGCCTGACAGTGCACGTATCGTTAATTCCTGTTCTACAGGTTACGGTGAAGCACTTATTAAAGCAGCGCTGATGCTTGATGAGGGTGAAGTTGAAACTGTAGCACATTATTATGCGGCAGCTTTCTTTGAACCAGATGTTGACTGTATTCTTGATATCGGCGGTCAGGATATGAAATGTATCAAGATTCGCAACAATTCCGTAGACAGTGTACAGTTAAATGAAGCCTGTTCTTCAGGCTGCGGTTCATTTATTGAAACTTTCGCAAAATCCTTAAATTACAAAATCGAAGATTTCGCCAAAGTAGCTTTATTTGCACCTGCACCAATTGACCTTGGTTCCAGATGTACTGTATTTATGAATTCCAACGTTAAGCAGGCACAAAAAGAAGGTGCCAGCGTCGGTGATATTTCTGCCGGACTTGCTTATTCTGTTATTAAGAATGCCCTGCTTAAGGTTATCAAACTGACTGACCCGAAAGACCTAGGCAACAAAATCGTTGTTCAGGGTGGTACATTCTACAATGATGCCGTACTTCGAAGCTTTGAAAAGATTTCTCAGTGTGAAGCCATCCGTCCGGACATCGCCGGTATCATGGGTGCTTTCGGTGCTGCCTTAATTGCCCGTGAACGTTATGACGGTACAGAATCCAGTATGCTCTCTCTGGATAAGATTATCGGACTGCAGTATACAACAAGCATGACAAGATGTAAGGGCTGTACAAATAACTGCCACCTGACAATCAACCGTTTCTCCGGCGGCCGTCAGTTTATCACAGGTAACCGATGCGAAATCGGTCTTGGCAAATCCAAGAAAAAGGATGATATTCCAAACCTGTTTGCTTACAAATTAAAACGTATGCTGGATTACAAACCTCTGTCCGATGACCTGGCTTTCAGAGGTACAGTCGGTATTCCACGTGTTTTAAATATGTACGAAAACTTCCCATTCTGGTTCACTTTCTTTAACGAACTCGGATTTAAGGTTGTTTTATCACCACAGTCTTCTGCCAAGATTTATTCTCTGGGTATTGAATCCATTCCTAGTGAATCTGTCTGCTACCCGGCAAAGCTTGTGCACGGTCACATCATGTGGCTTTTAAAACAGGGCATTGATTTTATTTTCTATCCGTCCATTCCGTATGAACGAAATGAAACACCGGATTCAAATAACCATTATAACTGCCCAATCGTTACTTCTTATTCTGAAAACATTAAAAATAATGTTGAAGAATTAAAAGACGATAAGATTACATTTATGAATCCATTCCTCTCTCTTGATAATATCGACCATATTATCAAACGTATGAATGAGGAAATCGGTACTAAATTTAATATACCTAAAAAAGAAATCATGCAGGCCTGCAACAAAGCATGGCTTGAACTTGAAAATGCACACCTGGATATGCAGGCTAAAGGTGAAGAAACCCTGGCTTATATCAAAGAGCATCATATGAAGGGTATCGTCCTTGCAGGCCGTCCATATCATATTGATGGTGAGATTAACCACGGTATTCCTGAACTGATTACATCTTACGGTCTGGCTGTATTTACAGAAGACAGCATCGCCCATCTGGCACAGGTGGAACGACCATTAATCGTATCTGACCAGTGGATGTATCACTCCAGACTTTACAGAGCCGCACAGGTGGTTAAAGCAAATAATGATCTTGAAATTATTCAGTTAAACTCCTTTGGCTGCGGTCTTGATGCCGTAACGACAGACCAGGTCAAAGATATTATGAACGGTTCAGGCAGACTTTATACTTGTCTGAAAATCGATGAAGTCAGCAACTTAGGTGCTGCCCGCATCCGTATCCGTTCATTAATCGCAGCAATTAAGATGCGTGACCAGCGTCATATTACCGGACATTTAGAATCAAGTGCACATAAGCGTGTCATTTTCACAAAGGAAATGTCCAAAGATTATACAATCCTGATTCCAAACATGTCACCGCTGCATTTTGATCTGCTTGCACCGGCGCTTCGCGAAAATGGTCTGAACGTTGAGTTGCTTCCTGACTGTGATAAAGAAGCGATTGATATCGGTCTGAAATATGTAAATAATGATGCCTGCTATCCATCCATCTGCGTTGTCGGTCAGATCATGAAAGCACTGCTCTCCGGTAAATATGATTTAAGTAAAGTTGCTGTCGCAATGTCACAGACCGGTGGTGGCTGCCGTGCCACCAACTATGTCGGATTTATCCGCCGTGCCCTTGGCAATGCCAATATGGCACACATTCCGGTAATTTCCGTCAGTGCACAGGGTCTTGAGAAAAACCCGGGATTCAAGTTCACACTGCCGTTAATTAAAGCCGCTTTCCAGGCTATTGTTTATGGCGATGTATTTATGCGTGTACTTTACCGTATGCGTCCTTATGAGCTTGTGAAGGGTTCAGCCAATGAGCTGCATGAGAAATGGAAAAATATTTGTATAGATTCTTTAGTTGGCAGAAACAAACGTTCCTTTGCACAGAATGTCAAAGATATCATTCATGAATTTGATGAACTGCCAATTGATGAAAATCTTAAGAAACCACGCGTTGGTATCGTCGGGGAAATTCTTGTTAAATTCTCTCCTTCCGCCAACAACTATATTGTCGATTTGCTTGAAGCAGAAGGTGCCGAAGCGGTTATGCCTGACCTTTTGGATTTCTTCCTTTACTGTTTCTACAATACAAACTTCAAATACGAAAAGCTTGGTAAGACAAAGCGTGCCGCAATCATCAGCAACTGGGGCATCTCTTTCCTTGAGTTTATCAGAAAGACAGCACGTAAAGAACTTGCCGCAAGTAAGCACTTTACAGAACAGGCTGTTATCAGTGAACTTGCTGAATATGCTGAACCGATTGTTTCTCTTGGCAATCAGACCGGTGAAGGCTGGTTCTTAACCGGTGAAATGATTGAGCTGATTCATCAGGGTGCACCAAACATCGTTTGTACACAGCCATTTGGCTGTCTGCCAAACCACATCGTTGGTAAAGGTGTTATCAAGGAGCTTCGCCGTCAGTATCCGGAGGCTAATATCGTCGCCATCGACTATGACCCAGGTGCCAGTGAAGTCAACCAGATTAACCGTATCAAACTGATGCTTGCTACAGCAAATAAACGTCTTAAGATGGAAGAAAATAAATAACATATACAAAAAAACAAGCGAAACATTAAAATGCTTCGCTTGTTTTTTTCTATCTTTCAACATCTTCTATCTGCCAGTCAATCGGTGTCAGACCGTGTGCCTCCAGAAATTGATTTGTTTTGCTAAACGGCTTGCTGCCGAAAAAACCTCTGTATGCTGACAGCGGGCTAGGATGTGGTGCTTCCAAAATCAAATGCTTTGGATTTGTAAGCATGGATTTTTTCATCTGAGCCGGTCTGCCCCACAGAATAAATACCATCGGTCTGTCCTGCTCATTTAAAATACGAATTGCTGCATCTGTAAATTCTTCCCAGCCGATACCACGATGGGAATTTGCCTGATGTGCACGCACCGTCAGTACAGTATTGAGCATCAGCACGCCCTGTTTTGCCCACTTTTCAAGATAACCGTTATTTGGAATCTTACAACCAAGATCATCATGTAATTCCTGATAAATATTAACAAGTGACGGTGGAATATCCACATCCGGCTTTACTGAAAAGCACAGCCCGTGTGCCTGTCCGTCATTATGATATGGATCCTGACCCAAGATCACAACCTTCACATCTGATAACGGAGTCAGGTGAAAGGCATTAAAAATGTCGTTCGGTTCAGGGAAAATCTGTCTTGTCTGATATTCTTCTTTAATCGTACGATATAATTTTGCATAATAAGGCTTTTTAAATTCAGGGGCAAGCGGTTCTGCCCAGTCATTTGAAATCGCTGCCATATATATTACCTTCTCTCTTAATTTTTACAACCGCACACTCACGCCACGTTCATTTAAATATTTCTTTAACGTATTAATTTCCAGTTCTTTATAATGAAATAACGAAGCTGCCAGTGCTGCATCTGCATGACCTTCTGTTAAGGCATCATAAAAATGTTCCATGGTACCTGCGCCGCCGGAAGCAATGACAGGGATGTTTACATTATCTGCAATCGTTTTTGTCAGCTCAATATCATAACCGGCCTTTGTACCATCGCAATCCATACTTGTAAGCATAATCTCTCCTGCGCCGAGTTCATTCATCTTAATCGCCCATTCAACGGCATCAATCCCCACATCGATACGTCCGCCATTTTTATAAATGTTCCAGCCACCATCCTGACGACGTTTAGCATCAATCGCCACCACAACACACTGACTGCCAAATTTGTCTGCAGCTTCCGCCACAAGTTCAGGGCGGTTAATTGCCGCACTGTTAACAGAAATCTTGTCTGCGCCTTCACGCAAAAGTGTCTTAAAATCATCCACGGTACGAATACCGCCGCCCACTGTAAATGGGATAAATACTTTTTCGGCAACCTTACGCACTAAATCCACAACTGTATTTCTTGCATCGCTTGATGCTGTAATATCAAGGAAAATCAGCTCGTCCGCCCCGCTTTTATCGTAGGCTTCAGCAATTTCCACCGGGTCACCGGCATCCTTTAAATCCACAAAATTCACACCCTTGACAACTCTGCCGTTGTTAACATCCAGGCATGGTATAATTCTTTTCGTAAACATAGCGTTCCTCTCCCTACATCTTTGCAAAATTATCAAGAATCCTAAGTCCCAGCGTGCTGCTCTTTTCCGGGTGGAACTGGCATGCAAAAATATTGTCATGTTCCACTGCCGCATGAATCAATGTACTGTACTCAGTGGTTGCCGCCACATCCTCAGGATTACCCGCCTGAAGATAATAAGAATGTACAAAATAAACATATGTATTTTCCGGAATATCTTTAAATAATCTTGAGTTCGGGTTGATATGCAGCGAATTCCAGCCCATATGCGGAATCTTAATGCCCGGTGCATCAGGGATTCTCAAAATCTTTCCCGGGAGGACACCAAGTCCGGCAACACCTTCTGTTTCTTCACTGCTCTCAAATAACAACTGGAGGCCCAGACAAATACCAAGAAATGGCTTTTTTGCGTCAATCGCATCATGAATAGTCTGCACAAGTCCGTATTGTTTTAATTTTCCCATCGCATCGCCAAAAGCGCCGACACCCGGTAAAATGATTTTGTCCGCAGCCATAATTTCATCTCTATCTCTTGTCACAAGTGTATCACAGCCAATCGTCTGAAGGGCTTTTTCAACACTTCTCAGATTTCCCGCATCGTAGTCGATAATTGCTATCATTTCATTCGTGTCCTTTCTGCTCTTTAGTCTACTACCATTTTAAAGCAAAAATGATAATTTTTACAGTGCTTTTTTTATAATTCTATGCATTTATGTGTTTTTTCTACAATTTAGGCAAATCCATTTGATTTTCAGCTTTAAAATTGAACATCTTAGCTAATTTTTCATATGTTTTTTCTTTTCCATTTTTTGCAAAAACCTCGATTTCAACCGTAGTTTATAAGGATATTTGTGTATATTTCCAATGCTTTTCCAAGTGATTTTTCTGCCCTGAAAAGAAAAGTTGCAAACGCCTTAAAAATGTATTAAAATTACATTTGATAAAAATAGATTATTTTTTTATAGAGATTTCAAGGAGGAACTATGAAAACATCATTTTTTGTAGAGTACGCCGGTAAACAGATTGAAGAAAAAGACGTTGTTGCTACTGTTAAAGAACTCTGGGTTAATGAAGGCAACAAAGTTAAAGATATTAAAACATTAAGCATTTATACAAAACCTGAAGAACAGGCTGCTTACTATGTGATTAATGATTCTGTTTCAGGCAAAATCGATTTATAATTGATTGCTCAAAGATTCAACATTTTACTTATCATTTGACTTATCATCGGACTAATATTTACATACTTGACAGATTATTGGCGGAGGCTTTTATAAGCTTCCGTTTTTCTTTATTCAAATCCCGTCCATTCCAGCCATCACGCTGTTTCCAATATTTTTACATGAACTTGATATTATAAAAAATTACTCTGCATCCTGCACCGTGTCCTCAATTATTAAAATTATAATATTCATATTCTTTTGCTAATACTTTCTATTTTCCCCTATATATGCATGTTTTACACCCTATATTCTTACGTTTATGCCCTTTACATTTGCCGCAAAATATAGTAATATACATAAAGTAGTCCATAATTTAAAATTACAGAAATATTGTGTTTTTCACAGTTTCTGATAATTATTTTTAGCATAAAACTCAGGAGGAATTCTATTATGGTTAAAGCTATCGTTGGCGCAAACTGGGGCGATGAAGGAAAAGGCAAAATCACCGACATGCTTGCAGAAGATTCTGACATTATCGTAAGATTTCAAGGAGGTGCCAATGCAGGTCATACTATCGTAAATAATTATGGTAAATTTGCACTGCATACATTACCATCCGGCGTATTTTACGACCACACAACAAGCGTTATTGGTAACGGTGTTGCATTGAACATTCCTGTATTATTTAATGAAGTGAAATCCATCACTGATAAAGATGTACCTATGCCAAAGATCAAAATTTCTGACCGCGCACAGATGGTTATGTCTTACCACGTTAAATTTGATGAATATGAGGAAGAACGCCTTGCAGGTAAATCTTTTGGTTCCACAAAATCCGGCATCGCACCATTTTACTCAGATAAATATGCAAAAATCGGTTTCCAGGTCAGCGAACTTTTCGAGGATGAAGATATTTTAAGAGATAAAGTTGAACGCGTATGCCAGACAAAGAATGTCCTGCTTGAACATTTATATCATAAACCACTGTTAAATCCAGATGATATCATGGAAGAATTAAAATCATACAAAGAGATGATCAAGCCATTTGTATGTGATACTTCTCTTTTCCTCTGGAACGCATTAAAAGAAGGCAAGACAGTCCTTCTTGAAGGTCAGTTAGGCTCCCTTAAAGACCCTGATCATGGTATTTATCCTATGGTTACATCATCTTCTACACTTGCCGGTTACGGTGCTGTAGGTGCTGGTATCCCACCATACGAAATCAAACAGATTGTCACTGTATGTAAAGCTTACTCAAGTGCTGTAGGTGCCGGTGCATTCGTATCAGAAATTTTTGGCGATGAAGCTGACGAATTAAGACGCCGTGGTGGTGACGGCGGTGAATTTGGTGCTACTACAGGCCGTCCAAGACGTATGGGCTGGTTCGACTGTGTTGCTTCCAAATACGGCTGCAGAATGCAGGGTACAACAGATGTTGCTTTTACAGTACTTGATGTACTTGGTTATCTGGATGAAATTCCTGTTTGTGTCGGCTATGACATCGACGGTGAAGTGACAACAGAATTCCCAACAACAGCTTTACTCGAAAAAGCAAAACCTGTACTTAAAACACTTCCTGGTTGGAAAAGTGATATCCGCGGTATCAAGAAGTATGAAGACCTTCCTGAAAACTGCCGTAAATACATCGAATTCGTTGAGGAACAGATTGGCTTCCCAATCACTATGATTTCTAACGGTCCTGGAAGACATGACATTATTTACAGAAACAAATAATCACGTGATTTGTGATTAGATTATTTTATAACATAAAAAACAGCGATACACGGGTGATAACTCATGCATCGCTGTTTTTTTTATTTGCCTAATTGATTCTAAACAATTTAATATATCAATAATTGATTAAACATCAATTAAACTTTTCTACAGGTTATTTTTCCAGGATTTCATCCTTACGGGCAAATAATTCATCCCCAAGAATCATCGCCTCTGCTTTTTCAAAGCCAACGCGTTCCACTGTGTCTGCCAGACGTTCTCCTGCAATACCCTCAGATTTGAAGAATAAAATCACTTTTTCGATGGTATTTAAGACATCTTCTTTATCTGTAAAAACTTTTGAAAGCATCTTGCCCTGGGCGACCTTTTTGCCCCAACAGCCACCGACATACATTCTCCAGCCCTTTGTACTCTCATCATTGCAATGGAATACACATTTACCTACGCAACGGCCACATGTATTACAGACAGATGTATCTCTTGTGATTTTACCGTCAATGACTTTGACTGCATGCATCGGACAGGCTTCTTCGATTTTACATTTCTTACATCCACGACAAAGTTCTGTTTTATAATTCGGTATGTTAATGCCGATAATACCAACATCATTTAAATTTGGCTTCACACAGTTATTTGGACATCCGCCTGTAGCAATTTTAAATTTATGCGGCAGACTCACTGAACGATATCCCTCATAAAAACGATGATGAATTTCCTCACTCAATGCATATGTATCATAATTACCATATTGGCAGGTCGTACCTTTGCAGGACACAACCGGGCGCACTTTGTTGCCTGTACCGCCGATGCTTAAGCCCGCCTTTTCAATACATGCTGTAAATGCTTCAATATTCTCATAATCAATGCCGGACACCTCCACAGTCAGACGGGTTGTCATCATCATATGACCGTCACCATACTTTGCTGCTGCCTCACAGATAGCCTGCATCTCATCTGTTGTCACACGACCGTTTCGTGTAATTACACGGGCATTAAACTTGTTTGTACCTTTGTGATTTAAAAATCCCAGACCTTTCACACGCTTGATATCTGCCGATGGGATTGTACAGCCAGAAACCGCTTCAGTATTTGCCTTATCTTTGTCGGAATTTTTTCTATTCATAGATTCATCTTTTGCCATTTGTATTGTCATCCATCTATCCTCCCTGTAAAATTTTCTAATTATTTCTTAATTATAACTTCATTTTTCTATCTTGTACATAGGATTTTTGTTTTGCTTCCTTTAAAATATATGGATTTTTGTTAGAAAAAGAAGCTGCCACTTCACGTTTTTACACGCTTGCAACAGCTTCTCAATACACTTTTTAATGGTCTGTATTTTCTATCATTTAAATTTTAATGGTCAAAATTTACTTTAACTTTAATCGAATTGCTTAATCTTCCGATTATTCCACATCCTGCAATGCTGAGTAATCTTCCTCACCTGTTCTGACTTTAACAACCTTTAATACGTTGTATACGAAAATCTTACCATCGCCGATATGACCTGTGTACAATGCTTTCTTTGTTGCTTCAATCACATCTTCAACAGGGATGCGGCTGACAACAACATCAACTTTAATCTTAGGAAGTAATGTTGCATCCATTTCAACACCACGATAATATTCTCCGGCGCCTTTCTGAACACCACAACCCATAACCTGTGTTACTGTCATACCTGTAACACCAAGATCATTTAATGCTTTCTTTAATGTATCGAATTTTGTCAATTTTGCAATAATTGTAACACGATGCATACCTGTGTTAAAGATTGGCACACCGTTTGCATCCAAATCACTGGACTGTGCAACGACTGGGATTGCTCTATCGATTTTAGCTTTGGAAGCTGCTTCATAATCGCTTTCACCGAGGTCTGTATTTTCATTTACATCCATTGTCATAGACATATCTGTAATTGAAAATCCTGCATAAGCACTTGGAAGTCCATGCTCTGTTGCATCCAAACCAGTAATTTCCTCTTCTTCAGAAGCACGAAGACCGATTGTTTTCTTAATTGCAAAGAATACGATTGTAATTGTGACTGCTGTCCATGCCATTGTCGCAAGCAAACCTACGAACTGAATACCAAGCTGTTTAAATCCGCCGCCGTAGAATAAACCGGCACCGGCAATCTGGTTTGCACCAAAGTTCACGCCATCACCAAAGCCTCTTGCAAAACCTGGTGCAGATTCTGTTGCAAATAAACCAACAGCTAATGTACCCCAGATACCATTCATGCAATGTACTGCAACTGCACCAACAGGGTCATCAACATGAAGTACATAATCACAAAGCCATACACCAAAGACAACTAATACACCAGATACACTACCAATAATAATTGCACCCAAAGCATCACATACATCACAAGGTGCTGTAATGGCTACAAGGCCTGCTAAAGATGCATTCAGACACATTGAAACATCAGGTTTACCATATTTAATCCATGTAAAGATCATACATACAACTGTTGCCATCGCAGGTGCAATTGTTGTTGTTACGAAAATAGAACCAAGTTCTTCTACAGTTGTTGCGGCTGCACCGTTGAATCCATACCAGCCAAGCCAGAGGATGAATACACCAAGTGCGCCAATTGGAAGGTTATGTCCAGGAAAAGCATTAACTTTTGTAACTTTACCTGTCTTTTTATCTTTAACAAATTTACCGATACGAGGTCCAAGAATGGCTGCACCGATCAGGGCACAGACACCACCAACCATATGAATACAGTTAGAACCAGCGAAATCGTGGAAGCCAAGCTGTGCTAACCAGCCGCCGCCCCATGTCCAGTGAGCTTCAATCGGATAAATCACTGCTGAAATCACTGCTGAATAAACACAATAGGAAAGGAATTTTGTACGTTCTGCCATCGCACCAGAAACGATTGTTGCTGTAGTGGCACAAAATACAAGGTTAAATACGAAGTTAGACCAGTCAAAATTTGCATAGTCTGTAAAAATATCAAATCCAGGTTTACCAATAATACCAGCAAGGTCTTCACCAAGGAATAATCCAAAACCGATAATGATGAACATCGGTGTACCGATACAGAAGTCCATCAGGTTCTTCATGATAATATTACCTGCATTCTTTGCTCTCGTAAAACCAGTTTCTACCATTGCAAAACCGGCCTGCATCCAAAATACTAAGGCTGCACCAAGTAAAAACCAGATGCCCCAGGTTTCACCATTGACATACTCTTTGACAAATTGCATAATCTCATCTGTCATAATAATCTCCTCCTCACATCCGTAAAGGTTATTTAAGTATTGGGGTTTTAATTTACGAAGCTTCAAAAATAAAACAGAAAAGGAGCTATCAACAGACCCTCTCGTCTGCGATAACTCCTTTGCTATGTCCATTATTATACATCTTTGAGAAAAAATGTCAATCCCATTTTTGAAAGAAATATTTATAAAAATTTCATTTTTAACATGATTTTTTCATAAAATATTTACAAAATTGCAGGTCATGATGTATGTACATGCATATATTTATTAATTGAGCTTATTATTTATATTAATTAGGCTTTTGAAATCTTTATGATAGTTTTGATTTTCTAAGAACTGATTTTTCATTTTTTCCGGCAAATATTTTGCCAGTTCTTCCACCAACTCATACACCTTTGTTCCAGGTGCTATCTCTGCCGGTGTTTTTCCTTCTCCATTTTTGATAATTCGTTTCGCATATCGAATTGCTAATTTCGGACTTCCACCATTCATCAACGTTTCAAATATATCATCCATATTTTTCTCATATTTTCCAATGCCTAATTCCTGAAATTTCTGATTTAAAAATTTCTTATACTCAGACCGATGATTATTTGAAGTATAATACGCAAAATGTAGCATAAACCAAAATTCAATGCATTCATTACTCCACGCAGCATGATACTGAATATCCGGATTTTTTTGATTCAACACACTTGCTCTCTGAACTACACCATTAACGTCACTGGATGGAAAACTATCTTTATCATAGACACACCAAATTTGGCCTTTTGTAATCTTGTTCTCCCGAACATATGCTTCGGCTTTTCCTATTACCCTCATAGTTTCAGCTTGGCAGCCTTCGATTTCAATCAATACCATATCCCGATAAATCGGATTATCTTCAATATATCTTTTAAATCCTTGAAAATACTTTGGTTCCGTTGCTTGTCCTTCGCAGAAAATATAATACCGGAATTCTTTCTTTTCCAAATATTCCTGCCGACGCTTTTTCTTCCAGTTAGCCTTCTCTTTGCTGCAGCGTTTAACCATTCACTATCCCCCAATCTATAATTTTTCTGAGGTAAGGGTCTGCACCATATTTTCCTTCCAAATACTGTTTATCAAACTTTGCATCTTTTCGTACAGATTCACCTTTTTCATTCTTAAACTCCACAAGCGAATATAATTTTGAATTTTGGTGATTACCTTTCGCTACAAACCAGATTTCATCTCTTCTGAATACTTTGCTGTTCATTGTGGACAAATCATGTGATGTAAAAATCAACTGTGCATGATATTTATTAATTTCCATATTATTAAACATCATTATAATATAACGCAACAAAACTGGATGTATTTTTGCATCTAGTTCATCTATTACCAAAGTTGTTCCATGCAATAAACTATCTGCAATAAACGGCAAGAGTCCAAACAACTTTCTAGTTCCACTGGATTCATCAAACAAATTCAACTCTGCTTCATATTCATCTACCCTATGCTTTGTAAATACTTCTAATCGTTCATTTTCTTTTTCTTCAAATCGAAAATCAACAATATCCAAATCCATCTCCTGAATCATTTGAAGCATTAATTTCTTTATTTCTTCAGAATTGGATACAACCATTCGCATTTCCTGAATTGGATTCCCATAATTCAAAAAATCAATTTTTTTAATAAACCATCCTAATACATCCTGAACTACCTTATTTTTGCTATAAGTAATTCCCAAATAAGATAACAATGGTAATGTATCGGATAATTCATTACTGATTTTTAACTTTGCAAATTCACCTTTTAAAACAATTTCTTCATTTCTTTCAAAAAGACCTGATTTCCGACCTGTTTCCAACTTTATACGATCTAGTCTTTCATATAGTATGACTTCTTTTTTTACAATTAACTCATATCGATATTCAGCCAACTCTGTTCTAAAGAATACCTCAAATTCTGTCGGTTCATTTATTGATTTCTTATCAAATACAAATGGATCTATCACTAATCTTTTCATTTTTATCGCAATATCTTCGTTGTTACTTGTTGCGTATAAAGGTCTTAACACTTTTGTAACCAGACTGTGCAACGCTTCAAGCACATTTGATTTTCCTCCACCATTTGGACCATATATTGCAGAAACTGGCAAATACAATTCTTCATCTTTATCCTTTATAACTCTGTCTTCATGTTCAGAAATGGCGGCAGCCTGCATGTCGAATGTTACCTCATCTCGTATACTCTTAAAATTTTTAACTGTAAATTGGCATAACATCTCATTTCCCTCCATTGTTCTAAACTTCTTGTCCAATTTAATATCTATATTTTTATTATATCCCATTTTTTGTTTTTTTTCAACATAAATATGAGAAGAAATCTCATATTTATGTTTATATTTCAAAAATATGACTATCTACAAATTAAATTGCAAATAGTCATATCCTCTATATCATATCGATTTCATATTAATATTCACTATTCCTGTCCATGGTGTTCATGCAGATATTTTTCCTTTGTTGCCAGTCCACCTCGGATATGGCGCTCGGCTTTGTTGACATCCAGCACAGCTCTGGCTTCTTTTGCCAGTGCTCTGTTAATGATATATAATCTTTCAGAAACATCTTTATGTACTGTACTTTTTGAAATACCAAATCGTCTTGCCGCCTGACGCACAGTCGCTTTATTTTCTATAATATAATTTGCAATCTCCACAGCCCGCTGTTCAATATAATCTTTCAAAGGGAAAACCCCCGCAAACACTGTTTTTACAATGTATGCGAGGGTTTGTAGTGGTAGACTAGTAAATTTGCTCTAATTGCCGTGTAAAAATCAAAAAATTACACTCTTTACTTGACAAACCCCAAATTAATTAATATTTTAACAAATACTCTCTACTTTTTCGTTCACCTTTTACAACTAAAATATTCTCTTCAACCATTTCTTTCAATATTCTTTTTGTTGTAGATTCTGCAAGTTCTAATAATTCTCTTGCTTCTTTATTGGTTATTCTTCCATTCAATTTTATATATTCTATGACTGCTTCTTGTCGTACAACTTTTATCGGCTTTTTATCAGCTTTTCTACTATTCATTTTCTGTGATATTTATTGCTCATCAAAAAGTAATCATCAAGATGCCTGCCACCTTTTAATATTTTCACCAAACAATCAACTCCATCCCTTCCACACATCAGGCTGATAACCGAGTGTTGATTGTCTGCCATTTCTGACTACCGGCGTTTTAATTACCTGAGGATTCTCAAGTACCTTTTCAAGTTTATCTTCATCTGCGATATACTTAATGAGTGCAAGCAGATCCTTGTCCTTTCCATCCCAGTTAATCATATTCTCTAATCCACCATTTACCTGAGCTACTGAGTTAAATTCACCTTTGCTCATACCTTTTTCTTTCATGTCAATGAACTGATACTTTATGCCGCGTTCTTTGAAAAAGCGCTCTGCTTTCTTCGTATCATTACATTTTTTTGTTCCAAATATCTGTATATTCATATCAGTATTCCTCTGCTATTTCTTCTTTTAGTCCATCTCCATCTTCTACTCCAACGCCATCTTCGTCGCCTCATCCTCATACTGCCGTGTATACAGTGCATGATAATACCCTTTTTTCGCCAGCAGTTCTTCGTGTTTACCCTGTTCAACGATTTTGCCGTCACGGACAACTAAGATTAAGTCGGCATCGCGGACAGTTGAAAGTCTGTGGGCGATAACTAAGGATGTTCTTCCTTTAATAATGTTCTGAATTGCAGACTGGATGCGCTGTTCTGTGATGGTATCGACAGATGCGGTTGCCTCGTCCAACACAAGGATTTTCGGATTGGCAAGAATTGCTCTGGCAAATGAAATCAACTGCTTTTCGCCTGTGGACATCAAATCGCCACCCTCACCAACGTCACTTTCCAGTCCGTCCTCCAGTTTGTCGATAACGTCTGTCGCTGATACAAGTTCAAGTGCTTTTTGAATTTCTTCCTCTGTGGCATCCGGATTGCCATACAGAAGATTCTCACGAATAGTGCCCGAAAACAAGTGCGGTGTCTGCAATACATAGCCAATCGCACTGTGCAGCCACAACTGGCTTCTTTCTCTTGCATCTTTGCCATCAATTAAAACTTTGCCACTAGTTGGCTCAAAGAACCGGCACACAAGATTGACAAGGGTTGATTTACCTGCGCCGGTTTCACCAACGATCGCAATATTTGAGCCAAATGGAATTTTTAAGTTGAAGTGTTCAAGTACATAAGTATCTCCATCCGGGTATTTAAAGCTGACATCTTTAAACTCAATATCGCCCTTAATGTCTTCCCAGTTTTCTTTCTTCGGATGGAAGCTGTCCCCGTATTTTTCAATGACTTCCGCTGTATCTTTTACATCCGACTCCGTTTCTAAAAGTCGTGTAAATCGCTCGATATTGACCTGTGTTGTAATCAAATCTGAAATACAGTCCACAAGCCAGCGCACCGGTTCCATCATGCCCTGTGCATAGGACATAAACATTGAAAATGTACCCACTTCATTTGCTGCAATATAGCCACCCTGCCACAGTACAATTGCCAGTGCACAGGAGGATGCCAGATGCATTGTTGCCGCAAATAGTCCACGAAGTCTTGCACCATGCACGGATTTTGTGACCATGGAACCTGTTTCATCCACAAAATGATGAGTCATTTTATCTTCAATGACAAGTGTTTTAATCGTCTTTGCCCCTGTGATACCTTCATTAAAATTACCTGTAATATGCGAATTAATCTCACGAATTTCTCGATTGACTGCAATCAGCTTCTTCTGAAAAATCGAAAAGACCACCGCCAACACTGGGATAATGACAACAACCATCAGTGCAAGTTTTGCATTAACCACAAACATTACGATAATTGCACCCACAAGATAGGACATATGCCACACGCCGTCCATCATCGTCCAGGACACAAGCGTACCAATACGTGAGGTGTCGCTCATAATGCGCGCATGAATATATCCGACACTGTTTTGATTATAATAGGAAAATGCCAGTGTCTGCAAATGGGAAAATGCGGCATTTCGCAAATCCCTGTTCATACTGACTTCAACACGCATAGCGTAAGCGCATGATATATAATTTGCCACACCTGCAATGATAATGGACAATGTATAAATTACGATAAATAATGCCAATGTATCTAATGTATGCTCACCCACAAAATGATTCAAGGCATATCTTTGATAAATCGGCACAACGATATCCACAAGACTGCCTATCAGACCACATCCGATCATCAGAAATATAATCCATTTGTATTTTTTTACAAAGGGCAGAATTTTACCAACACCGAAAAACGGCAATGCCTTCTTTGACTGCTGTTCCATTATGCTTCCTCCCCTTTCATACCCGACTGGATTTCATAAATTTTCTGATAAATACCACCCGCCGATTTTAATGTGTGATGTGTGCCCTGTTCAACAATGTTGCCGTGGTCTAATACCAGAATATGGTCCGCCTTACTTAATGTTGTGATACGATGTGAAATCAAAATAATACTTGCCTTTCCAAAATGCTGCTCAAGTTCTTTTCGGATTTTTTCATCTGTCTCTGTATCTACCGCCGACAGTGAATCGTCAAAAATCATAATCGGCGTCTGCTGTGTCAAAATACGAGCAATTGCCGCACGCTGTTTCTGACCGCCGGATAATGTTACCCCACGCTCACCCACAAAGGTTTCATAGCCTTTTGCAAAATCCTCCACGGTCTGGTCAAGACAGGCTGCCCTTGCCGCTTCCCTGATTTCACTCAAAGTAATATCTTCTCTGGTGATACCGATATTTTCTGCGATTGTTCTTGAAAATAAATAAGGCTCCTGCAGCACAATACCGATATTTTGTCTTAAATATTCTGTCTGAATATCCCGGATATCCACACCGCCAATTGTGATTTTGCCGCAATTTTCAGGTAAATCATACAGCTTGTCAAGCAGACACATCATGGTGGACTTTCCGCTGCCTGTACCACCAAGAATACCAAGAGTTGTACCTCCCTGCATCGTAAAGTTAATGTCATGCAACATCTGCGAACACTGCGGATAAGCAAACTGCACATGTTCAAAGGCAATATCACCATTCATCGGTGGTGCCATCGCCCCGTCCTTATCCTGTTCAATTTCTGAGGACATAATATAATTAATCCGGGCAATAGATACACCCGCTTTGCTCATATCTGAAAGCATACGTCCAAGCTCTCTGACCGGCCATACAAGCAGTGAATTGTAAGAAATAAATGCGATGTACTCACCTGCCGTCATCTTTCCGTAAATACAAAAAACCGCACCAAATACAACAACTAACATCACCTGAAGGCCTGATAAAACATCAGACACACTCCAAAAACGACTCATCACCTTTGCCATTTTCACCCAGAGCTTTGTATAATGCTCATTGTGCGCCTCAAATCTTTCTTTTTCGTAATTTTCACGGCCAAATGCACGCACCACACGTACACCTGTCAGATTTTCCTGCGCCATAGAGGATAAGATGCCCTCATTTTCATCACATTCTGCAAAGCCCGATACTAATTTTTTATGAAAATGCACGGAATACAGCACGATAAACGGCACCGGAATAAATGCGATCACAGTCAGGCCAATATTCATCGTTCCCATAAAAACAAGGGATAAAATCAGTAAAATGACAATACGAAATAATGATGTCAGACGCTCAGATACAAAATTTTTAGTTGTATCAATATCTGAGGTACAACGCTGAATAATATCACCGGTTTTGTTTTTCATATGCCAGGAAAATGGCAAATGTTCAATATGTGAGAACAGGCTGTCACGCATATTTTTCACAAGCACCTCAGAGGCTTTTGTGTTGCACACACGAAACAAATAAGTGCTCACTGCGCGAATCAGCGCTACGATAATCACTGCTGCTGCCATTATCCACAAATGCTTTGCCAGATACTCAAATCCACCCACACTGTCCACAATGCGCATTACCCATGCCGGATAATTAGCCGCCTCATGTCCAATAGCATTATCCACTGCTGCACGGATAATCTGCGGATTAATCATATCCGCCAGCGCCATCACGCCCGCCGCAATAATCGTCACTACAAATGTGCCCTTGCACCCTTTCAAAAACTGCCACAAAAGCTTCGATTGCTGCTTTTGCTCTGCTATTTCTTTTTCTTTCATAAATACTTCTCCCTGATGCTGTAAAATTGATTGAATATTAAAGATTTTTATTTCTGCTATCTGTAAATATTCGAATTCATATAATGTCAGGTTCAAAAGACATTGTAATCCTTTACCTCCGACTCTTTAATATAATTATGTCACAAATTTCCCATATCATCAACCACACTTTCCAAAACTATGATATAATGTGAACACTTCATAGATTTATGAATTTCATCTGCATTTTTTTATTGCCGCTCAGGTCTGTAAATACTAAATAATGTACACGGAAAAATATTTTCATTTCAAAGTGAATACAATCATCCTTGCCACATAATTTTAAATATTTTGCCAGACAAAGAACATATCATGATAATGTGGTTCATTTTTGTAGCAATTATAAATTGATAAAAGTATATGTTAGATAATAAAGGAGTTTATACGATGGATATCAGACAGTTAAAATATTTTATAACAATTATTGATGAAGGCTCGATTTCAGGTGCGGCGCGAGTTTTACACATGTCACAGCCACCTTTGAGCATGCAGATTCAACAGCTTGAGGATGAACTTGGCTGTAAATTACTGGAACGCAACACACGCCATATTTATCCGACAGAAGCCGGTCTGCTCTTATATAAACGCGCCAATGCAATTTTGGATTTATGTGCTTCCACACGCACCGAGCTTTTAGATATTACAGAAGGTGTTTCCGGTAATCTGCGCATCGGTGCCATTTCTTCGGTATGCAGCACAACACTTGTGCAGTGGATCAGCCAGTTTCATCAAAAATATGAACATATGACATTTGATATTAAGGAAGCCAATACTTACGAGCTGATTGATATGGTACGCTCGGGCAGCATTGATCTCGCCCTTGTGCGCACACCGTTTAATGCTCCTGATTTAAAAAGTATTTCTCTCAATCAGGAGGCTCTCTGCGCCATCGGAAAAGATGTATATTTGAAGCATTTCACGGATAACAGTCAGCCTCTGACACTGAATGTTCTGGCTGATTTGCCTTTAATTATTTATCGTCGTTGGGAAAATATTTTAAGAAATGTTTTTGTCAAAGCCGGTTTGCAGCCAAAGATTATCTGTATTAATGATGATGCAAGGACAACTGCGGATTTTGCCGCGGCAGGACTTGGCGTCGGCATCGTTCCTACGTCCATGAATCGATTCCTTGAACATTCAGACATCCTCCTGCACCCATTAGACATCCCTGACATTCTGACCTGCACCACATTAATATGCCGGCAGAATGTGTATCTGCCGGCAACTGCACGGTTGTTTATTGAAGAAATGCGGAAGAATTTTTCGTAATACACTATCGGTGAACAAATGATTTCATACATTTGCTCACCGATTAGTCGCACTTTAGTCGCATTACCTGTATTTGGAAATATTCATTATTTATGATATAGTTAAATCAAATCTTTCGTATATAAAACAGCTGCATTGTCTTTCACAGCCATCAACGGAATGATTTCACCCTCATCACTCTTTCGGCTCATGTCCTGTCGTGGTAGCCCTTCCACTTTGCCTTCCAGGATTTCTCCGCATAAATCATACAGATTCTGTACCATCTCAAGATTAGGCTCGGTCATAAGTGTTTTATTTTTCCATGCAGTTTCTGCTTCCTGCATAGATGCGATGAAGGACTTATCTAAATCCGGTACCGCATAATTCATAATTCTGTGACCGGAGAAAAACTTCATCGGTGGCTGTTTTTTGGCCCAATCTATAAAATTTTTCAAAGAATTTCTGTACTCACTGAGATTTAACGCATATGGCACATGCATCCAGACGCCCATGCCAGAACCTATGGCATCACCACAAAAAATCATATTTTTTTCCTTACAGTAATAGCCTACAGATCCCGGGGTATGTCCATACATCGGAATCACCTGCAGCGTCACATCTCCAAGGTCAATGATATCCCATTCATGAATACGCTGATATGATAAATTCAGGATTTGTGGCATATTAAATCGTGCAAGCATCTTTTCTGAAATATCCGCATCCTTATCACACATATATCGCACTGAAAAATCAGCAGCATATCGCATGTGATCTCCATGAACATGCGTAATTGCAAGTTCCAACGGCTTATCTGTTAATTTTCGAATGAACGTCAAAATTGGTTCATCTCCCATACCCGTATCAATTACTACAGCTTTATCATGACCTTCAATTATATAAACTGTATTACCATAACCAAATTCAAGGTTCCATACACCTGAAGTTAATTCTTCTATTTGTACCCCCATATTTTAACCTCCTGCCTGCACTTATAATATATAAAGTGACCCTAATCTCTGATAAATAATTTAAATTTTCCAAAAGTCAGACCTGAACATTTAATAATTAGAAATTAATTTTCATAGAGATTAGGGTTATATTTATTTTACAAGTTCAAAAATTATATTTTTAATCTTCACTGTTCCATCTGTAACAAGGACTTTAATCGTTGTAGCTTCTGCCGGTGCGATGGTCAGCATTTGGGCTTTGACAGATTTTAAAATATCACCTTCCGGAAGTGTTATTTCACCAATCTTTTCACCATTGGCAAATATGTCTGCGCTGCCCGCACCAATACCTTCCACCGTTACATGGCAATCTTTGTTCACTTCATAGACTGTATAATTTGCAAATTCACCATCAGAAAGTTCCAATGCCAGATCCGTCAGTGGGTCATACTGCTGTTCGTTTGGATCTTCATACCATGCAAACTTCGGATATGGCAAATCTTTTTGAGTTGCCCATACAAGTTTTGTATGATCTTCCATGCGAAAATTCAGATAGTTTGACATTTCCCAACTGCCATAATAACGTTTACCATCTTCGTCCCACATATCATAAGCTACACCGCTGACGATAATATCCGGATGTTTTGCACTGATACGTGCATGTTCATAATTAACTATACAATGCTCAAGCTTGAGATTTTCGATATATTCATCCATAATTTTCTGAGATGCTTCATAGCTTGGACGCGGTCCGGTTGAAATGTATGTTTGAATTTTATTCCAGTCTTTTGGCAGCGGATGACCTACTGATTCCACAGGACGACCTCCCGCACACACAGCAACCTTCCATGCCCACGGTGTATAAGCGATACCATAATGGGCACAGATATCGTAAAAAATACTGTTTGCTGCAGGTGATGCACCACACTCACCAAGCCAGAGTGGCACATTTAATTCTTCACGCTTTAATAACCACGGATATAAATCCTTAATCTCCGGCGAAGCCCCATACAGATGAATTGAAATCGCCCAATTATGGTAATCCGGATCATACTGATGATTTAATATTCTTGGGTCACGCGCAAATTTCGGCGGTTCGATAAACATAATATGCACCGGATCAATACGACGCAAACGTTTGATACATTCCTCATAATATGCTTCCAACAGTGGAATATATTCATGCTGCACTGGCGATGATACAGGCTCATTGATCAGGTCATACCCCGCAATAATCCAGCGATGTCCAAAATGTTTTACAATTTCTTCCCACAAAATAATCTGACGTTCTTTACTCTCCTCATCGAGAAAAATACTTGGATATTCACAGAACAGGGAATCTCCTGTGGCACCATTATTGCCGCCAACAACACCATGCATATCTAAGATTGCGTAAATTTTATATTTTTCACAGCAGTCAATGATATGTTCCAAACGCTTGAAACATTTTTCATTAAACTTGATACCGATATCTTCAACCAAAAGCGCATTCGCATTAAGTACTAAACGCACACAGTTATATCCCAAATCTGCCATCAATTTAATATCTTCTTCTCTGAGATGATTTTCTTCCCATCTGTCCCAGAAAGTTTCAAGGTATTTAGGTCCACAAAGTTCTCGAATAACCTGATCTACGGTTCTTCTGGTTGTCCACCTGGCAGGTTCATGATCATTTTCCGGTCCAGGGAATAATAAATATTTAAACTTATTGACTGGCAAATTTATACCACCAATCATAAATCCTTCCACATTCATCCAGTTTGCTGTACCGTAACCATGAAGAATAATCTCCTGGTCATCTTCATTGACAAACCGTGTACCTTCAGTTCTTAAAATACCTTTGACATACTCATTATTAAATTTACTCATATCACTATCAACCTTTCACAGCCCCAATCGTAATACCTTTGACAAAGTATTTCTGAAAAAATGGATAAATACACAGTACCGGTACCGCGCCGACAACAGCGATTGCCATCTTAATACTTGTAGATGGCATTGAGGATACATCTACATTGGCACCAATTGAACTTGAAAGTAATGTCTGCAGATCCTGAAGCATTGCATTTAAGAGTACCTGAATCGTGTAATATTTTGTTTTTGTCAGGTAATACAGACCATTCATCCAGTCATTCCAGTAAGCAAGACCAACTAACAGCATCAGTGTGGCAATAATCGGCAGTGACATCGGAAGTACAACTTTAATTAAAATTTTCCATTCACCTGCACCGTCAATTCTTGCCGCCTCAAGGACTTCCTCCGGAATATTCTGAGAAAGATTTGTACGCATCATAATAACGTAAAATGCCCCCATCATCAGTGCCGGTACGATCAATGCGGCGTAAGTATTTTTTATATGGAAATACTGTGTCCACATGATATATGAAGGGACAAGACCACCATTAAACAACATTGTAAAAAATACGATAAATGACCATACATTGCGATGCGGCAGGTCTTTTCTTGACAACGGATAGGCAAGTAATGTGGTCAGCACAAGATTTGCCACTGTACCAATCACTGTCACCATAATGGTCGTACCATATGCCCGAAAAATCGTTGCAGCATTTCTGAAAATATATTTGTACGCATCCAGACTGAACATAGATGGAAAGATTGAATATCCATCACGAATCAGTGCCTGCTCATCTGTCACAGAGGACATAATCAATAAAAGAAATGGAAACAGACAAAGCACAGAAAGGATAATCATTAAAATGTGTGCTGCGATTTGAAACTTATGACCTTTTTCTACCATTTTTATTTTCTCCCTTCCTTAGAATAATGCGTCTTCTTTGCTGATTTTTCTGACAATAAAGTTTGCTGTCAGTACACACAGGCATCCGATAATGGACTGGTAAACACCTGCCGCTGAAGACATACCAATATTATTACTCTGCATTAAACCACGATAAACATATGTATCAATTGTGTTCGTCACGTCAAACAATGGTCCTGAATTCATTGGCACCTGATAGAACAGACCAAAATCAGAATAGAAAATTCGACCGACAGACATCAGTGTCAACGTAATGATCGTTGAACGCAATCCCGGCAATGTCACATGATAAATTCGATTCCAACGTGTCGCACCGTCGATTGCGGCAGCTTCATATAAGCCTGCATCCAGTCCAACAACAGTTGCATAGAAAATAATGGACTGATAACCGAAGTTTTTCCAGAGATTGACAAATACTAAAATAAACGGCCAGTATTTTGGTTCTGAATACCAACTGACAGGATCTGCACCAAACAGTTTTAAAATTGAATTGTTCAAGAACCCTGTATCTGTTGAAAGCATCGCATTAGCAAGATAACTGACAACAACCATTGAAATCAGGTATGGTATCAAAATGACTGTCTGATATACTTTTTTGCTCAGTTTGCCGCGAAGTTCATTTAAAATAATCGCAACAAATACCGCAAGTGCTGTGCCAAGCACAATAAATACAATATTATATAAAATCGTATTTCGTGTGATGATCCACGCATCATTTGTTGTAAACAGATATTTAAAATTACTCAGACCAATCCACGGACTAGCCAGAATACCCTTTCTGAAGTTGACCTGTTTAAATGCAATCACGATACCTGCCATAGGTATATAATTGTTGATCAACAGATATAACAATCCCGGAATCATCATCATATATAAAGGTAAAAAGCGTTTATGACGCTGCATAAAACTTTTTTTCTTCATCGTTCATCCTCTCCCTGCAAACCATATTTTCTTATCACAAAGGGGACTGCATGACAGTCCCCTATATAATTTGTGTATCCTGATACCTATACATTTTTAATCTGGCTGTTTCACATACTGCCATTTTTCTGTATAAATCATTCGGATATTTTCTTATATCACTCAGATATTTTCTTATTTTGAAGCTTTCCATGCATCAAACTGTGCCTGTTTTTCATCCACAATTTTCTGAATACCTGCTTTTTCCATTTCTTCATTTAAAACAGGGATTGTTGTTTCAGGGTCAAGTGAACCACAAAGTAATGCAGGTACATATTTCTGATATACATTTGTGCACGCCGTAATTTCATTCATGACTGATGTTGCATCAAAAGTAAAGCCAAAAGATACCGGTATCTGTGCTTCCTTTTCAAATTCAGCATACTGTTCCCATAATGTTGTATCTTCACCTTCCCAGAAATAACCAAGCTGCTGATTAGGCCATTCCCATGTCAGACGGCTGTAAGTTGCTGTAGAAGAATCTTTGCCTTCCGGATAATCGATAATACCGTTAGCTTCATCTGCTACAACATAGTCTTCACCTTCGATGCCGTTGATTACAAGATTTGCAATATCTGCGTTTGTATACATCATTTCCCAGAATGCAACGGCTCTTTCAGGGTCACCTGAAGATGTCGGTACAAACCATGCCATTGATCCACCCGTATATGTTGGTGTGCCATAACGCCATGCAACTGTTTCTGTCTGATTAGATACCGACTGTTCACCTTCCCAGCCTGGTTTCATATGCTGAAAATATCCAAATGCTTTGCCTGCTGCTACAAGTGTATTTGCTCCATCTGCATTTGTAGAAGCATCCGGCATTACAAGACCTTCCTGTGCCCATGTGTACATACGTGTAGTCACTTCTTTAAACTGATCTGTTGTAAACCAACTTTCAATTTTTCCATTTTCATCAAATGGGTCTGTGAGCACTGCAAGATTATATGTATCGCCACAACTGTCCTGACCTGTATAAGCTGTATCAGATCCAAACATGCTTCCACTATTTGAAACAATAGGATACATTTCCGGATGTGCTTCCTTTACTTTAACAAGTGCATCATGCAAATCATCCCAAGATGACAGATTTTCGTAATCAATACCGAGCTCATCGCATACATCTTTACGCATACCAAAACCAAGTGTATAACCTTTTTCTGAATTATTCGGCAGACCATACCATTCTTCAGCAAATGTCTGTGTTACACGATCTTCTGCTGAAATCAACTGTTCTAATTCCGGTGCATATTCCTTCACAAGATCTTCTACAGGCTGAATCTGTCCTGCATTCACATAATCTACAGGTGATGCCATTGGAATAAATAAATCAAACTCATCCCCTGAAGATAACATCAGGTTTAACTGCTGCATATAAGATGCAAAACCAACTCTTGTCAGTTCAACATCACAGTTTAATGCAGGTTCTGTGTACTCGCTGAGTTTTTCAGATATTTTTTCCAAAGTTGTCGTATCTGCATCACCAAATGCCATAATTTTTAATGTATAGTGATCTTTGCCCTGAAAATACGCTGCTCTGTCATCACCACTGGCTGTATCGCCACTATCACTTGCTTCGCCCTGTGTGTTAGACGCATTATTGGATGCATCTGAAGTTTTGTTATCTGAGCCACAGCCCGCCAGCAGCATGCCAACCATTGCTGTCGCCAGCGCTAATGCGACTGCTCTTGTTCTTTTTCCTTTCATTCTAAAAATGACCTCCCTGTATTTGATGGTTTTATTCTATCAACTTTTCATGTTTTCATCTGTAATAATGCAGACATCCCATTGGCACGCTGCCGACCAAAATTTATAAAAGTCGGTATTTTCGTAAAAAAATACCGACCTTCCATATTTTATCCGCGTTCCTCCGTAGGTGTATGTCCAAAGGATTTTTTGTATAATTTTGAAAAATAAGAAAAATCACTGTAACCGACTCTGGCTGCCACAAGCCCCACCGGAAGTCTTGTGGTCTGTAATAAATTTCTGGCAACCGCCATCTTGCTTTCAATAATAAATTCATTCAAGGTAACGCCCTTTCCCCGCTTAAAAATCCTTGATAGATAGTCCACATTCATATGTACATGATTTGCCAGATCACTGCGTTTGACATCATAAGCGATATGCTCCTTCACATACTCCTCCACACATGCGATCACCTGGGCCGTATCGCCTGAAGTTTCCTGTATATCCGACAATGCCGTCTTTGCTTTTTCTTCCAGCCGATGACTGATTGCACTCAACTGTGCATAATCTGTGCACCGCTCAAAACATATGTACATCTGTAAATGCAGCACTTTTGTCATGGTTTCCCGGATCATATGGATTTGCCGCGCAAATGCCTCCTCCGAAATATCCTGTGTTTCCTCAGGCTGACAAAACATTGCAAATGTATCTTTCGACTGTCCGCTCACGATCACACGATAATGCACCGGCTGCATCAACTCATGACTGATATTGCCTATGATAAATTCCAGAAGTGACATATCCCACTGTGCAGACTGTTCTGCATTTTCCCGCAATTTGATATACACCAGATAACCGCATGCCTGTGGTTTAATGCTACCAATATGAATCAGACGTTCAATGGCATCCTGATTCTGCGCAGTAGTAATGCTGTGTTTTAACAACATTTTTTCCAACCACACATCCTCTGTCACAACCTTGCCATACTGATAAACTTTGTCTTTTTCCCTGCGGCTGGTCAGTCGCATAACAGCTTTTCCGATGACCTCCTCGATTTCCTCATTCGGGCATGGCAGCAGCACATACTCACAGCTTCCAGTCTGCAACGCTCTGCGGGCATAATCAAAATCTGCATGGGATGACATAAAAATACACTCAATATCTTTATTTTCAGCATGGACCCATGCCACCAGATCAATGCCGCTCTCGCCGGGCATTTCAATATCTGTCAGCAAAATATCGATTGGTACATTTTTAATAATAATTTTCGCCTCATAGGCATTGTGCGCCTTAAATACGCTGTCTATATTTAATTTTTTCCAGTCAATACCATTTTCAATACCATTGACCACACTGACCAAGTCATCTACAATCAATATATTCATCTGCTGTCATCCTTTCTTTTTTTGATAAATATATCTGTATGCGCACCGTTTAGATTTGAAAATGCACATTCAATATTTTCAGCGCCATAATACAATTTGAAACGTTCGATGACATTATAAATGCCAATCGTCGTGCCATCTTTTCGGGTTTCAATGTTCTGATTCAGATGTTCAAGCACCTCCTCCGAGAAGCCGCTGCCGTTATCCGAAATATGAATATTTAAATATTCATCCTCCCCTGTCGTCATTTTCTGAATCTGAATGATAATTTTAAGTTCCTCATTCAGAACAAGGCCATATTTTACAGAATTCTCCACAAAGGATAAAATCGAAATCGCCGGTATATTATATTTTAATACATTCTCATCTGCTTCTACTTTACAAAGAATAGGTTTAATACGGCCGATCTGCTGCAGTTCGATATAATTTTGAACGTACTGCAATTCTTCCTCCAAAGGCACGATCATGGAGGAACCTTTAAGCATATATCTCAGATGCTTGGACAGGTAAATAATACTTTTCTTCACATCGTCATACTGTTTTTCTTCCAGAAGACTGTACATATTTTTCAGGCAGTTGACATAAAAATGAGGTCTGATCTGAATCTGATAATAATCCAGCTTCGTCTGCTGCAAACTTAATTCTTTTTCGTATCCTTCGATTTTCAGACTTTTGATTTCCTCCATCATACTGTTAAACGTATTGTTGACTTCCAGAAATTCCGTTTCACCATAATTTTTGTCTGCTCTGGCTTCCCACTGACCTGCTTTGATTTTATCCATCGTATCCACCAGCGCATCCAGCGGTCGGAAAAATGCTTTTTTAAGCAAATGATAGCCAAATGGCAAAATCATCACTACAAGGATAATCGAAAATACGATTACGCACCGCTGCATCCAGGACATATTGCCAAGTACTCCATTGCTTTTGACAATATACGCGGCGCGAATATTTGCCTGTGGTATGTCTTTTTCTGTAACCATATATCTCTGTTTACTGCCTGAAAAATAATAGTTGTCATCGCCCGAAAATAAAATACCCTGCTCTGTGACAGTATCTTTCTCATTAAGAATTAATCCATTTTCTGTATAGAAAATCATTTCACCATAGCGCTCGGTATTTTGTTCATATTGAGGTTTGTGGATTTTGCTGACGTCCAAAATATAAATGAGATAAGTGCCTGAATAGCCTTTGATCATATATAAAAAATTTTCACCGCCAACACTCATGCCCTTCCACTGCGTATTCATGATTGTGCCGTTATCCTTCGTATAATTTTCAAAATAAATTTTCAGATTTTCTCTGACGTCCAGCGCATATCGGTTTTCAGAAAGCACCGGTCGAAATATATCGTTGGGATGGTTCACGACATAACACAGCTGCAGCAGATCATCTTCTTCAAGCATCGGCAGGCACTCATTCATCACTTCCAGCGAATCCAGATGGGCATCAAGTTCCGTGGTATCCCTGGCTAACATTTTAAAATCTTTATTGGTCGCCACGAAATTCAGCATATAGTTGTCCATGCGCTTTAAATAATCTTCCAATACGCTGCAATACGAATTCATCGCATCTCTGTTAGATTCTGATATTTTTTGATTATAGTAATTGACAAAATAGATATTGAAAAATAAAACCAGTAAAATTAATGGCACCTGCATCACAAGCAGAATCATAAATACTTTGGTTTTCATGGATTTTCTTTTTTTCAAAATATGTACCGCCCCTCTATATCAAATGTTTTCTCCTGTTATTTTTAAATTATTGATACCACAATATAAGTTTTAAATGTAAATTCTGACGCTTATTTATGTATCCAACTGACTGATGTTGCTACACAATTTCCATAACCCTTATTTGTCTTATCATATTTTAGCAAAGTATTTTTTTGTTGAAAATATATTTATATGAATTTTTCTGAATTTTGCAAATACAAAAGCCGGCAAGATTTATCCCACCGGCTTTTGCAGAAGCATTTATTTAATTATTTTCAATAATCCTGTATTCATTAATCGTGGAATTAAAAATATCTAACTGTAAACGCGCCATGCTTCATGTGCTTTAATTTAAAATTCCAGCACAATTTCATCCTCCAGACAATCTCTTGAATTGCCGCCGATATACAATTTGAATCGGCCATCTTCGAGATGGTAAACGGCATCATCATCATAGAAGCCCATCTGATTCTTTTCGAGTGTGATTGTAACGTGTGTTTCTTCGCCTGCTTCAAGTGTGACTTTCTTAAAACCTTTTAATTCTTTGATTGGGCGAACGATGGAGGCTGTCACATCCTGCATGTAGAGCTGTACAGCTTCTGCGCCTGCACAATCGCCTGTATTTTTAAGTGTTACAGATACTTCGATGGCATTTTCGTCTTCTGAAACTTTCATATCTGAATATTCAAATGTAGTGTAGCTTAAGCCAAAACCGAACGGATATAATGGTGCAACAGGGGCATCCAGATATCTTGATGTAAATTTGCTCTTACTTCCAGGTCTGCCTGTTTTTGGCGCATTGTAATACATTGGGCACTGACCTGTTTTGGCAGGGAATGTACAGGATAATTTACCGCTTGGATTCACATCGCCAAACAATACGTGTGCTACTGCATTACCCATCTGCACGCCAAGATGCCATGCTTCAACGATAACTGGCAAATGTTTATCTTCCCATTCAAGTGCCAGAGGACGGCCATTTTGAAGGACAGTTACAACTGTTTTACCGCTGTCTGATAATAATTTTAATAATTCTCTCTGCTTGCCCGGCAGTGTAATGTCTGCTCTTGAGGATGCCTCGCCGCTCATGCTTGCATATTCACCGACAACGGCAACAATCACATCTGCATTCTTTGTCGCTGCTGCAACTTCCTCCATATTAATATCACCATCCGGTGCACAGCACGGATAATAGGTCACATCTGCGCCGCTGTTAATCAGGCCCTGGTGAATTGTCACACAGTCTTTGGCACGGCCACTGATCGCCCATGAGCCAAGAACTTCTTCAGGCATGTCTGCCAATGCACCTACAAGGCTGATTTTCTGGTTTTTCTTTAATGGCAAAATATGATTGTCATTCTTTAACAATACGATAGATTTTTCTGAAACCTCCAGTGCGTGTGCAATGTGTTCTGCCGGAAGTTCGTCATAACGATGCATTTCTTCCTCTGTCACATATGGTTTTTCAAATAAACCAAGACGCATCTTAACACCTAAAATACGGCGAACCGCTTCGTCAATGTAAGCAATATCAACCTTACCGTCTTCCACAAGCTGTTTTAACTCTTTACTGTAAATCCATGTGCCCATATCCATATCAAGACCGGCTTTAATAGCCTGTGCTGCTGCATCGGCTTCATCTTCTGCAATACCATGTGCAACACATTCTTTGATTGCGTTGGCATCGCTGACAACAAATCCGTCAAATCCGTAGCTTTCTTTAAGCACTGTACGCAGTGTATATGGATTGACTGTACAAGGCACGCCATTTAAATCATTGAAAGATGCCATAACTGTCGCTGCGCCTTCCTCAACAGCCGCTTTAAATGGTGGCAGGTAAGCGTTGTGCAACATAGATTTTGCCATGCTGACTGTGTTATAATCGCGACCGCTTTCGCATGCACCGTAGGCCACATAATGTTTCAGGCATGCAGCAACATATGTATCTGTGCTCTCATCGTTATCCTGAAGTCCATGGATTCTTTCTCTTGCAAATACAGAAGCCAGATATGGGTCTTCGCCCGGGCCTTCGGAAATACGGCCCCAACGCGCATCTCTTGAGATATCAAGCATTGGCGCAAAATGCCATGCAATACCGCTGGCTCTGGATTCTTTCGCTGCAATTTCCGCTGTTATTTTAGATAATTCAGGCTCAAATGTACCAACTTCTGCAACTGCGATTGGTGCAACTGTTCTGAAACCGTGGATAACATCGAAACCAAAAATCAGCGGAATACCAAGACGTGTTTCTTCCACAGCAATTTTCTGTAATTTGTTACAGACTTCCGGGTCCTGAATCAATAATGAACTGATACCGCCCTGACGGTTTACATCGTCATGATAATCTGTAGATGCCCCCGCCATCATTTTTCCAAATTCTTCTTTTGAAATACGTCCGTCAGACATCATCTCAATTAATTCTTCAAAAGATACATCAAAACCACCAACGATGGATGGTGAAATCTGATTTAACTGGCCGATTTTTTCTTCTAATGTCATCTGCGCCATCAAATCGTCGATTTTCTTTTTCTGGTTTTCTGTTAATGCCTTCATAAAAAATATATCCCTCCTGTGACTTGATTATTTGAATTTTATTATTTGTTTGATCAATTATGGATGTTCAGAAATAAATCGCTAATTTCTCATCAAATTTGTTCTTTGTAATTTCATTATATAGTAACTTGACTTTATGCTCAATCTTAATATAATAATATTTATATAAGAATATTAAGATTAAACATTTAGAGATTAAACATTAAAAAATCAAATGATAATATCTATGGTTTGATTCCATAAATTCAATTTGTTGCAAAAAAGTGAGGACACATATGATTTACGATATTCGCTCAACAGCCACAACACCGTCGTTACCGCTGATTCCGGTACTTTTAAATATTTATCATCATCAGGAACCGATTCACCGCCCAAAGGGTGTTGACTTTTACCAGTGGTTTTACTGTGTTCAGGGGCAAGGTGAACTTAAGACCGGTCAGCAACGTTCTATCATTACTGAAGGTCAGGGCTTTCTGATTTATCCGCAAATTGCACATACTTATAAACCATTAACCCCGGACTGGACAGTACACTGTATCGGTTTCTCCGGTTCAATGTGTTCAGAGCTCTTAAAATTTTTGCATATGTCAGACAGCGGTGTTTATCACTTTTCAGATACCAAAGTCTTTCCAAAACATTTGTTTACCTTATATAACTTACTTATCCGCCCATCACTCAAAAAACCCGTTGAACCTCCTCTGACCGAAAATTGCGTTTCCTCGCAGATTTCCGATTTGTTTCAAAATAAAATAAGCCCGGATACACACATTGTTCATGTGCGTTTTCCAGGCTTTACTACAGATACTTTTTACGAAGCTTCTAAAATGTGTTACAGTTTTCTTCTGGATTTATCCAAATGTATTACGATGATTCGACCATCTGCTTACATTCCCGAAAATGATACTGTGCATAAAATGATAACTTATCTAGAAGAAAACTATAAACATCCAATTGTTTTAAATGACATGGCTGAATATGTGGGCTTATCTAAAGAATACATGTGCAGTCTGTTTAAATCGGCAATGCAACAGACCATCATGCATTATCTGTTAGAACTGCGCATTGCACAGGCCAGGATTCTCCTGATTCAATATCCGGAGAAAACGGTTAAGGAAATCTCGATGATGTGTGGTTTTGAAAGTCCGAGTTATTTTGGCAGTCAATTTAAGCGCATCACCTCCACCACACCTGAGAACTATCGGAGGGGATTGTCTGTATAGTAAAAACAGCAATATCTTTAATAACTCACCTTTAAAGATATTGCTGTTTACTAAAATTTATTAAAATCTATCCTAGTATCTCTCCAGGAAAGAATGTTTCTCATGGCCAACTTTATAAGCCACAACTGTATCAAGATTGACATTTTCCATACTCTTAAAAATGTTGCCCTCCACAAACGGATTGACTTTTTTAAGTTCTGCAATCAGGTTCTTGATTTCCATACGTTTGGAAACGGTACGTCCATCAGGATCACAGGTTGTACATGTGTCTGTAAAATGGCAGGCACACTGGATAAACTGCAAATCATTGGCATCTCTCCAACTCTTGATGTCATCCTCACGAATCAGATACATCGGGCGAATGAGTTCCATACCTTCAAAGTTTGTGCTGTGCAACTTTGGCATCATCGTCTGAATCTGCGCACCATAAAGCATACCCATCAAAATGGTTTCAATAACATCATCGTAGTGATGACCGAGTGCAATTTTATTACATCCAAGGGCTTGGGCTCTGCTGTAGAGATAACCACGGCGCATACGGGCACACAAATAACATGGCGATTTTTCTGTTTCGTATACAATATCAAAAATCTCTGTATCAAATACCGTGATTGGAATACCAAGCAACTTTGCATTGTGTTCAATAACTTTACGGTTTGTTTCATTATAACCCGGATCCATCACAAGAAATACAAGTTCAAAATTCACTTTATGATGACGCTGCAGTTCCTGAAATAATTTTGCCATCAGCATCGAATCTTTTCCGCCGGAAATACAGACAGCAATTTTATCGTTTTCCTGAATTAAATCATATGTACGAATTGCTTTCGTAAACTTTGCAAAAAGACGTTTATGATATGTTTTCCGGATACTTTCCTCCACCTGTTTGCGCTTGTCGGCCTCCTCATCCTGTGTCATCTTCCAGACAATATAACCTCTATAACCATCCTTCATACTGTATGCGCAAATATCATTGTCCCGCAGTTCTTCTACAACCTCCTGGCTATAGATACCTCTTGTACAATAAATCACAACCTTTGGATATTGTCTTAATTCTTCGATTTTTTCAAGAATTTCGGTGCGTCCCATAGCTACTGCCCCAGGCACCATACCGTAAGCAATATTGCTCTCATCACGCATATCCAGCAATATATATTCTTCTTTATCTAATTTTGCTAATTCGTCAAATGTCAATTCCAGATTTTCATTTTGCATCATTATCTTAACCTCGTAAACTTATGTATTCTCGTTTTATATGTAACTATTCATAACTCTGCCACATATGCAAATCTATTCAAGTCATGTTTTTAATAGCTAAAAAATGCGGGAAACTTTCGTTTCCCGCATCTATCATAAATCATTTTATGCGTGTTTGTCAAATATAATACATATCCTCTTCATCTTCGGATACTGTACTATACGCTTCCTTCAAGTCATTCAGTGTTGTGTGAAGCAAGACTTCATCCATCTGTGCGTTGATTTTGTCCACCACTGTTGTCTGCACAGCTTTCATAATGTCTGTACTTCTGCCGTCAGAAAATTCTTCCGCTTCATAATGATAATCGCCCTCAAGTGCCACGATAATCGAAGCCAGTGAAATCTTTTCGGCATCATTTGCCAGATAATATCCACCACTTTTACCCTTGACACTCTTTACGATACCCGCCCGCTTGAGGTTGGCAAAGACCTGTTCAAGATACTGCGGAGAAATATCATTGCGTCCGGCAATGCTGGCAGAGGTTACTGTATCCTCTTTTGAATTTACCGAAAGGTCTATCAGCGCACGCAGTCCATATCTGGTCTTTTGCGATAATTTCATAGAAACATCTCCTGCTAATTACTGAACTGCTTTGAAAGCTTCTTCCAAATCCTGAATGATATCATCGATATTTTCTGTACCGATTGAAAGACGGATTGTATTTGGTTTGATACCCTGATCTAACAGTTCTTCTTCTGTGCACTGGCTGTGTGTTGTTGATGCTGGATGGATAACAAGAGATTTAACATCGGCAACATTCGCAAGTAATGAGAACAGTTCAAGGTTATCAATAAAGTCTTTTGCTTTCTGTGCATCACCTTTGATTTCAAACGTGAAGATTGAACCACCGCCGTTAGGGAAGTATTTTTTGTATAATGCCTGCTGTGATGGGTCATCAGATACAGCCGGATGATTTACTTTTTCTACCTGTGGATGGTTGTTCAGGTATTCAACAACTTTCAGTGCATTTTCCACATGACGTTCTACACGAAGTGATAATGTTTCAAGTCCCTGAAGGAAGATGAATGAGTGGAATGGAGAAATTGTTGCACCTGTATCACGAAGTAAGATTGCACGAATCTTTGTAACGAATGCTGCTGGTCCTACAGCTTTTGTGAAGCTGATACCATGGTAGCTTGGGTTAGGCTCAGTCAGTGATGCAAATTTGCCTGAAGCTTCCCAGTCAAATTTACCGCTGTCTACGATAACACCACCGATTGTTGTACCATGTCCACCAATGAATTTTGTTGCTGAATGAACAACGATATCTGCACCATATTCGATTGGTCTTACAAGGTAAGGTGTTGCAAATGTATTATCTACAACAAGTGGAATTTTATGTGCATGTGCAATCTTAGCGATAGCTTCGATATCTACAACATCTGAGTTAGGGTTACCAAGTGTTTCGATGTAGATTGCTTTTGTGTTATCCTGGATAGCTGCTTCAACTTCTTCAAGATTGAAGATATCAACGAATGTTGTTGTTACGCCATACTGTGGCAGTGTATGAAGCAATAAGTTAAATGAACCACCATAGATGTTCTTTGCAGATACGATGTGGTCACCATTCTGTGCAAGGTTTTCGATTGTATAAGTGATTGCTGCTGCACCGGAAGCTACTGCAAGTGCTGCAACACCGCCTTCAAGGGCTGCAATTCTCTGTTCAAATACATCTTCTGTTGGGTTTGTCAGACGGCCATAAATGTTACCTGCATCTGCAAGTCCAAAACGAGCTGCTGCATGGTCGCAGTTACGGAATACGTATGATGATGTCTGGTAAATAGGTACTGCTCTTGCATCTGTGACTGGGTCTGGATGTTCCTGACCTACGTGTAACTGTAATGTTTCAAATTTAAATTTTCTATCTTCTCTCTTGATTTTTTCGCTCATAATTTTATTCTCCTATTCGTTTGTAGTGGGAAATGCTTTTTTATATTTCAGAATATCCTTGAAATATTTGATTAAGGACATTCTGTATAAATTTTTATTTTCTGTAATTTATGCTCTTTCTTCTATATCAATTATTCAGTAAAGAGTGGTGTTGAATAATATCTGTCACCTGTATCTGGAAGCAATGCTACGATTGTCTTGCCTTTGTTTTCAGGTTTTTTAGCATATTCAATAGCTGCATAAAGTGCTGCACCTGATGAAATACCAACGAGTACGCCTTCTGTCTTTGCAAGTAATTTGCCTGTTGCAAATGCGTCTTCGTTTTCAACTGTGATGATTTCATCATAAATCTTTGTATTTAATACATCCGGTACGAAGCCTGCGCCGATACCCTGAATCTTATGAGAACCACCTTTACCTGTAGAAAGTACAGGAGAAGATGCAGGTTCAAGTGCTACGATCTTGACATCCGGTTTCTGTGATTTGAGGTATTCACCAACACCTGTTAATGTACCGCCTGTACCAACACCTGCAATGAAGATGTCGACATTACCGTCTGTATCGTTCCAGATTTCAGGACCTGTTGTTGCTTTGTGCATGGCTGGATTGGCTGGGTTGACAAACTGTCCTGGGATAAAGCTGTTTGGAATTTCTTTTGAAAGTTCTTCTGCTTTGGCGATTGCGCCTTTCATACCTTTGCTGCCCTCTGTCAGAACAAGTTCTGCACCATACGCTTTCAGGATGTTTCTACGTTCAACACTCATTGTTTCAGGCATTGTTAAAATGATTCTGTATCCCTTAGCTGCTGCAATAGCTGCAAGACCGATACCTGTATTACCTGATGTTGGTTCGATGATGACTGAACCTTCTTTTAAGATGCCTTTTGCTTCTGCATCTTCAATCATCGCTTTAGCAATTCTGTCTTTAACACTTCCAGCAGGATTGAAATACTCAAGCTTAACTAAAATTCTTGCTTCAAGATTCAGTTTCTTTTCAATGTTGACAACCTCAACAAGAGGTGTGTTTCCGATTAAACCTAATGTTCCTTCATAAATCCTTGCCATGACTGCATCCTTCCTATCTTCTTATTATTTTTGTAATTGCTTTGAATCATTTATTTTCTTTAATGCAATTACAAAGGCTTCATGTCTTTTTAAATTACTTTCATTGGTTGTTAGGGTTTTTAATTTTTATTTTTCCTACTTGTTTAGTAGGTAATTCATATTATAGTCACACTTATCCTATTTGTCAACTAGGAATTTAAATTTTTTTCAAATTTTTTTATCAAACTACATTTGCTACTTTTTACATCGTCTGTTTCTTTATTTTGCCTTAATTTTGTGTTTCTATTTACTACTATTTATTACTTTCAGGCTTTTATTTGATTTCTTCATTTGCAGTTAGTTATCATTTATCTTGAAAATCTTTGAAAATAAAAAGAGCTGCCTTCGCAAAATGTAATATTCTACATTTATACTCAGACAACTCTTATCATAAATCGTATTAAATTCATCTATTATGCATATATACGCAATACAGTGTTTTCCGTTCCACCAAATTAAATAATAGTTCCATCTATCTATTTACACAAATCCTTGATTACTTCGCCAGCCAGAATCAGTCCTGCAACAGATGGCACAAAAGCGATACTGCCCGGAATGTCGCGGCGTTCTGTACATTTGTGTGCTGCACCCGGAGGACAGATACAGTTCGTTCTGCAACTGATGCTCATATCCTCAATCGGTCTTGTCGGCTTCTCTGTAGAGTAAACAACTTTAAGCTTCTTAACACGACGTTTTTTCAGTTCCTGGCGCATGACTCTTGCCAGAGGGCACATGGAAGTCTTATAAATGTCAGCCACCTGAAACTTTGTCGGATCAAGTTTGTTCCCTGCACCCATACTACTCATAACAGGAATGCCTGCCGCCTGTGCACGCATAATAATCTCGATTTTTGCAGTTACTGTATCCACAGCATCCACAACATAGCTGTATGTTGAAAAATCAAATTCATGGGCATTTTCAGGCAGATAAAAGCATTTTCTGACTTCAACCTCAGCCTTTGGGTTAATATCCAGAATACGTTCTTTCATCACATCGACTTTATACTGACCTACAGTTTTGCGTGTGGCAATAATCTGTCGGTTGATATTTGTCAGACATACCTTGTCATCATCCACCAGAACAAATGACCCTACACCGCTTCTTGCCAGTGCTTCTGCGACATAGCCGCCCACACCGCCAATACCAAAAATGGCTACTTTTGCCTCACTCAACCGGTTCATATTTTCTTCGCCAAGAAGAAGCTGTGTTCTTGAAAATTGATTTAACATAAATGATTCTCCTGTATTTTTGTAATTGCTTCTTTTAACAACAACATGCCTTCCATGACCTGTGCTTTGGGGCAAGCCAGATTAATTCTTAAGAATCCGTTTGCCTGACGGTAATCATCACCTGCACTGACAAAAAGCCCGGTTGTTTCACGAATCCATTTTGCCAGAACACCCGGTTTTGTTGTAATACTTGTACAATCAAGCCACATTAGATATGTTGCTTCAGCAGATACTGGATGCAGCATTGGCAGTTCTTTTTTAATAAATGCTTCAGCCGCTTTACGATTTTCCCATAAATAAGCACAAAGTTCATCCAGCCATGGTCCACCCTGGTTAAAAGCAGCAACAGCTGCATCAATAGCAAATGCATTTGGTTCAGCTACTTCATCCGTATTTAATCCACGCCATACTTTATGGCGGATTGCCTCATTTGACGCATACACCGCTGCTGTCTGAATTCCTGCAATATTAAATGCTTTTGTCGGTGCAATACATGTCACACTGTTTTCACGACATTCTTCTGAAACAGAAGCAAACGGCACATATTCACAGCCAGGTTTGACAATATCACAGTGAATCTCATCTGATACCACAATGACATGATGTTTTGCACATAAATGACCAATTTTTTCCAGAGTTTCTTTGTCCCAGATTTTACCAACAGGGTTATGTGGATTACACAAAATCATAAGGCTTGTCTGTGGATTGGAAAGCTGTTTTTCCAGGTCTTCAAAATCAATATGATATGTCCCATCTTCATAAATCAAAGGACTTTCCAATACATTACGTCCGTTATTGACAATCGAATTGAAAAACATATTATAAACCGGTGTCTGTACAAGAACATTCTCTGCAGGGGTTGTCAGTTTTCGCACAATACTTGAAATTGCAGGTACAACGCCTGTACAAAAAATCAACCATTCCTTCTGGATTTCAAAATGATGACGTGCTTTCCACCAGTTGATAATCGCCTCATACCAGTCATCATCAATGAACGTATATCCAAATATACCATGTGCTGCACGTTTTTCCAGTGCTTCAACCACTGCCGGTGCTGTTTTAAAATCCATATCAGCAATCCACATCGGTAACTTTGAATCAAATAAATCCCATTTTAAGCATCGTGTGCCATGACGGTCTACGATTTCATCAAAATTGTACTTCATCTTTTACGCTTCCTCACAAATAATCTTCGTTTTAGTTGTATCTACTTTATCTTTTTCAATAATCAGGTGATCGATATGTTTTGCACGAATCACACCTGAAGAAGGATTTAACACACTGTCAATCTTTGAATCAATCTGTGCATCTACAGAAGAATATTCAAAAGCAAGTGTTGTGTTAATCAGTTTGCAATTCTTCATTACAAGGTTATCAATATAACACATTCCCTGCAAACTTTCAATCGTACAGTTAATCAAAGTCAGATTTTTTGCATTCCAGCCAAGATATTCGCCAGAAATAAAAGAATCATAAACGGTCACATGGTCACTGTTCCAGAAGGCATCTTTTGAAAGCAGCTTGGAATCGTGGATTTCTACATTTTCCACACCATCAAATGAGTAATCACCGTACAATGTCAGACCGTCAATCATCATATTTTTGCAGTTCATGGCAAAATATGTACCTTTTGCCATGACATTGTTCATTTTGACATCTTCGCATGACCATAATGTTTCAGCTGCATCCGGGAAGGATACATTTGTCAGGCTCAGGTCATGACATCTTCTGAAGTTCTTCGGTGCTTCAATCAAAGCATCTTCCACACGGATATGGTTTGTGTACCACACACCGGCTCTTGCCATATCAAACCATGTACAATTTTTTGCATAAATATTTTCACAGTACCATAATGGATATTTCCATTTAAACATACTGTTATATAATTCAATGTTTTTACTTTCTTTTAATGGTGATTCGCCATCATCGAAAATACTGTCTTTGATGACCAGGCCATCACTCATAAATAAGGCTCTTTCACCTGTTAAAAATTCCTGTACTACTTCTTTCATAAATATATTACCTCATCTGTTTAAAATAGGGGAAATGATATAACTTCTGTTTATATACAAAAATATAATGTTTTCTCCTTCTTCGGCAATACCCGTCCGATAACAGATACCTTCGTATTCATTCCTGCATGTTTAAAATCCTCAAGCATCGCAGGCAGATATTTTTCGGGTACGCTTAAAAGCAATCCACCGGAAGTCTGCGGATCGCATACTAAATCCATAAAATGTTCCGGCACACCACAGGCACTGACTGCATCTCCTGCGTAGGCTCTGTTTTTATATGCACCACCAGGAATCAGGCCCATTTGTGCATATTCAACCGCATCATCCAAAAATGCAATCTGCGAAACATTAATTTCAAAGGACACGTTGCTTGCCGAAGCCATCTCCATGCAATGTCCAATCAAGCCAAAGCCTGTCACATCCGTACATGCAGATATCGGGTATTTTTCAGCTACGCGTTTACCCTTTTGATTTAGGGATGCCATCACACGGCATACATCTGCCGATGCAGATGCTGAAGCCATCTCAGCTTTTACCGCTGTATTGACAATACCGCTTCCGATTTCTTTTGTCAGCACAAGTACATCCCCCGGCTGACTTCCATAGTTTTTAAAAATCTTATCGGGATGGACAAATCCTGATACACACAAACCATACTTTGGCTCATCATCCTGAATGGAATGACCACCAACAAGCACAGCACCAGCCTCTTTAACCTTGTCCGCACCACCCGCAAGAATATCGCCAAGAATGGCAGGGTCAAGGCAGTTTGGAAATGCGACAATATTTAGTGCAACAGTTGGCTCACCGCCCATCGCCCACACATCGCTTAGGGCATTCGCCGCTGCAATCTGACCGAAGGTATATGGGTCATCTACTACCGGTGTAAAGAAATCCACGGTCTGTATCATCGCAATCTCGTCCGTGACTTTATATATGGCTGCATCATCAGATGTTTCCAATCCCACGATTAAATTTTTATCTTCAAATTTTGGCAGCTTACTCAGAACCTGAGCAAGGGTCCCGGGACCTATCTTAGCGGCTCACCCGGCAGTACGTGAAAACTGTGTTAATTTAATATTTTCAGCCATACCTGTCACCTCCCGAATCTACATACAAAGTTAGTATACCATTATCCACATTTTTTTTCATCCCTTGTTTTTATCAGAAAGTGCATTTTATAACATATTTTATAGGATTTTTATAATTTGTTCGATTAAATTATTTCTCAGCTATCAAACCTGCAATTGTAAACCATTTTTATTTTGTAGTTGACAATCAATTTCAAATTGTATATACTGTGAACATGTTAAAGCATTCAAGCCACAATATTAAAAGTTTTTCAGCTACACGGAATATAACTTTTAACTAGTTTGGCGCGAACGGCGGACAACATACTAACACAAAACTAAATACGAAAGAGAGAGCTATTATGTCTACAGAAACTTCAACAGCAACGACCCAGAAGAAACAGCTTTTTACAACCTACGCCCTTGTCATGATGGCATTATTTGCAGCATTGTTATCTGCTTCTGCCTATATTACAGTGGCGCATATCACATTTTTAAATTTCATGATTCTTTTAATTGCCATGTTATTCCCGGTTACTCAATCCCTGACAATCATTGTTGTCTGGATGTTACTTGGTATTATCGGTATTCCGGTATTTATCGGCGGTAATGCAGGTATTGGTTATCTGCTGGCACCTTGGGGCGGTTATACATTATCCTATCCAATCATCGCAATTTTACTCCCACTGATTCGTGGTCAGAAATACAATCGTTTAAGATTTACAATCGTCACAATTATTGGTGCACTTTTAATTGATGTTATCGGTATGATGTGGCTGATGGTTGCCAATCATCTGACATTTGCTGCAGCATTTACAACAGGCTTCCTTGTATTCCTTCCATTGGATATGGTTAAAGCCGTTGTGGTTGCACAGATTGCACAACCACTGCGTAAAGTAATTAAAATTCAGTAAACCATACTGTGATTATCCTTCATGTTCGTTGAAATCCTATATTTCAGGCAAGATATTTAAACGCTATTAGATATCTTACCAAATATTAAAATCACAAAACTTTTAAATGCCTACAACCAAAACGCTAATTATACTTTCAAACACATTAAGCAAACATGAATAAATTATCACAGTATAAAAATCTCCGGTATGGTCTAGCAGATTACTAAAACCATACCGGAGATTTTTTATGAAATATTTTGATTCAAAATTCTAACATTCAAAATCAAATATTTAATTTTTATTCTACTTCTTCGTATTCCAAATCGTCCTTTGTTCTGGCACCCTCTTTAATGTAAGTACCCATCTCGCCGCAATCCGGGCAACAACCAAATTCTTCACCAAATTCAGTCATCACATCAAGTGCATACTTGAACTGTTTGCCACATTTCGGACATTTGTAATACATATACAATGCGCCCCAGGTCATAATTAGTTAAGACCAAGAATCTGACGAGCTTCTGCAGGTGTAGCAACTTCTTTGCCGTATTCTTTGATAACACGAACAGCTCTTTCAACGAACTGTTTGTTGCTTTCAGCAAGTACACCTTTAGAGTACATAACGTTATCTTCCATACCAACACGGATGTTACCACCAAGAGCAACTGCACCGTAAAGCATTTCCATAGCGCTGTGGCCTACACCGAAGCATGACCATGTATAGTTATCTTTACCAACTAATTCATCTGCTGTTTCTTTCATGAAAATAAGGTTCTTCATGCTTCCTGGGATACCATTTGCGCAGCCCATGCAGAACTGGAAGTGTACAGGAGTTTTAAGAACACCTTTCTTAATGTAGTAAGCAGCGTTGCCAATCATACCTGGATCGAAAGCTTCGATTTCTGGTTTAACGCCTAATTCCTGGAATAAAAGACCGCAGTTTGTTAAGAATTTAGGGGAGTTGATGAATAAACCACTATGTAACCAGTTCATAGAACCGCAGTCATATGAAGCCATTTCTGGTTTATGTTTTTTAACATGAGCAACTCTGATTTCGTCATCAGCGTGAATATCACCTGATGTTGTCAGGTTGATGATGATGTCCATTTCTGGATATCTTTCTTTCATCAGTTTAAGAGTTTCGTCGAATTTAGCTGTATCCATTGTACCGTTACCTTCATCATCTCTCATATGAAGATGAGCAACTGCAGCACCTGCTTTCCAGCATGCATATACATCATCAGCGATTTCTGATGGTGTCATAGGTACGTTAGGGTTGTTTTCTTTTTTTGGCCATGCGCCTGTAACAGCGGCTGTGATAATAACTTTATTCTTTAATGCTTTATCCATATCAAGCATCCTCCTTATATTCTCTACTTAACTTCTTCAAAAAAAATCAACTGCTGTGTCCATACGTCTGCACAGGCAAGCCTGCACATCCGTCCATCCACAGTCCGGACTTTTTAGCATAAAATCCAGACGGGGAACAATCCCCGTCTGGATTAAATATCCAAATTAAATTATTTGTTGCGGTTGAACAATCTCTGAATGTAATCAAGGCAGCTAAGACCGTATTCAGATTCATCACCATAACCTGTTCCGCAGTATTTGTATTTTCTGTCTGGAACTGTTGGATCAACGTTTTCTTCGTCAACATAAGCAACTGGATGAGCCATAGATCCATCACCCATGTACCATCTGATTGGGTAGCAGTGGAATTCGAACCATTTACCAGGAATGATCTTGTCAAGATCACCACCAAGGTTTTCAACACCTACGATGCCATGACCAAGCATTTCTTTATGACATGGTTCCCATGTTCCCCAGATACCGATGTTTTCAAGATCACCGAATTTTTCATCATATGCTTCCTGTCCATGGATACGGATGTATTCGAATTTATCGAATTCAGCGTAAGCTTCTTCACCGAAGAGTTCTTTGTATTCTTCAACGATTGTCTTACCTGTAGCGCCAAGAAGGTTCATTCTTGTCATACCGTTGTTACCCATAGCTGTGTGAAGTGGATGGTCAAGAGCCTGTCCGTCCATAGCTACACATTTAACGCCCTGTTTAACGAACCATTTACCAGCGTCGATACCTGTACCTGCTGCGTAATGATAGTAAGCTTTAGAATCATCAAAGTAACGATGCATACCTGAGTTGATGCAAAGGATTTTGCCTTCCAGATCGCCATCTTTTAAGCCGTATTCTTTCATGCAAGCGTCAAGATGTTTGTCTGTAATCAGACCCCAAGGTTCGATATCGATTTTGAAAACGATAGCCTGTCCTGAGTAAGCATCTGCTGGCATTTCATGTGTGTAACGGGCACGTCTGCCATCGAATTCATATTCCATAACGTGACGTGGTGCATCGCAGTGTGTACCTGTATGCATTGTACATGTGATTCTCTGTGTAAGAACGCCACCTTTTGCCATTGAATGAGCGCCTACGATTTCTGGTTTATCGAAATATGGCCAACGTGGAATTTCTGCACTAAATGGATGTGATAAATCAACTACTACTCTTCCCATTTTAAAATCCTCCTAAATAAATATGAAATTATAAATGTGTTTTTTATTTGATAAATAAGTCCAATATTGGCTTATTTATTGTAAAGCATCTTAATAAGATATTCGTTCAGACCGCTGTTGATTGAAGCAATTTCATCTTCTGTATAGCTCATGAAACCTGTCTTTTTGCCATCAACTGTTTCTGCTCTGAAACCAAGTTCACCTTTATCAAGCATTTCTTTTAATAATGGTGAAGCATCATGTCTGTCCTCAAGGTCATTAAGAACATAATTGTGAATGTTGTATGTAAGCTGTGTACCAACCATATCTGAGTTTACCAGTGGTGGAAGGTATGGCAATCTTAAACCAAAGCTGTATTTACAAGCATCATCAACAGTCTTGGCATCAGCAATACCTCTTTCTACGATAGAGATAGCTTCACGCCATAATGCATGCTGCATTCTGTTCGCGATAAATCCAGGAACGTCTTTTTTACATAATACAGGTTTCTTACCTGCTTTTGTAAGGATAGCCATTACTGTTTCTGCAACTTCATCACTTGTAGCATCTGTCTTAACAACTTCTACCAGTGGAATGAGGAATGCCGGATTCCAGAAATGTGTACCGCAAAGTCTTTCTCTGTGAACACATTTGGATGAAATCTCTGTTGGACTCATAACAGATGTGTTTGTACAGAAAATACAATCTTCTGATACAATACTTTCAAGCTGAGCAAACAAATCCTGCTTCATCTTCATGTCTTCAAGGACACATTCAACAACGAGTTCTGCAGATTTAACGCCTTCGCTTTCGATATCCTGTGTAAAGCTAATCTTGCTGACAATCTTGTCAACATCTGCTTCTGTCACAATACCTTTTTCTACAAGGAGTTTCATGTTATTGCGTACTTTAGCTTCAATATCTACTGGGAATACATCATATACAGTCACTTCTGCGCCATCAAGACCGGCAAGAATCTGTGCAATTGCACTACCCATCATACCGCCGCCGCAGATTAAAAACTTCTTAATATCTTTCATTTTGTCATATCTCCAAATAATCAGTTTATTTTTAATGACATCACAGTATCATGGAAGAAAGAATTCCCCCATGATACTGATAATTAACCTTTAAAATCTTAACTAAAATTAAATGTTAAACATTTAATAATAAACTCAACTCTTTAAGTTATTGTTTAGTTTTAAAAGTTCAGATTACACTTAACTATGTAAAGTGATGACTAGCAAACTAAGTAACCACCTGAGCAGTCACAAGCAGCGCCTGTGATGAAGTTAGAAGCGTTTGAGCTAAGGAACATAGCATAACCAACGAAATCTTCTGCTTCTGCAAGACGACCGATTGGTTCACGTTTCATGAAGTTCTGGTATACTGCTGATTCTGGGTCAAACATCCATTCTGTAAGGTCTGAACGGAATACTGTTGGGCAGATAGCGTTTACGTTGATACCGTATTTAGCAGAAAGGTCACATGCCATAGAAGCAACCATCATATCTGCGCCACCCTTTGATGTACAGTAGCCTGTGTAACCAGCCATACCACGTTTTGAACGCTGTGATGTAACAACAACGATTTTACCGCCCTGGCCTGAAGGAACGTTTTCAGCACCGTTAAGCTGAGCAACCATCTGCTGAGCAACATATTTAAGAACGATGTAAACTGATTTACAGTCTGCATCCATGATATACTGCCAATCAGCAACAGACTGTTCAAGAATGTTCTGTGGTTTGTTGTAGCCATGGCAAACTGCAAGGATGTTGATCTCGCCATAAACTTCTACAGATTTTTTGATAAGTTCAGCAACTTCTGCTTCGTTTGCAGGATCTGCTGCGATACCTACACAATCGATGCCTTCTGCTTTGAATTCTTCAACAAGTGGATCAAGACCAGCCTGTTTACGACCTGAAAGGATAACCTTTGCGCCAAGGTAACCATAAGATTTAGCTAAAACTTTACCTAAAGCACCTGTAGCACCTGTAACAAGTGCAACTTTGCCTTTAACATCGAACATATTTGTGACAAATTCTTTACTTACTGGAACCATTTCTAAATTTCCTCCTAAAAATTAAAATCAATCGGACTATTAAGCTGGATAGTTGATGATAACTAACATTCTAGCTGGTTTACGGGATTTATTTTCAAGATAACGACCTTCGTTTGGAGGGAATGAAATACATTCGTCAGCATGGATAACATATTCGTTACCAGCATCGTCTGTTACTGTCATTTCGCCTTCAAGAACATAGTATACTTTTTCAAGTGGGTTGTCATTGTATGCGTAATCTGCGCCACCACCTGGAAGGAAAATACTCTGGCCGATCCAGAATTTAGAAGCACCTGTTTCATCTTTGCCATGGAAACGCATGCATGTGCAGCCATGGTGTGCTGGTGGATTGTATACTGTTGCTGTTTCTGTTGTCATCTTTTTCATTGTGAATTTCCCCTTTTCTTATATATTTTTTTGAAAAAAAATGAACTTTTTAACAAAAAACACGTTATGGACTTTAGTTTTGCCCATTAGCGGATTTATACAATAATTGTATATGCTAAAAACATTTTTGTCAACATTAGTGCTAATGAATTTCGAAAGATTTTATGTTTTCGTTATTTATTAGTTCTTTTTAAATTATACATCTTCTTTTCATTTTGTGCAATAATTACAGTTTGGTGATATAGTAACTTTTTAGTTACTTCTTGATTTTACGGCAAAAATGCTTTATTTTTCCTATATCATACTGTATAATATGAAAATACAAGGGGCAAAAAGTTTCATACTCCATTCGTATCTTCATGATAAGGCGTCTGACTTTTTAAACCAAACATCATCAATCTTTTCAGGGAGGGATTTCGTGGAGTATATTAATCCTTATCTTTATGGTATGCGCTGCGTTTCCGGCAAATGGAAAACGACACTGCTGCACCATATTCACACTTACGGCGCAATACGCTTTAATGAAACAAAAAAGACACTGCCTATCAGCGAAAAAGTGTTGAGCCAACAACTTAAAGAACTCGAACGAGACGGTTTAATCAAACGCATCCAATATCAGGTCATGCCTTTAAAAGTTGAATATGTCCTGACACCTATTGGTGAAGAACTCATCCCTGCGCTTGACGAAATTTATATATGGAGTATCAAACGTATGCACGAGCAGGGAATACCGATTGACCCGGATGCCTTTGCTGTCCACAAAGCACCAAAATACGTGGATGCCCTCAAAGATATTATGCTTGCAAATGGCGTTTGTCTGGAGGATGTGCAAACTTCTGAAGCTGCAAAGACTTCAAACGCTGCCAAAAATTTAAAACATATAACAGCAGAATCTGAACAAAAATAAAGCATGGACTTTTCTATCGTCCATGCTTATATTTTGTTTGATTTTCAGTTGTTTTGTCTGATTTTAGCTTCTGTTTTTATTTATTTTCTGATACGAGTGTCAAAAGTAAATTTTGCCACTTACATCATTTTCTGTTTTTTTACAGATGCCTGTCTATTTCCCCTGCTTTGCCTTCTTTTCCATATAAGCTTCAGCAATCGCTGCAGCCTCCGGTGCATCATCTGAATAATAATCAGCACCTATCTGCTGTGCATAGCTTTGTGTCACTGGTGCACCGCCAACCATAATCATATATTTATCACGAAGTTTTTTACGCACAAATCTGTCAACGACCTCTTTCATCAGTGGCATCGTTGTCGTCAGCATCGCAGAAATACATATAATGTCTGCATGTACTTCCTCTGCCTTCTCCACAAACTGCGCAGGTTCAACGTCCACACCAAGGTCATAAACATGAAAACCTTTCTTCTCAAGCACCATACTGACAATATTCTTACCAATATCGTGCATATCGCCCTTGACTGTACCAATAACAACTGTACCTTTACACTCACCCACATAAGTGCTCTTTAACTGTTTGTCCATCAATTGTTCAATGACGCTCATACCGGCGTTCATCGCCTGAACACCCACCAGCAGTTCGGAAACATATGCTTTGCCATCCTTAAACTGCTTGCCGAGTTCATCCAGACCTTTCAGTAAGCCTTCTGTCAGTACATCATCCACCTTCGTGCCTTCTTCCAATGCCTGACGCACAAGATTTCTTGTCATTTTTGGTCTGCCGCTCTGTACGGCTTCAGAGATTTTTTGTGCAATGTCCTCGTTCATAAATTCATACCTCTCAAATCTGTCATGTGTTTCAAATCCCACGCAAACACAAGCTCACCCTCAGGTATGCTTCCACTTCCTGCCGGAATATCCGCAAACAGTTCACATTCACTCATCGAGCTGACCATGTTGTTGCCCTGTTTACTGCCTGCCGCAAAATAAACCTCGCCATTCTTAATAATCATGCTGCCCCGGACAAATCGACGGTTCGGACTTGCTTTTTTAAAGGTTTCAAGCATTCTGACCTGATAACGTCTTGGATAAATACATCTGTAACCGGACATTCTGCGCAAAATCGGCAGCACAAGCATATGAAATGTCACTGCGGCTGCCGCCGGATTACCGGATAAAATAAATACCGGCTTACCCTGAATTATCGCTGCGGCTGCGGCTGAACCTGGCTTCATCCGAAGCTTCCAGAATAAAAGTCTGCCGCCGGCAAGCTCTGCTGCTTCCTTCATCACATCATAATCTCCGACAGATGCGCCTCCGGTCGTTATCACACAGTCACAATGTGTCAATGCTTCCTGAAGTTTTTTGGCTATGCGTTTTGGATTATCTTCTGTCATACCTTCATTGACAGGCAGCATATGCTGTTCCAAAAGTTCACCTGCCAGAAGATAGTAGTTCGTATTTCTTATTTTACCATTTCCTGGCTGTTCGTCAATATCTATCAGCTCACTTCCGGTACAAAGAATTGCAGTTTTTAATTTTTTTCGAACTGGCAACTTTGAAATGCCAAGTCCTGCAAGCATAGCAATATCCGATGCACTAAACACATCGCCTTTTTTGATGACCACATCACCAATACTAATATCCTCACCGGCATGAATCACATTGCTGTCTGATGTACACACCTGCATAATCTCAACATAATCTTTGGTAAATTGTGTTTTTTCATAAGGAATCACTGCATCCGCACCGACGGGTATCGGAGCACCGGTTAAAATCTTTGTGGCCTCGCCTGAATGTACCTCATATTTTGGCCAGCTTCCTGCAGGCACCTCCTCAAGTATCTTCAGACGCACCGGCTGCTCTTTGGACGCACCAACAGTATCGCTGCTTCTAAAGGCATAACCATCATAAGGTGATTTATCAAAGGCCGGAATATTTTCTTCAGATACGATATCCTGTGCTGCGACCTGACCAACAGCCTCCAGCGTATCTGCCCATTCTGTGTCCATCTGTATATGCATGATTTCACCGCAAATCAATTCAAAGGCTTCTTCCAGCGATACGCCTACAGGATATGTATTCATTGTGCTTCCCCCATTTTTAAAATCGTCATCTCGTCACCTTCACGAATCACACCGCCATGCAGCACCTTTGTAAATACGCCCTCCCGGGGCATAATACAATCACCCATGACTTTGTAAATCTCACAATGCGAATGACATTCTTTACCAATCTGTGTCATCTCCAGCACCACATCACCACACTGAAATACTGTTCCTACCGGCAGACTCTTAAAATCAAAGCCCTCAACAATCAGATTTTCGCCAAAGGCACCGTCTGCAACTTCTGCGCCTCTGGCTCTGAATTCATTAATACGGTCTGCAGAGAGCAGGCTGACCTGTCTGTGCCATTTGCCTGCATGGGCATCATTTTCAATGCCCCAATCCTCTATAAAACGAGCCTCATGTATATTTTTCTTTTGTGTACCTTTCTTTTCACTGATACACACGCCTAAAACTTTGCCCATAAGGCTTATCCTCCAATCTGAAACATTTTATTTTTGTCAAATTCATTTGTCATCGTGCCTGCTTCACCGAAGCTGTGACTTTTTGGTTTTTTATAAATCGTTTCCCTGATGACTTTTTTCAGTGCTTCATCGGACGCACCGCCACGAAGCATCGGTTTTAACTGTGTGCCAATATCATATTGCAGGCATGCTTTTAAAAATCCTGTGGAAGTCAGGCGCACACGGTTGCACTCTTCACAAAATTTGTGGCTTACCGCACTGATAAAGCCGATTTTGCCCTGAAATCCTTCCAGTGTATAATATTTGCATGGGCCATTTCCCATCTTGCCCAAAAACGGCGTCATTTTACCAAAACGACTTTCTAATAAGGCTTTTAAATCATCCTCCGTGTAAGGTTCAAATGCTGCCCCAAGGCCAATCGGCATCATCTCGATAAAACGCACACTGATGCGATGATTTCTCGCAATTTCGGCAATTTCAGCAAGCCCTGCATCGTTAATGCTGCGCATCGGCACACAGTTGATTTTCACACGGATATGGTCGTATTTTGTCACATCTTCTATCGCCTGACGGACTTTTTCTACAGCATCCGTACCTGTGATGCGTTTAAAAATCTCCGGTTCAAAGGAATCAATACTGATATTAATCGCATCGATGCCTGCTGCCGCAAGGGCAGGAAGCTGTTCTGAAAGCAAGAGTCCATTGGTTGTCAGGGTCACATTATCAATGCCATCTATTTGTTTAATGTCACGGACTAACTGGTCCAAATGTTTACGCACAAGCGGCTCACCGCCTGTCAGCTTGACTTTTGAAATACCAAGTTCTGCCAGAATCCGGCAGACACGCAAAATCTCATCATAGCTTAAAATTTCATCGTGAGGCAGCCACTTGGTGCCTTCTTTTGGCATGCAATACATACAGCGCATGTTGCATCTGTCCGTCACAGAAATCCGGACATATTCAATATTTCTTTGTAAACTGTCTATCACTTTCGCTCACCTCACTTCCAAATTACCATAATATTAATTTTTAAACACACTCACTTTGTATACATCAAATTTTTATATCAATTTCCAAATTAGAATATTTTGCCTGATTTTCAGATACATCCGCAAAAATATCATCGATATGACCTGCCATCAATTCATATGATTTTTCCTCATCACCTGCTGCAATGGCCTCTAATATTTTTCCATGAAATTCATCGGCCTTTTTATAATATTCTTTATGTGTTTCATATGTACGGCGTACATCCTCATGGCTGTAACCTGCTCTGTGAAGTAATGCCACGAATTCTATATAAAAACTGTTATGCGATGCCGCTGCAATGCCAAGATGAAACATATCATCGGCTTCATTCATCTTCTCATATTCATATTGGCCATGAGTAATATCCTCAACGGCCTCATGGAACTGCGCTTTGGCTTCACGCAGCTTCTCGATTTCCTCAGGTTCGATATTTCGCGCCGCAAGTCTTGCCGCAATCGCTTCAATTTCCCGTCTGGCCACAAATAATTCTTCAAAAAATGAATGGTCAAGCATGCTGTATGTACGCAAAATCCGTCCTAAAACCCCTGGTTTAAAACCAGTAATATAATTGCCGCCGCCCTGTCTGGATTCGATTATGCCCATAATAGACAACGCACAGATAGCTTCCCGAAGTGGCACACGGCTCACACCGTACATCTCTGCCATCTCCCGTTCCGGTGGCAGCTTATCGCCGCACACAAGCTCACCATTTTCGATCTGCTCTAATATCTTATCCACAATCAACTGACTTGTACTTTTTCGTTCTATCTTCACCTTGTCACCACCTGTTTATCTGATATTTAATCCCGTGATTGGCTTTTCAAACTACTTTAGTTCTTATTGGTATTACCAATTGTCTTATATTATAGCACAACACCCAACCGACATACAACCCTTTTGACAATGCAAAGTTTGGCAGGGCTTCTGCAAAAAATAGATACAAACAAAATGCAATGGCAGCAAGACCATATTATCTCGGTTCCTGCTGCCATTGTATTTGCATTACATATATCATTTTAACTAAATATCATCATATTTTCTGTATTTTTTGAGCATGCCTGCCACTGCGGCAACCCCTCTGAATTGGGATTTCCCGTCTTCATAAAATTCGCCCAGTATTGAATCATTTTTTCAGACAATCGATAATCTCTTTCTGTCCATGGCCGCCAACACGTATCCAATGTGCCAAACATATAAAATAACTCGGCGGAATGATATGCACCCCAGTCATCTCCTGGCAGTTCATGTGTAAAATAATACACATATGCCGGAGAACGCCCTGACGACTCCAATTCATAGCTAAAATATTTACTACCGCGTAGTAACATTGTTTCCTCATGGATATTATCTTCTTTACCCATCACATCAATATCATCTTTGACGGCCCCCAGCATATATGGTATATTTGCAATTTTACCTTTTTCAATCAATTCATAATATCCATCATCTAAAACATACCCATCTAATGTTGGTGTTAAAAACAGTCCTTTCGCCAATGGCATCACCTGAGCAAACCATTGTCCAACAGAATCTTCTATTGTGTCTGCCGGCAAATTCCGAAGCTCCTCAAGGCTTGAAACCTGCATCATATCTGTGTACATTTTTCCATATTTTTCCTGTTCTTTAAGCGTCATATCTTTATGCAGTCCCACACCATAAGATCCGCCGCTTTGCATGATTGCTCTTTGAATTTTATTTTTACATAACGGCGATGACACCAGCGTCTGTACACTCATTGCCCCTGCACTTTGTCCAAATACCGTGATATTGTCGGGATTTCCACCAAATGCAGCAATATTTTCCTTAATCCAATCCAATGCAGCAATCTGGTCTAATATACCATAATTACCTGATATATGCTGCTCGTTTTCTTCAGACAGCCACGGATGTGCCAAAAAGCCAAAAATATTACATCGATACTCAACACTGACAACAATAATACCTTTTTTTGCATAAACTGAACCATCAAATTCGGATTCTGTCGCATAACCGCCCATAAAAGCACCACCATGCAGCCACATTGCCACCGGATATGCGCTGTCTGAATAATGTTCTTTTGGTGTCCATATATTTAAATACAGGCAGTCTTCACTCATTTTTCTGACATAGGCCTCACCGTTGTTAAAATCTTTTGAATACGGCGCTGATTCCATATTTTCCTGCATACATATATTTCCAAAATGGACAGCCTCTAAAACATCCGTCCAAGGCTGTATTTTCTGAGGTGCCCGCCATCGCAAATTGCCAACCGGCGGCATAGCATACGGTACACCTCGATATTCTATATAATCCTTCATTTCCAAGCCTTTAATTTGTCCATATTTTGTTCTGACCATATATATTCTCCTCATTTTTTAGTTTTCATTATGTAAACCATCCGTTTCTTATATCATATGTCTTCTAATTATCAATCCAATCTCTTTCTACTACCATATATTTATAATTGCTTTCTATATAGTTTGAGAGCAGAGGATTTCTCCCCTGCTCTCCCCGAAACTCACCACTGTTATGAATATTTTTTATTTATTTTGATGCCATAAATGCGTCTAACTGTTCCTGATTTCCTTCAATAACATCATTAATACCCGCTGATTCCAATGCTGCTACAAATTCATCAATGCTTTCCAATACTGCATCTTCACTGTCAAACATACCATTTTGAAGTGTAGGAAGATACTCATTAATAACATTTGAAATCAAACCTGCTTCTGTCTGATAATCTGCATCACTGAATACATAGCCGATGATTGGTGATTTTTCTGCATTGTTTTCAAGTGCATCACATTCCTCGATATAATTTTCATCATTCGGTTCGCATATAAACATCTGACGTACATCTCCACCTTTATAGAAAGAAGGACTATATGTTCCTGTACGGCTGACTACATTATCCTGACCTTCAACTTTCGTATAATCCTTGCCTTCAATACCATACATCAAAAGGTTAGCCACATCTGCATTGCTGTAGAGGAAATTCAGGAAATCCATCGCTTTATCTGGACGTTTTGAATTTGAAGCAATACCCCACATATATTCAGCAACAACACTGTTTGTAACTGCCGGTGTATCTAACGTAGCACAACCGATTTCAATATCATTTGCTGCTGCAGAAGCTGCAACACTTGCGTACTCTGTCGGTGTATAGATGTCAAGATTAACTGCCAGTTGACCTGCATTAAAATAATCTGCCATTACATTTGTATCCGTTGCATCTCTCTGAAGCAAACCTTCCTGACGCCAATGATACATTCTTAAGCAATAATCTTTAAAAGCATCTGTGGCATAGATGTTTTCAATTTTTGTACTGTTCATGAAATCTATAATACCACCATAACTGTAATTGCTGCCAAATCCCTCACAGTTCATCATCCATGGCATGAGATTCGTTGTTCCCTGTCCAACAAAGTATGGCATTACATCAGGATCGTCCTTATGAATTTCTTCAAGAATCTGTTCCAAATCATCCATACTGCATTGTTCTGGCACTGTAATACCCAGTGAATCTGTCAATGTTTTATTATAATAAAACGCACACTGCTGAGCCATATATATCAGTGCAGGTACAGCAAGCTGCTGGCCGTTTACGTTACCTGCATCAATATAATCACCGAAAGTTTCAATCAACTGCTGACCTCTGTTCTGCAAAAGATTGCCTTCATTCATATCATACAGAATTTCAGAGCCTACCAATGTAGATAATTTATTTAATGTTGCCACATGCAAAATATCCATTTTTTCATCACTGGCCACACCAAGACTTGTTGTATTGACAATTTCACTAATCCATACATATTGAATATCTACTGTACAGTTAATTGCCGGCAGAGTAATTTCGTTAATCGCAGCTTCAATTTCTGCTTCATCTTCCACTGTCTGTCCTGGAAGAATAACAACCTGAATTGCCACTTCGTATGGATCTTCGTCAAAATTAATAGCACCAACATCTTCGGCCTGACTGTCATTGCTTCCCTGATTATTTATATCTGCAGAATTGGAATCTGCTGTTTTGTTTCCACAGCCGACGACAGATATCCCCATCAGCATTGCAGCTAACAGTGCTATGATTCGTTTTGTTTTCATAGGATTTTCCCCCTTGTTTTTTATCTTGTCCGTATTATATTACAATACTTTGTTGATGATAATGTGCAAATATATTTTTCTGTCTTTTATATTTTATGTTTTTAAATAATGTTATTGTTATTTTTCATTTTTTAGTTTATGATTTAGCTGTATTTATTTTATTTTTTTTACACACAAGGAGGATGTTAAAATGAAAACTTATCCTTATCCCATAGAGCTTTCTTTTTTTAATCAACCGCAGCCTGTCCTGTCTGTATCTGAAAATACTCAGATTTTCTGGGTTTCATCAGGCACACTGACACTGCGTATTTATGAAGCCTCTACCAAACAGTTTCAAACATATAGAATAAACAGTGATGAGCTTTTTTTATTAAACAAGTTTTCTTTATACACCATTGAACCTGTTTCTGCTTATGAAGCATTTTGCTTTTCTGTTTTTGAAAACCGTTTTAAAGCATGTATTTCAGAATTATTTTCTGAATACTTTATGTTAAAAATCTCAGACACCATCCATATTTTTCAGCTTAAGCAATATTTATCCCGCTACGCACTATGCTTTTTTAAGGCAACAGATGCTTCGACAATGCTTTGTGAAGCTTTATCTATTCAAATAATGAGTCATTTAATTGAATATTTTTCTGTGGAAAATCAAAAAAAATCAGAACTGTCATCTTCGGACAAGCATCAGAGAATTGTAGATATCTGTCGATATATTAACCTCCACTACACAAAACATCTGACAATGGATACTCTGGCGGCTGCATTTTTTATTACACCACAATATCTTTCAAAATTATTCAGGGATCTGCTTCATATAAGCCCCTTTGAATATATCCAGCAGGTTCGTCTTTCCCATGCCGTTTTTATGTTGCAGACGACCTCTGAATCCCTGGAATATATTGCTGAAGTCTGTGGTTTTGCAAATGCAAGGTCTATGGCGCATATTTTTCAAAATACCATGCATATGCTGCCTGGGGTCTATCGCAAACAGCACAATACTTCACCCCAGTCCGGATTAAATACAGGAAGTACCCTTGACACAAGGCAGGCTTTATTTCAAAAATATGCCGCATCCGGTACCTTTCATATACCGGAATTTCAAAAACAGACTAAAAAAACTATTGCTGCACCTGTTCAGTTATCCACTGCAGGCACCCGTTGGAAACATCATTATTTGCATACGCTTTTTTTAAGTGATGCACGTTTTCTTCTTTATGAACAATATCAGCGTCAGTTAAAAGAAGCGCATCATGATTTTCATTTTACATATGTTCATATCCAGACTTTATTATCTGATGAAATGCATATTTATTATGAGGATTCTGATGGTATCAGTCATATGAATTATGCTGATGTGGATAATGTGCTTGATTTTTTGTATCATCTTGGTATATTTCCACATATAATCATTGATAATCCACCAACATTACTGATTACCAAAGGCAAAGTATCTACCATCGAAGATATTTCAAAATGGCAGTTTTTCCTGTCATCCTTTATTGCTCACTGTGAATTTCGCTATGGTAAGGACTATGTTTCTTTTTGGCGCATTGGTGTTGGCATTTATCTTAACAATCCATCCTGGAAATATTATCGTTCATTTGATGAATTAGTAGACTTCTATCAGACAACATATCGTATTCTGCGTGCATGTAATCCTTCAATCCGGATTGGTTCGCCTTATTTTCTTTCAAACTTTGAACTGCCTGATAACGAACTTTTTCATTTTCTGGACCAGTGTCAGCTTACGAACACATTTCCAGACTTCATCTGTCTGAATCACCATCCTGTGACTTTTTCCCATGGATTTGAATTGGCAGATACGCAGCAGATTTTTTCAGAAAATCCAGATGAACTCAGCGAATATCTGACAAATTTTATACACCTTTTAAAAAAGCATTATTCTGTTTCCATACCAGTGCTTCTTATGTCCTGGGATTTTTATGTGGGTTACAACTATTTAAACGATACCCTTTATCGTGCTGTTTATGCTTTAAAAAATATTTTGGATGCCAAAGATATTCCTGTGGAATTTTGTACTTACAGCCTTTCTGATTTGATGGGCGGTACCCCGACAAGTACACCTTTTTTCCCTGGAGGTATTGGACTTTTTACACTTCAGGATATGAAAAAACCTATTTATTATATGTATCAGTTATTGCGCCAGCTTGGTTCATTGTATGTGGCCTCCGGCAATCATTACTTTATCGCAAGAACAGAAAACAGTTTTCAGATTATACTTTATCACTATATCCATTATCATAACAAAACCGCTGAAAAAAATACTTTTGATATTACTTATCAAAACCGTTATACCGCATTTAATGGCGCTTCTGATATGGAAATAACCATTCCTCTGTTTTGTGATTTTGCAACGGAATTTTATATACGCGAAACGGTGATTAATCACGACCACGGCAGTATTTATGATGCATGGGAAAACTCCGGTTTTATTTCTTTAGAACAACAGGATAGTATTAATTTTATTCATTCCGTTTCCGTGCCTTTTACCTCAAGCCAGTCTGAAAATTTTTCAAACTGTTTTTATCTGACGCGAACTCTGCAGTCTTTGGAAATACGCCTTATCCAGCTTTCATGGCATTAAAATTTCTATATACAAAATCAGGGGCATTACACTGCCCCTGATAAATATCATTTTTATTTCATTTTATTCCACATTCTTTAACGCCTGGTCCATCGGAACTTTTCGGATGCGCCTGAAATCAAAGAACATGACTATCATATAACCAATCAAAACGAATACAAACATCTTCACATAACCGATTGGCTGCATTTCAAATGCAAACCAACCACTGAAGGTTGCAAGCATCATCTTCCATGCAAATTTCATGATCAGTGTACCAAGTATCACGCTGATGGCATCTGCGATAATAACAATAATGGTCGTTGAAACAAGGTATAATCTTGCAATTTCACCGTTGGTGTAACCGAGAATCTTTGTCATGGAAATAGCATTTTCATTTTTCTCGATGATAATCTTTGTCAGTAGATAAATCATGACTGCGGACAAAAGTATGCACACTACCTGGAAATAGGTCATGTATGAGCCCATTGAATGGTCTAACTGGTCACTCATTTTAGTAATATCGCGTACTGTAATGACTGAGGCTATCAGTTCTTCATCAATATCCGTAACCTCTGTATCTGACAGATAACCGGTGAAGGCTTCCTCATCCAGGTTAAAAAGTGTTCTGTAATTATCCACCGGCATAAACACTGCCAGACTTGCACAGTCATCATAAATACCGGCAATCTTTAAATCATACTGTTTATGCTCGTATTTTTCATCAAGCGTTATCGTGTCGCCAACAGCATAGTCATATTTTTCGCAGAGGGGTGCAGAAATATAAATCTCATCCTCATTTAAGGACTTCAAATCATCAATCTGAATATACTGACTGTCATCAGCTATGCCATAGACTGAAATTTCCTCATCCAACGCATCACTCTTTCGAAGCAATGATTTCATACTGAAAACTTCCGCATCCTTTGTGTCTGTTTTAATTACATCGCCATTGCTGTCTTTATAGGATTTTAACACATACTGATATTTTGCGAGCATCATTTCAGGTGCTTTTTGCTTGTAGTAATCCAGTGTACTTGGCATGCCGACTGCCATTGCAAGCATAACCATAATAAATAAAATACCCACAAACAATACGATATAATTTGCTACGTTCTGAAACATGATACGCATGCGGAAGCGGGCAAAAAATGACCATTTCGGCAGGCGAATCGTTTTCTTGCGCTGTTTTTTCTTCAGGTCATGACGTAAAAACTGCAGCGGTGTATGATGCAACATTCTGATAATGACAATCAGATTAATGACAAACATTAAAATCAAAGGAACAACCGTGGTTTTGACAAACGCTGTCGCATTCCAGATGGTTTCGTAATTTGGCAGACTGTAGCTGTTATAATACATGCTGACAACGACATTTTTAAATACTGTATAACCAAGCAGGTTACCAATCAAAGCCGCGATGACTGTCACAATAACAGGCATCGCCAGATAATGTCTGGCAAGTTCACCTCTTGTGTAGCCCATGGCACGCAGTGTACCAATGGCCTGGGATTCCTTCACCATCGTATTACTGATCGTAATGGCAAAAATAAATGCAATAATCACAATCAGGATATCCAAGAGTACACCGCCCATAGATTCGTCAGATCCCATATCATCTGTAGCAAAATGAATCGCTGAATTAGCATAAGCCGGAAGATATTCCTCAACACTGTAGCCATTCATCACAGCCTGCGTAAATACGATTTTTAAGAAGTTGTCAGATAACTGTTTTTCCTCAATGTCATCTGCAGGTGCTTTGTCATACTTCCAGGCATATGTATAATGAATGGATTTGTGGCAGCGGTCAAAGCCCTCCTGCGTCACCATGGCAACATCAAATTTTAAAGCATCAAACATCATATCTGTTGATTTTTCATGCAATGTCGCGTAGTTGACATAGGCAATCAAACCAACAATCTCAAATTTTTCTCCGCTGACCATAATCGTATCGCCGACTTTCACACCGACATTATCTGCATGCATACGGTCAATGGCAATTTCATTTTCATTTTCAGGCAAACGGCCTTCATTAATACTGGCCTCGTTGATTTCCTCAGTTTTGGAAAAAATACGAATCGTTCCATCCACAACATCATCATTATTATAGTCTTCATCTTCATTTCGATAGAAATTTTCGTAGATTGAGGCAGTAACAGACTGAACGTCATCGTCATCCGGATAAAACTTATCAACATCATCCGTTTTGCCTTCTTCGATAGCTTTTATGACATCGGCATCGGCTTTTTCATTAAGTTCAAAATGACCATTTTCCAGCTTGTATGTCGTCTTTCCCTTTTCGATAGATGTCATCATACTTTCATTGGCAACATACATACCCGAAACAGCGCCAATCATCAATATCAGGAATAATCCCACAACGAGATATTTTTTCCACTCGCCTGCCAGTTCTTTTGGAATGCGTTTGATTAACGGTTTTTTGATTTTTTTCTTCTTCATCAATTCCGCCCCCTACCATTCCAAATCTGTTGCAGAAATCTTATTTGGATTCTTTTCGTTCAGACGAATCTCACCATCACGCAGCTTGATAATATGGTCTGCCATATTTTTGATGGCTTCATTATGTGTCACCATGATAATCGTGTTGCCATATTTCACATTAATATCTTCAATGAGTTTTAAGATTTCCTTGGAAGTTTTGTAATCCAGAGCACCTGTTGGCTCATCGCACAGCAAAATATCCGGATTTTTTACAATAGCACGGCCAATAGATACGCGCTGCTGCTGACCGCCGGAAAGCTGGTTTGGCAATTTATAGCGGTGTTCATACAGACCTAACGTATGTAGCAAATCATCAATTTCCAGAGGATTATCTGACAGATACGCACCAACCTCGATATTTTCTTTGACATTTAAATTGCTGATCAAATTGTACATCTGGAAAACATATCCAAGATGTTTTCTGCGATAAAGGGTCAGCTTCTTTTCGCCGAGTTCCTCAAGCTTATCGCCATCAATGGAAATATAGCCAGAATCAGCATTGTCGATACCGCCAATAATATTTAACAGTGTTGATTTACCTGAGCCGGATGGTCCAAGCAATACGCAAAACTCACCTTTATCCACAGAAAAATTCATGCCGCGAAGAACCTCCTGTCTTGTTTCACCGCTGCCAAAGCCTTTCTTCAAATCAACGATTTCCAAAAATTTTATTTCTTTTTCTGACATAACATTCCCTTCCTTACTTTTGTTATTCACAATTTACATAGCTTTTAATTAGTTATAACTTCTTGTTGTTAGTCCAAACTAATTCTTTTTTGATTATAACACCGTTATATATTGAATTCAACTGCTTTTCCAATTTTTGTATAAAAGCAAAAAAGCCGATACGGTAGTTTTTTCAAACCACCATATCGGCTTCAACTGAATTTTAAGCAAATTTTAACCAAGTTCTAATCAAACAGCTCACTCATCAGAGCTGCACTTTTTTCTGTAGTCATTGCAGACACATTATTGATAAAAATAACATCCTGCACGTTTTTATCCTTCACAAGTTCGTAAACACTGTTGTTATATTCAGGATATTTATAAAAATATCTGTAATCGACAATATAAATATGCTGATAATGGTCTACAAGGAACGGAATAAATGCATCACCAAAAGACTCTTTAATGACAACACAGGATGAACCATCATCCAACACCGGATTATCAATCTGAGCATATATCTCATCTCCGGCAATAAATGTTGCATATTTAGAATTTTCTGCATATTCAGACACATCATTGATAATTTTCCAATTAATTTTTTGCAGACTACTGTCATAGAAAAACATATCATTTGTATCCTTTGGAATATATGCAGTCACTGTGTCCGGATTTTCTTTAAGAGAAGCCACCTGATTGCTGCTTGCATAAAAGCTGCCGACAAAGCCGGGAAATTCCATAGTTTCAAAAGAATTTATTGTTTCTGCCTCAATCCCCTTAACCTTGCAGAAATCCTGGTATGCGTAGTAAGCACCAAGCGCAGTCCAGTGATGATCTGTCCGGAAATAGATGTACTCACTGTTATGTTTTTTCAATGTATCAAATGTATTCACTGTTTTTACTTTATCGTTAATTGAATTGATGCTTGAAACCACATAATCCATGGCATCACTTTGCAGACTCGCACCGATTTCTTTCTGTGCATCCTCATCCAGACAAATACCAAGACTTGTCGGCACTAAAATATCATAAACATCTGCGATACCTTCCAATCGCTTCTGCGCCTTATTCATCATCTGGATATAGGCATTAGAACCATCAAGGTCAAAATAGAACACACTGAAAGCCGTATCTCCGGTTACATAAACATTGCCCGACATTTCCGGCACATCATGAATCGCACCGTCTTCATAAGTTTCCTCTTCCGTTTCGACTTCGGTTTCTGTTTCAGTTTCCTGTGACTCTCCCTCAGATGTTTCCGGAAGCACCAGACTGCCTGTTGGAATCTCATCAGCAGTCTGCTCTGTATTCATGACAATCTGCTCACCCTGAACACCATAGAGATTTTTAAACGCTGAATTTGCACTCAAAAGCTGTTCCCTGAAAGGAAATGTATCTGCATACCATGTCGAGATTGCAGAAAAATAACTGCCATCCCAAAAAGAACTCAATGTAAACTTTGGAAATTTCTCCAGTTCACGTTTCTCAAGCACAGATGTTTTGGGTCTGAGCGGTATGAGCAGGCCTATGAAACCAATGGCAAACAGGACTGTCAGAAAAACACGCTTTTTTGTGATGAGATACTTCTTCTTAATTTTTATTTTTTCATCCTTTGTCAGATTATTTTTTATTTTCATGATGTACATCTCCACCAAAATTATCGTGATGTCAAAGGCTAAAGTTCAAAATTTCGTTCGTGCTTGCACGATAAGGTGTTTGACTTTACACCTGACATTTTATCATTGTATTTTTTATAAATTATAATAAGATATGAGTGTCAAAAGTAAATGTATCACTCACTTATTTTCGCAGACATAATTGAACCATTTGGCGCTTACGTCAAAACTGAAAATACAAAAATGGATTATAACTGTTTCCAACCAATGCCATAGTTGATAAAATAAGCAAAACAATCGGACTGATAATCTCATATGCATAAACCACATATGGCATCTTTTTGTTTTTTCTGTACCAGTCAACAACTTTTTTATGTATTTTTTTCAACAATGGTGTTGAAGCAATGATTGCAAAAATAAGGAAGAAAATATTATTTTTAAAACTTAAACCAACCTGCATATCTGACCAGCCGTTGCCGTTTAATCCAAACATTCCCTTGAGTGCCAGACCTAAAGCTGAGAAGTTTTCAAACTTAAATAATATCCATCCAAAGTAAAGTACGATCAAAGCATATAGATGAGATACGATAGATGGTAATATTTCAAATTTCTTTAGCAACCACTTTTTCTCAATGACAAGAAATACAAAAAAGTACAGTCCCCAGAAAATATAATTCCAGCTTGCACCATGCCACATACCTGTCAAAAACCAGACAACAAACATATTGATTATCATACGCTTCATGCCTTTACGATTGCCGCCCAGCGGAATATACACGTAATCCCTGAAGAAAGAACCAAGTGAAATATGCCAACGACGCCAGAAATCTGTGATAGATGCCGACATATACGGATAATCAAAGTTTTCTTTATAATGGAAGCCTATCATCAGCCCCATACCAATCGCCATATCTGAATAGGCAGAAAAATCAAGATAAATCTCCAGCATAAATGCCAGTGCCCCAAGCCACAGACCTACGGCAGGTACCTGGGCAAGTGCCCCTGTATCCGAAGTCAGCAAAAACGTATCCGCAATCGCCGCACAACCATTGGCAAGAATCGCTTTCTTTGCCAGACCAGTGCAAAAACGTTTAATACCTTTGCTAAACTCTTTGAGTGTCATTTTTCTGTACTTAATTTCCTCTGCAACGTCCTGATAACGGACAATTGGTCCAGCAATACACTGATGAAAAAGACTTGCGTATAACAAAAGCAGCCAGAATTTTTTCTGTGCATGCACTTCACCACGATACACATCAATCACATAGGACAGCAACTGGAATGTGTAAAATGAAATGCCAATCGGTAAAGCAATTTCGGGTACAACTTTCGGAAAACCGGTAATTGCATGCAGACCGCCAAGGAAAAATCCGGTATATTTAAAAATAGCAAGCAAGCCAAGCTCAATCACACATGCAATGATTAAAAGAAGTTTTTTCTGTTCGCTGTTTTTTTCAATAAGAAGTGCCATGATCCAACTGACAAAGGTCATAAATACAAGTAAAACTAAATACCTAGGCCCACCCCAGGCATAGAAAACAAGTGAAAATATCAACATTATCCAGTTACGTGTTGACATCTTATGCACGCGTGTGTAAATAAGTAAATTCAACGCAAGAAAAAAATAAACAAAAAACAGACTGGAAAAAACCATGTAAGTATCACCCCTTATAGATTATGTTCTTTAAACGTAAATTTAGATTGTACATTCTTTCATTTATATACTTACTATCTTTTGACTACATTAAAAATTACTTTATTATGATAAATCATTTGTCAAAATATATCAAGATTCGACATCAAATTTTTTCAATTTTTTGCACAATATAAATCAAAAATACCCTTTCTGTACTTTTTGGTGACAGAAAGGGTGTCTAAATAGTTTAGGTCTTAACAGTTCTAATTTTGTTTTCCAACACTGGCTATTATTTCTGTGACTAACTGTTCAAAGTCTGTTTTGACACGGTTTGCGTTTTTCTGGACTTCCTCATGATTTAACGGCTGATTTAAAATTCCTGCTGCCATATTCGTGATACAGGAAATACCACAAATATTCATACCCATATGTCTTGCAGCAATCGCCTCGCACACAGTACTCATACCAACAGCATCTGCGCCCCAGCCACGATACATCTTAATTTCTGTCGGAGTTTCATAGCTTGGTCCCGGTGTCTGTAAATATACACCTTCTTTTAAATCCAACCCTAATGTCTTTGCTGCCATTCTTGCTGTATCACATAAGTTCTTATCATACACACAGCTCATATCCGGAAAACGAACACCCAGTTCGGCTATATTTGCGCCTCTTAAAGGATTTGGCATGAGGGATGAAATATGGTCTGTAATCAGCATCAAATCTCCCGGTCTGTAATCTGTATTAATACCGCCAGCCGCATTGGTCAAAATCAGCGTCTTTGCCCCAAGCATCCCCATCAGACGGATAGGCATCACCACTTCTGTGATATCGTAGCCTTCATAGTAGTGCACTCTGCCCTTCATCAGCACAACCGGCACATCAGCCACATAACCAAATAAAAATCGTCCGTCATGACCCTCCACGGTTGATACAGGAAAACCTTCAATATCTTTATATGCAATTTCTGAAACTACCTGCATTTTTTCTGCATAGCCACCAAGCCCTGAACCAAGAACCAATGCTATCTCCGGCTTAAAATCTGTTACTTTACGAATTGTTTCCATACATTTTAATAATCGCTGATACATGACATAGACCTCCTTATATAAATCATCTTATACCATCATCTTTAGCTGCTTTAAACTCAAAAATCCTTTCTAAAGAACTTTTATATAACAGGAAATATTAACAATATTTTCTATTATATAAAAAACGCCTCCAGTTTATCTGTACACTTTGACATTACCACTAAAGTATGTCTGTGACAACCACTGAAGGCATTTTTCTTATATTTTCTTTTGTCCCTAACATCATTTTGATGTAAGTGCTAAAATCTGAACTGTGGTTATACAGTACCGTCACCGGATGTGCCATCACCTGCTGTACTATCATTTGTCGTACCATCGCCTGTCGTTCCATCAGTAGCGCCATCTCCTGTTGTACCATCTGTTGTACCTTCAGCAGCGCCTTCTCCTGTTGTGCCGTCTGTCGTACCTTCCGGTGCAGCATCCGGGGCTGTCTCAGTGTCTTCAACCCCAGCATCATTTAAAATATCAGCCAAAGATGTATCTGACATAAATGTATTGACATTATACAGATATAAAATATCTGTCACACCACGTTCAGAAATAAGATGTTCGATATCATCATAGTAATATCTCGGGTCGATAATCGTAATGTTACGATAATATGGCAGTAAAAACTGTACGAAGCAGTTCGCATATGAATCTTTAAAAATCAACAGACTACGATTTGGTGCACCCGGTGAATCAATATCGATACGTGTATGATTGCCACCAAAGAACACTTCATATTTATCCTTTTGCTCTAAAGCTGAACTTTCATAAATGGAAGCTGTCTTTCTCTGCTCATCCACATAATTGACCAAAGAATCCACATGTAAGTTATTGTATACATAAATATCAATCGTATCCTCTGCCCTTGTGTAACCACTCTTTGATGCAAGTGTGCCCTGAAAGCTGTGTGTCACAGGATAAGCCGTATAATCTGTAGACAGATTCTCAATATTTAATGCAGGCGCAAGTGCTTCAAATGCATACTGTGCACCAAGACTTGTCCAGTGGTGGTCTGTCTTGTAATAGATTTCTTCTGTCTTATGCAGCTTCATCGTATCTGTCAGGTCCACAAAATTAATGGATGTGCCGACGATATTTTGCACAAATGAAATATCCTCACTCTGGTCATGAACCGGCGCATTCATTGGGCGAAGCTGATTGCAGATATATGCGGCATTTGGTACAAGTGTCATAACCTGATTTAAATCCTGATGCTTTGCAGAGAAATCTGCAATGGCTTTGGAAGTTGTCGCTACCGCCTGTTTATCCGGTTCATTCTGAATTTCTAATAGATGATGTTTCTTGCCTATATATACACCATTAGATTCCCGCTTGCCAATCACCATATCCTCTGTCAGTTTCAATTTAATCCACTGATTTCTGAAAAAAAACTGGTCTGTGACATAATTTTCCATATCTGTCATAAACTTGCCGCTTGATAAACTGCTCAGTGTCAGTTCCGGCTTTTGCGCAAGCATACGGTTTTCTGTTTCTGAATAATCCTTGTCCTTCTGAATCAGCGACCAGAGGATGCCGACCAGGATAAAACCAAGGACAATAAACGTAATTCTACGATAAATCGTGAAACGTCTTTCTTTAATTTGAGCACGGCGCCGTGCTTTTTTCTGTTCAGGTGTAAGTCCCATGTATTCTCTACTCCTTTTCCCTATGCATGTAAACAGTCACTGCTAAAATCTGAAATACAGGAATGGATTATAAGTTGCATTAACAAGATACGCCAGTGACAGGATAAAGATGGCAATGTATGCAACTGTTGCCACAACCTGACGCGCTTTTCCTGCTTTGAGCGCACATTTTTGAATCTTCTTCCATGCTGTTGGTCCACAGGCTATAAAACAAATTACGATGAGAATCAAATTCGTAAATAAATAATACAGTCCTGTAGAATCAATAAATCCATGGCCACCAATACCAATCATATTGCCAAGATAAACGCCCAAATCTTTAAGGGATGTACAGAAGAACATGACCCATCCAATCATAACAATAATAAACGTATACAAAATCTGTACAAAATTCGGCAGTTTTTCAAGTACATTATTCAAAACCTTCTTCTCAATCAACTGCACGATACCATGATACAATCCCCAGAACACAAAGTTCCATGCCGCACCATGCCACAAACCTGTAAGCATCCAGACAACCATAATGTTTCGGATATGCTTAGCCGCAGATACACGATTACCACCAAGTGGAATATACACATATTCTCTGAACCATGTACCAAGTGAAATATGCCAGCGGCGCCAGAATTCTGTCAGGCTCTTGGAAATATATGGATAATTGAAGTTTAACATAAATTCAAAACCAAACATCTTACCAAGACCAATCGCCATATCTGAATAACCACTGAAATCGAAATAAATCTGCATTGTATATGCCAGACAACCAAGCCACGCTGTCAATACGGAACGCTCGTCCGCACCCATTGCATGAATGGAATCAAACATCATACCGATATTGTTTGCCAAAAGTACCTTCTTGCCAAGGCCTCGAAGGAACCACGCCATGCCCTGTCCAAACTTGTACATTGAAATTGTTCTCTTGCGCAGCTGTTTATCAATATCCTGATAACGCACGATTGGGCCGGCAATCAACTGCGGGAACATCGTTACATAAGTACCGAAGGAAACAAAATTTTTCTGAACTTCTGCAGTACCACGATACACATCAATGATATATGACAATGTCTGGAATGTGTAAAATGAAATACCAATAGGCAAAGCTAATTCTTTATAAGGAATATCAAATGGTAAAATGCTGTTAAGAGAATCAAGTACGAAACCATAATACTTGAAAAATCCCAAAATAGCCAGATTGACAATCAATGTAAATAAAAAGCTGAATTTTAGCTTTTTAGTATCACCGGACTGTTTTAATGAGTCAATCTGCAAACCACCAAAATAATTAAATATAATACTAAAGAGCATTAAAAATACATAAATCGGCTCGCCCCATGCATAGAAAATCAAACTGACAAGGAGTAAAAGCAGATTTTTAAATTTCCACGGCACAATGAAATATAAAATCAATGTGACCGGCAAAAATACAAATAAGAAAAATACGCTGCTGAAAATCATCTTTTATACTTTCCCTCCCTCATTATAAACTGTCACGAAAAGCCTGGTCTGCTTTAGCTGCATCCGTATGCACAACATACAGGATATAATTGCCCTGCACATCCAGTACATGTTTTTCCAGCAAGTCGTACTGTTCAATACCATAACCTTCAAAACTGTTTTTCTGTGTTTCTAATCGTTTGTTAATCGCTGTTTCCACAGCTTCTGCCTGGGAAGTATCTTTCAATTTGACAATCAGGAGTTCTTCTGCATCCATATTTGTCACCGGTGAATATAAAACAACACCTTCATAATCTGCCGCATTTAATCCATAAAACTTTTTAAAATTACGATGCGGACTTTCCTGCATTGATGACATATCTAACTGTGCAATGACTGACTGTGCCACATCATTGATATCGGCATCACTGACCTTGCCCCCTGACTGCAGGGAAATAATAAATCCAATTAAAAGCAGCACCATTAGAATTCGGATGACGCCGATGATTTGAACTTTTTTACTCATTTTCCGTAACCCCCGCCATAATTGCTATTGCCCAATAATCATAAAAGGCTTTCTGCATATGAATACCATCGATATCATACAAATCCTGATGTTCAGCCACTGTTTCTGAAATATCAATGAAGTGTACATCAGTATCAGCAAAATGTGTTTTTAATGCTTCGTTCCACTCCGGAATGTTTCGCCATACACTTGCTTTGTTAAATGCCGGGTCTGTGGCAGGGATTGTTGATACTACATAAACCTGTGCCCCAGGAATGGCCGTACGCAAATCTGCAATCTGCTTGTCATATTCTGCAATATAATCCTCAACTGTCGGCCAGATACCAATACTGATATCATTTAATCCAAAGCACAAAAAGATAGAAGATGGATTGACCACCTGTGCAGATGGTGTGTATTCTGAAATTTTTAAAATCGTTGCACCGGCTTCCGCAAGAACACGGTCTGTGCCAAGGAAACCATAATAATAAAAACCAACCGCACGGGAATCACCCATGATTACGGAGTCGTTAAATAATGTCCATACATCAATCTCACCGCTTTCAAGCGCGGCTTTTCGCTCTGCAGCCTTCACCTGTTTAATTTGATTTTCCACTTGGGATACATCAGTTGCCTCAAGTGTCTGAATATATGTTACGCCTGTTTTGACATCATCAGATTCCGTACTTTTACCTGAAAGATGTGTCACTACGCCAATAACCAGCGCAGCCACGACAACACCTGCAATGACCATCAGACCAGTGCCTTTTTTGTTTCGCTGCGGCATTTTGCCGTCAGATCGAACAGAATTGCTTTGTTGTCTTAATCTACTACTGTTCTGTCTTTGCTGCATAATATCCTCCTGAAATTTTACTGTGACACCAGAAATCCGTATCCAGACAACGTTTTCTTTTATATGTTGTCCAGTGTTGTTCTGGTGTTCTATGTATAGAAAGTTATATCAGGTTTTTCTAATCATCTACCCAAAACCCAATTATCCTCACATAAACAACACCCTTTATAATAGCTCATTTATGTAAATATAGCAATATTCGACTTGATTTTATTTTATAAATATTTTTAAGCTTTTTTGCTAATTTTACGGGTAAAATATCCAATACTTTATATAATGATAATTTGTTTGTTCTAATATTATAGGTATGTGCTTCAGGACATCCGGGGCTTTGAGGGCGTGATGACGTTTGCTTTCACGCAATAAGGAACCGCCCCTTCGAAGCCTGTCTACGGTGTATATATGAATTTATCGAGGAGCAGGCAGAATTCTGGGGATGTGATGACGTTTGCTTTCGTGCAATAAGGAATCACACCCCCAAAGTCTGCCTGCGGTGTACATACAAAAATCCTGTAAATAAGCATCAACTGCCCCTCTACAGGATTTTTTTAATATTCAAGGATTCAATTTCCAATATAAACCATTTTTGAGTTTTAGTGCGACTTACGTCTGTTAATATCAGCGAAATTATTTCTAACCCTCAATTTACTTGCCGCTCTGGCAAGTGTTGCCTGCGCCATTTTGAATTCCCTTATACTGCGTTTTTGAAGAATTTCTTCCTTCGCTCTGGCTTCCTCTGCTTTGGCTTTATTCACATCGATTTCTTCCGGGTGCTCTGCTGTATCTACAAGCACAAGCACCTCATTATTTTCGATTTTAATGATGCCGCCAGAAACCCATGCATAAACCGCTTCCTCACCGGGTACACGATAATGCATTTCTCCGGGTTTTAAAGCAAGTACGCAGTTGCTGTGATTTGCAAGCACACCATACTGTCCAAGCAATGCCGGTACAGATAAGTATTCACATTCACCTTCATAAAACGGACGCTGCGCTGCCAGCACTCTTAATGCAAATGTATTTGTCATCAGGCTTCACCTGCCTCGATTTTCTTTGCTTTTTCAATGACATCCTCAAGTGTACCTACATTATAGAAGGCAGCTTCCGGATATTCATCCATTTCACCATTAACAATTGCTTTGAAACCGCGGATTGTTTCTTTCAATGGCACATAAATACCCTTCATGCCGGTAAACTTCTCTGCCACATGCATTGGCTGAGATAAAAATCTCTGAATACGACGGGCGCGTGTAACGATTTTTTTATCTTCCTCGCCAAGCTCGTCCATACCAAGAATAGCGATGATATCCTGGAGTTCACTGTAGCTTTGAAGGATTTCCTGTACAGCACGGGCAACTTCGTAATGTTCCTCACCGACAATGTCCGGCTCAAGGATTCTGGATGTAGACTCCAGTGGGTCAACCGCCGGATAAATACCCTGTTCAACAATCTTACGACTCAGTACAGTTGTGGCATCCAGATGTGCAAATGTTGTTGCCGGTGCAGGGTCTGTCAGGTCATCAGCAGGCACATAGACAGCCTGTACAGATGTAACAGAACCACTCTTAGTAGAAGTGATACGCTCCTGAAGTTCACCCATCTCATTTGCCAGAGTCGGCTGATAACCAACAGCTGAAGGCATACGACCAAGCAGGGCAGATACCTCACTACCGGCCTGTACAAAACGGAAAATATTATCGATGAACAAAAGCACATCTTTATTTTCTTCATCACGGAAATATTCAGCCATTGTAAGACCTGTCAGTGCGACACGCATACGCACACCAGGAGATTCGTTCATCTGACCAAATACAAGGGCTGTCTTATCGGAAACACCGCTCTCATGCATTTCATTCCAAAGGTCATTACCTTCACGGCTTCGTTCACCAACACCTGCGAAGATAGAATAACCGCCATGTTCCATGGCAACGTTGTGAATCAATTCCTGAATCAGAACCGTCTTACCAACGCCGGCACCACCGAACAGACCGATTTTACCACCTTTGGCATAAGGTTCAAGCAAATCGACAACCTTGATACCTGTTTCAAGGATTTCTACAACTGGACTCTGTTCTTCAAAACTTGGGGCTTTACGATGAATTACCCAGTGTTTTTCATCTTCTGAAATCGGTGCACCATCATCAATCGGGTCACCTAATACGTTAAACATACGGCCAAGTGTGCATTCACCAACCGGCGTCTGGATGCCGCTGCCTGTTGCCTCAACAACCATGCCGCGTCCAAGGCCTTCACTACCGGACAGCATAATACATCTGACCGTATCATTTCCTATATGCTGTGCCACTTCCATGACACGTTTTTGCCCGTCAACATGAATTGTCAACGCTTCACGAATTTTTGGCAGATGACCTGCTTCAAATTCAACGTCCACAACGGGACCTGAAACCTGTATAATCTTACCATGATTCATGGTTTATGACACCTCCTTATGTTTTTTCTTTTTCTGTGCTTTTGCACCCGCAGATACTTCTGTGATTTCCTGTGTAATCGCTGCCTGACGCAGGCGGTGATATTCAACATCCAGTTCAGAAAGAATCTTTTCTGCATTCTGGTTAGCTGAATTCATCGCTGTCATTCGGGCATTCTGCTCACAACAGAAACTATCTACAAGCGCACTGTAAATAAAACCAGTAATATAACTTTCAATCATGTTATCCAGAATCACACCTGGAGATGGCAACAGTTCAAGCGGCTGATCCATCGCTTTTTCCGCAGGTGTTGAATAAAAATGAGAATGGTGGAAAGGAATGATACGTTCACTTCTCGTTTCTGTTGCCATACCATTTTTAAAGTCTGTATAAACAATGAAAATTTTCTCAAGTCCACCGTTATTGTACTCATCCAAAAGGACATGCGCAATTTCTCTTGCACGTTCAACGGTCGGATTTTGTGCTGTATAAAGAAAACTCTGCGCAATTGGCACATGGTGCTGATTAAAATACTGACGTCCATATTCACCAACCACAAACAGCTTCAGATCATTATGATCATCATACAGCTTTTTGCCCTCTTTTAAGACATTTAAGTTGTATGCACCTGCAAGTCCTTTATCCGCTGTAATAACCAAGCAGCCATACTGACCGTCCAGAACTTCACTGGCAGATTCAGGATAAAGATATTTACTGTCAACAATATTGGTAGACCTGAAAATACGTTTAATCTCTTCGTGGACAGCATCAAAGAACGGTTTTGTCAAATCCAGTTCACTCTTTGCCTTTTTCATCTTTGTGGAGGCAATCATGTACATGGCATTTGTGATTTTCTGAGTATCTCTGACACTTCGTATACGGTTCTGAATTTCTGTTAAATTAGCCATGCTTCATCACCGTCCTTACTTTTTCCACAATGCATTCTGGCGTTCTACATATTCTTTGGCAAGTTTTGGAATCGCCTGTCTGTTTTCATCACTGAGCACACCACTTCTGTCAATCTCGCTGCAAATGTGTGGTGCTTTTTCTTCTATATATTGAAGCATACCCTTAACACACTCAGGAATCTTCTTCATTGGTACATCCACAAAGCTTCTTGCCAGTGCAGCCACAAGGATGCATACCTGCTGATGCTGTGACAGTGGATGATACTGTTTCTGTTTTAACATTTCCATCAGACCCTGACCATAAATCAGGTTACGTTTTGTCACATCATCCAGGTCACTGGAGAACTGTGTAAACACAGCCATTTCTCTGTACTGTGCCAAATCCAGACGAATGGAGCCTGTGGCTTTCTTCATCGCTTTTGTCTGTGCTGCACCACCAACACGGGATACAGAAAGGCCGACATTGACCGCCGGACGCTGACCGGAGAAGAACAGGTCACTTTCAAGGAAAATCTGACCGTCTGTGATGGAAATAATATTTGTAGGAATGTATGCAGATACATCACCGGCCTGTGTTTCAACGATTGGCAACGCAGTCATACTGCCGCCACCAAGAGCATCTGAAAGATGTGCTGAACGTTCCAGAAGTCTTGAATGTAAATAGAATACATCACCAGGATAAGCTTCACGTCCAGGTGAACGTTCAAGCAAAAGGCTTAATGCTCTATATGCCACAGCATGTTTGGATAAATCATCATAAATAATAAGGACATCCTTACCATTATGCATGAAGTATTCGCCAAGGGCTGTACCGGCATATGGTGCAATGTACTGCACAGGTGCAGGATCACTTGCAGATGCATTGACAACAATTGTATAATCCATGGCATCGTGACGTCTTAAAGTTTCAACAAGCTGCGCTACCGAGCTGGCTTTCTGTCCAATAGCAACATAGATACAGATAACATTTTTACCCTTCTGATTCAAAATCGTATCCAGTGCAATCGCTGTCTTACCAGTCTGTCTGTCACCGATAATCAACTCACGCTGACCACGGCCGATTGGAAACATCGAATCGATTGTCAAAATACCTGTTTCCATTGGTTTATCTACAGGCTGTCTGTCCACAATGCTTGGTGCAGGAGATTCGATTGGTCGATATCCCTGTGCATTAATCGGTCCTTTACCATCAATTGGAGAACCAAGGGCATCTACGATACGGCCAAGGAATTCATCACCCACCGGAATACCGGCTTCTTTGCCAGTCTTGTGTACGATGCTACCTTCCATGATATTTTCATCATCGCCAAACAAAATACATCCGATTTCGCCTGGTTTTAAATCCTGTACCATGCCTCTTGTGCCATCCTGGAATACAAGGATTTCACCATAAACGGCATGTTCAAGGCCACTGATTGTGGCGATACCATCACCGACGGTTAATACTGTACCAACCTCCTGAGCTGTTGGTTCAGGCTGCCACTCATTTAAGTTTTCTTTTAACAAAGAAATAAGCTTGTCCGGTGATGGTGGCTGAATATGTGCAAGACGTTCTTTTAACTGTTCAAGTTTGCCATCGACGGTCCAGTTGTAAACATCTGTGCCGACACGCAGTTCAAAACCGGCCTGAACAGTGATATCTTTGACGCATACTAATTTAATTTTAGTCTGATATTTCTTTTCAAGAAAATCAACGAATCTTTTTTTCTGAAACTCGTCAGGCAAAACTGCACTGCGCAGTGTTGCTTCAAGTTCAGGTTTCTGAATCTGTTCAATTGGCATCCTCTGTACTCCTTTCGGCGGCATTCAGGAACTGCTCGTATGCATTGTCTGCAAGAATCTTTTCTGTTGCATCCATTGCCATCTGAACGATTTCCTGTTCGGCGCCATCCAGAATTTTTGTACGTTCCTGCATTGCGGCTGCCTTGGCATCGCTCATAACCTTTGCAGCCTGCTCTTTTGCCTGATTTACGGACTGCTGAATCATCGCATCTGCCTGTTTAGCGGCTTCTTTACGTTTTGCATCAAGTTCAGCTTCCAGTTCTTCCATATGTTTCTGATATTCGGCTTCTTTGATGGTTGCGCTCTCAAGCTTTTCATTGGCTTCTTTGTCCATGTTTTCGTAATATTCAGCACGTTTTGCCATGAATTTTTTAACTGGATTATAAAGAAGGAAGTAAAGACCACCGGCGAGAATCGCAAAGTTCATCAAATGCAGAACAATCTGCTGCCAGTCAATATTCAAAGGAATATTCATTTGCGTCCACCCCGCTTTACAATACGAATATAATCAAAATAACTACCAACAGTGCATAAATAATGGCTGTTTCAATAAATACAAGTGAAAGCATCAATGTTGTACGAAGTTTGCCTTCAGCTTCTGGCTGACGTGAAACACCTTCAACTGTTTTACCGGCTGCAATACCCATACCAACGGCACCACCGGCTGCTGCAAGACCGATAGCAATCGCTGCTGCAAGTGCTTTGTTGCCTGTTGTGCTGTCTGTTGATGATTCATCTGCTGTCTGTGATGTTACAACTGCATCACCGTTATCTGAAGGTTCTGCTGCATATGATGTCAATGCGCATCCAAAAATTAATACAAGCATTACAACTAATGCTGCGGATAATTTTTTAATTGTTGTTCTCATAAAATTTTTCCTCCAATGGTTCTCAGGCCTGTGCCTGGATTTTTTCATGTTTTGTTTTTTTAGCCTTTTTAACTTTCTTTGGCTGTGGTTCGGAAACCTCACCAAAATACATCGCTGTCAGCATTGTTAATACATATGTCTGAATCAACGCGTGCAGTAATGTGAATAATACGCCGACAATAACCGGAAGTACAAAACTCAAGTTTATATAGTAATAAACAAGTTCTGTTACCAGAAGTCCACTCAGCAAAGCACCGAAAAGACGGAAGCTCATGGAAATCGGCAAAGAGAAATCTTTCAGTGTCATACCGACACCTTTAAGTTTGTTACCTGCTATACCGCCGGAAAGAATAATCAAATAGGACAGACATCCAAGCGCAATAGCTGCATTAACATCCGACAGAGGAGCCGGAAGTGAAATTGATGTCCCGTTTGTTGTCACCGCCTGAAGACCAAATAATTCAAAAATCGTTCCCACAAAGATATAAGCACCGGCGCCGAAAATGTAAGCACCTAAGAAGCCGTTTCGATGTGGACTGTTCGTTTTTGCCATGCCGTCAAACAAGCCAACCCACTGTTCTAAAAGCATCTGGAATTTCCCCGGAACCATTTTGAATTTCGGAATAACGAAAATTCTGACAATCGCTGCAAAGACTAAAATAATCGCTGTCACAATCACGCCGGAAATAAATGCCGGATTCACATCCTTGATGCCAAAGAAGCTAATTCGATTATCCCCATGAAGTACCGCATCTCGCATTACTTCTTTGACGGTTTCTGTTTTTTCATATGAACCGTTTAATGCAATACTCAGTACAATAAAAAGGGCCACCAGACACAGCCAAATAATGATACTGACTGTTTTCTTCTTATTTTTCATAAATCTCTCCTTTCTCATTCTGCTCTTACATGAATGAATTTTGTTACTCATATGAGGTCAGGTTCAAAAGTTAAAAATACTGTACAGGTCTTCATGACAAGTATTTAACTTTGTGTATTGGGGTTCTGACTTCATTATATATAGTATATATAGCTTTCTCCTGAAAGCATTGATTATTCTAATATTTTTTTTGCCATAGTTCAAGAATTATGTTATTATGATATACATAAGAATTTTGTGATGTATGTACATAAGCAATAAGATGAATAATGCCCTACTGTCTGTAAGGCATATTAACCATAAATAAATTATAGTTAGGAAGGAGTCCATCGATATGACACTCAGACATCTTGAAATATATGCTGAAGTATGTAAAACCCAAAGTATGACGAAAGCCGCTGAAAATCTGGATTTGGCACAGCCGGCGGTCAGCAATGTGATTAAAGAGCTTGAAAAATATTATGAAACGAAGCTGTTTGACCGCATGAGCCGGAAGCTTTATATTACAGATGCCGGCCAACAACTGCTTTTTTACACAAATAATATTCTCGCGCAGATTAATGAATCCCGGGATGTGCTTCGCGACCAGAACCGCTATACACAGGTGCGTATCGGTGCCAGTGTTGCCTTTGGATTTTCTGCCATGTCACCACTGATAAAGGCTTTTAGGGAAATCCACCCGAAAATCCCGCTTTATATCGAAATTCAAAATGCGCATATGGTTGAACAGGATCTTCTGAATTATAAACTGGATATCGGTCTGATGGATACACCTAGCCATCATAATGATTTTATCAGTATTCCAATTGCCTCAGATCCAATTATTATCGTTGCCGCCGCAGATTATCCGATTGATACAAATATTAATGCGTTTGCATTGAAAAATGTACCGTTACTTGTACGTGAACCAGGCAGCAGTTCTCACCGCGCTGTTGAAAAACTTCAGAATATGATCGGCGATAAGATGAATATTGTGATGGAAAGTGTTATCCATAAATGCCTGTTGGACGCTTGTATTAATGGTATGGGTGTACTTTTTGTATCAAAAACAATCGCAAAACCGCATATTGATGCCGGATTACTCAAAGAAATCCATTTGTCTTCTGTGCATTTTGACCGAAAATATTACTTTGTCTATAGGAAAACCAAATATTTGTCTAACAGTATGAGGACTTTTTTGCAATTTATTCAGAATTCGTTGGAGAATATTGATTCCTATTTTAATTGATGGGAGTGTTAAATAATCTTTTCTATCTATATGTTTCAAGACATTCGGGGCTTTGAGGGAGTGTTTCCTTTTCGCACTGAAAGCGAACGTTAACACCCCCTCAGAATCCCCTACATAACAAATTTATAAAATTAATAAATACAAAAAGGACGTTACATCAATTCATAGAAAAATTCGACATAACGTCCTTCATTTATTTTCACACTATATCCACTAATAACAACTTAAAGAAAGAATCAATAAGCCTAAACCTAAAGAAAAGTTTGCAATCGCCTGCACATTATCTCTGTGAACGTCCGATTTCAAGTCCTTTTTCAAATGCCTGCTTATTTAATGGCAGAAGCTTTGGTTTTTTGCCAAGTTTATGTTCAATTGTACTCCATACAACATCTGCAGGAACAACCTCTGTATAACCTACATAAACACCAAGCATAATAACATTCAAAACCTTAGCGTTACCCATTTCCAGAGCCATCTCTGTTACAGGTGCTTCTACGATTTTAACATCATCTCTAGGAATATTATCATCAACAATAGAGCTGTTGATAAACAATGTACCGCCTGGCTTTAATGTGCCAAGGAATTTATTTAAAGATGGTCCGTTCATAACAATCAGATCATCCATCACATCACCTACAGGTGCGCCTACAGCATCATCTGAAATAACAACATAACAGTTAGCTGTACCACCACGCTGTTCAGCACCATAAGATGGGAAGAATGTTACATTCTTATCTGTCGCATCACATGTTGCAGAAGCAAGGAATTTGCCGAGTGTCATAACACCCTGACCACCAAATCCGGCTACAAGTAAATTTGTTTCCATAATCTTATCCTCCTTCTACTTATCGTCAATATCTCTGATAACTCCCAGAGGATATTCCGGCAGCATCTTTTCTTCAATATATGTCAGTGCATCAAGAGGGTCAAGACCCCAGTTTGTAGGACAGCTTGTCACGATTTCGATGATAGAGAAGCCTTTACCTTCCATCTGATATTTGAAAGCTTTTTTAATAGCATTCTTAGTCTTCATGCAGTTCTGAGGTGTATTACAGCTTGTACGTTCAATGTAAGCTGGTGCTGTCAATGTGTTCAGAAGTTCTGATACATGCATTGGATAACCATGTTCTTTGGCAATACGTCCCTTAGGTGCTGTAGAAGCTTTCATACCAAGCAATGTTGTAGGTGCCATCTGACCGCCTGTCATACCGTAAATACCGTTATTGATGAAAATAACAGTAAAGTTTTCACCACGGTTTGCTGCTGAAACAGATTCTGCAAGACCGATTGATGCGAAGTCACCATCACCCTGATATGTAAAATAAAGTGAATCAGGATTTGTTCTCTTTAATCCTGTAGCAACTGCACAGGCACGACCGTGAGGTGCAGTAATTGTATCATATGCAATATAATCCATATGCAGACCACAGCAGCCGATACCTGTTATCATAACAGCTTTATCAACTACGTTCAGTTCGTCAAGAACTTCACCGATTAATTTAACAACTGTGCTGTGCATACATCCAGGACAGAAACCGGAAACTTTATCTTCCTGGATAGTTGTTGTTCTGGAATAAATTTTCTTTTCTGTGTTTTCCATGTTCTATCCCCTCCTATTTCTCTAAAATTTTATCGACAGCTTCGATGATAGCTTCGCGGCTCATGATGTTACCACCTGAGCACAGGCATGTTTCGATTGGACAGCGACGATGAACACCGCGGTCAACATCGGCAACAAACTGTGCAGGAATTGACATTTCAACATCAAGCACTGCTTTACATACATCGTAGTTAATACTATCAAATGCATCAGTTGGGAATGGATTTACTGTGATGGCACGAATCATACCAACCTTCTTACCCTGAGCATGCATAATATCTACAACAGATTTAGCGATACGCGCTGAGATACCGTAAGATGCAATAACAACTTCTGCATCTTCTACTTTGTATACTTCAGCTTCAGGTTTCCATGTTGCATACATTTGGGCTGCTGCTTCGTTCCATGCCTGCATCTTCTTTGTATCCCACTGGCCTGGCTGAATCCATGAACGGTTTGCATAGTCTAATTTATGACCGATACAAGCCCATTTCTTTTTACTTTCTTTGATTGCAGCGATTTCTTCATCTGTTTTCATTGGAGGCAATTCAACAGGCTCCATCATTGTACCGATAACACCATCTGCAAGAATTAAAACAGGGTTCATATCGCGGTCTGCATAATCAAATGCATTGTAAGTCATATCTACAGCTTCCTGAACAGTTGAAGGTGCTAAAACGAGCATCTGGAAACCACCGTTACCTGAAGCTTTTGTAGCCTGGAAATAATCCTGCTGTGCCGGCTGAATAGCACCTACACCAGGGCCGCCTCGTGAAATGTTCGCATACACGATTGGAATACGTGCTGCTGCGCAATAGGAAATACCTTCACTCTTTAATGAAATACCAGGGCTTGATGATGATGTCATCGAACGTGTACCGCCCGCAGCTGCACCATAAACCATGTTTACAGAAGCAACTTCACTTTCACCCTGTACAAAATTACCGCCAACTTCCGGCAGTCTTCTCGCAAAATATTCAGGAATCTCGTTCTGAGGTGTGATAGGGTATCCTGCAAAGAAACGACATCCTGCTCTTACTGCTGCTTCAGCGATTGCTTCACAGCCTTTCATCAATGTTCTTGCCATTTTCTCTCATCCTCCTACTTGTATACTTCTATCGCACCATCCGGGCATATACGTGCGCACATGCAACAGGCGATACAGGCATCCTTGTTTACTGGTACTACATACTCATAGCCTTTTGAATTAACTTTGTCGCCTAATGCTAAAACGCCCTTTGGACAAAACTTAATACAATACTGGCAGCTTTTGCAGCGTTCTGAAATAATCTCAACTCTTGCCATCTCGATTATATCCTCCTCTCAAATAAGCACTTGATAAGTTATTTATTTTTAAACACTGAACAAACTTTCTTACTTCAGTGTTTAATTTTGTAATTTATTTTCAACCCTTTCCCGGCATCGGCTGACCGTCCGGTGTTAAAAGCCATTCATACGTCAGATATAAATGTACGGGCATTAAAGGCACTTCACAGATATCCTTCACCTGTTCATACAAATCTTCCTTCACACAGGCAAAATCTACTGCAATATAAGGACTGACGATTTCTGACATCTTCTTACAGCCTTCAACAAATTCTTCGGCTGTAGTCGTTAATCCGTTATTTGGATTATTGACCATATGGATCTGTCCAAGCTGAATGTGGGACACACCAAGAATCTGTCCCAATGTGTAATCAATATGGTCGATATTGTCTGACCATGGTCGATACGCATTTAATACATAATAGACATTCGTATTATTTTTATTTAATCCCGGTGCATAACCACCGATTGAACGGGCACCGATATAATCTCCGCCCACATCCATCACAACATAACAGTTATTATCTCTCATGTGATTATCCACACCACCAACCAGAGTCGGCGCATCCATAAACTGAACTTCATGATGAAATGTAATTTCCATCCGCTCAACTTCATCGATCACATCTCTGGAACGAAACAGAGGTTTTGTCATATCCATATCAAAAAAATGCACCGGCTTGTTACCCAAACTGGCAAGATACTTTGCAAAATTAATTGCAATCTCACTTTTACCACTGCCGGCTTCACCTACAAATATAAAATTTGTTTTTGTACCAATCAAATCTGTGATTTGTTCAAACATTTAACCATACCTTCTTTTTCTGATTTTCAATCTGATTCAAGCTCTGTCAAATCCATCCTGACGCAGATACACAGCATCTGTCCAGGAAGGCCGGTCGATGGCAGTATCCACCGACCTTACCTGTGGTCAACTTTTTTGGAGGGATAGTTGAACATATATTGAAAAATAGATAAACTATTTAACAACCTTTACAAATGTTTTTGCAGTTTCTTCGCCACGAAGTACACGCAGACCACCAAGTGCCAAAGACTGCATTTCATTTTCTCCGCCGTAAACTGTTACCGGCGCAATAAATGATACGTGATCCTCAATGTAATCACAAAGGCTCTTACCATAAGCCATACCACCTGTCAGGATGATCTGATCGATCTTACCTTTAACAACAGGAGCCTCTTTTGCAATATTTCTTGCGATGTTCATTGCCATAGCATCATAAATAAATGCTGCATGTTCATCGCCATCATCAATCATCTTTTCAACATCACGAGTATCATTTGTACCAAGATGTGCTACAAGACCGGCTTTTGACTTAACAAGTTTCATAGCTGATTTTTTATCATATTCACCACTTGACATCATGTCAATGACCTCGAATAAAGGCAATCCACCAGCTCGTTCCGGTGAGAATGGACCTTCTTCATCATTGATAATATCTGCCACTTTTCCATCTGAATGAAGACTTACAGATATACCGCCACCCATGTGTACAACGATAAGATTCAGATCTTTATATTCTTTGCCAACTTCTTTTGCATAACGCATTGCTGCAGCACGCATGTTGAGATTGTGACCCATACCTTTTCTCTGCATTTCAGGCAGACCTGTGATTTTTAATATAGGAAGCATCTCATCTACAGTCACACCATCATAGATGTAGGATTTGATGCCTAATTTTGAAGAAATAGCATAAGCTATCAGAGCACCAAGGTTTGATGCATGTTCATGCTGTGGTGCATAGCGAAGCTGCCATACCATATCTTCATTGACTTCATAAGCACCTGCTTCAATAGGTGGTAAAAGACCACCTCTGGCAACAATCGCTGTTAAATCCTCAGGTTTAATATTATGTTCCTTCATGGCTTCAAGCACAAGGTCTTTTCTGAAGTCAAACTGGTCTACAAGTGCATCATATTTTGCAATAACATCTGCACTGTGAGAAATACTTTCTACAAATAACTGGTTTTCACCATCATAAACAGCAATTTTAGTTGATGTGGAACCCGGATTGATAATTAATAATTTTTCCATAGATAATCTCCTTTAACGATACGCGTTTTTACTATTCGGGGAATTATTTACAAGCTGCTGCAGATACAACGATTGACATATATTTTTCATCTGCAGATGAACCTCTGGATGTCAGAACGATTGGGCATTTAGCACCGACAATCATGCCTGCCATTCTTGCTTTACATGTTACTGCAAGCATCTTGCCCATGATGTTGCCTGCATGGATGTTTGGTGCGATCAGGATATCTGCATCACCGGCTACAGGGCTTTCAAAACCTTTGAAGTCTGCAATTTCTTTGCTTAATGCGCAGTCATAAGAGATAGGTCCTTCAACGATACAGTTCTTGATCTCGCCGCGTTTGTTCATCTCTTTGAGTTCGTTAGCTTCAACTGTTTCAGGCATCTTAGGATTTAACTTTTCGACACAGGCAAGTACACCAACCTTTGGACAATCATAACCCATAGAGATTAATGTTTCTACTGTGTTGTCAATAATGTCTTTCTTCTGTTCAAGTGTAGGATATGTTACCATACCGCCATCAACCGGAACAAGAATCTTGTGATATGTAGGTACTTCAAACATTGTGAAATGGGACATCGTTCTTCCTTGGCCAAGACCATGTTCTTTATTTACAACGGCTTTAAGAATAACTGCTGTATCAAGTTTTCCTTTCATAAGGAAATCAGCTTTGCCTTCTTTGACAAGCTTTACAGCAAATTCAGCAGCATCCTTTAAATCTGGATAGTCATAAATGTTTTCTTCTGCAACTGTTTCGCCCATTTTTGAAAGAATCTCATCAATAATAGCTTTGTCACCTACAAGAATTGGATCAACGATACCTTCTTTTCTTGCATGCATCACTGCTTCAAGTGTATGTTCGTCACCTGCTGCTGCAACTGCCATTCTCTTTGCTGATGGAAAGCCTTTAACTCTTTCGATAATCTGGTCAAAATTCTTACATACCATAATGTTCTTTCTCCCTTCCCTGTCCGGTCGTTTGTGCGATGCCCTGCGCTCAGAGCATTCATATATTTATTATAACATTTTTAACAATAAAAACCAAAACAAATCATGCTTTATCAGATTTTTGCATTAAAAATCATATTTATAATAATCAATCTCAAAATATCTTATATAATATATCTTGCACGATTTATTCTTTACATATATTATATCATGCCTCATTTTTTTTGCAAGATATAAGTTTTACGTTTTTTATTTTTTTCCATAATAGACAAAAATTCTCATTTAAATTTTACGATTTTGACAAAAAAAGAAAGACCGATATGCCTCTGTATACTGACATATCAGTCTTTGCCGGATCTTTTTAATTTAATTGTTGAACAACTGATGGCTTTACTAAGCAAATTTTGATTTTAGTTTATGCATAAATCGGATTACAAATCAAGTAAATATTTAAGAAATGCCCGGCAGCCTTCGTCCACATCTCTGTAAGTATCTTCAAAATTGCCTGTAAACCACGGATCTGCAATATCATCGTGACGATTTGAGAAATCCAGCAGGCGATACATCTTATGTTCGCTGTCACCACCGCAAATGCGCATCATATTGCGCATGTTGCTGTTTTCCATGCCGATCAGATAATCATAGTCATCATAGTCGCTTTTCTTCATCTGCCGTGCACGATGATTGCCACAGTAAATCCCCTCCTGGGCAAGTTTCTTTCGCGTACCCGGATGAACTCCGTTGCCATGCTCCTCATCACTCGTTCCTGCAGAATCAATATAAAACTGATCTGCCACACCGGCCTTCTGAACAAGATTCTTCATTACATATTCCGCCATCGTTGAACGGCAGATATTTCCTAAACAAATAAAAAGAATTTTTGTCATATGTACTCTCCTGATTTTATTTTCTTGATTTTACTTTTTGATTCTATTTTATTTTCTAATTCTATATAACGCAAAATAAGCATTAAAAGTATATCACAGCCAACATTGTAATTCAAGCCACCACCTGTTTATACACATGCCGCCTATCCCACCAAACTCTCATAAATTCTTTCACAGATTTCGGGAATCCGGGTGGTGTCTATGTTGGAATAGTTGACGATGAAGTAATGGGCTTTGTTGGCATTTTGGGTCAGGAAGTATTCGGACAGAGCCCGAATCTGGATGTCTTTTGCATTTAATCTGACCTTGACATCCTCATCAGACAACTGCGTGTGCAATTTTATCAGGAAATGCAGTCCTGAATCATTTTCGATGATAGTGCACAAATCCTTCAGCCGGCTTTTTCCCATATAATCAATAAGTTTTTTTCTCTGTCGGGTATAATAAAGCCTCATTCGGTTGATGTGTTTTTCAAAATAACCCCTGTGGATAAATTCCGCCAATGTGTACTGCTCAAAGTTTGAAACGGTACAGGAATAAAATGAAAGTTGGCTGTAAAACTGGTTTGCCAGATGTACCGGCAATATCATGTAACTGATACGGATTGTCGGGGTCAGTGATTTTGAAAATGTATTCATATAAATGACTTTCTCACAGGCATCAATGCTGAATAATGTTGGCATCGGTTTGCCGTTTAACCTGAATTCACTGTCATAATCATCTTCAATAATATAGCGTTCTTTTTTCTCATTTGCCCAGGCAAGCACTTCGTAGCGTCTGTTTGCAGGCATCGTAATGCCTGTCGGAAAATGATGGTCCGGGCTGATATGTGCAATCGCCGCCCCGGATTTTAAAAGGCCATCCACCGTAATACCATCGTCATCCATATCGGCATACCGACACATAATACCGTATTGTCTGTAAATCTGCACAAGCTTTTTATAACCCGGATTTTCAATACAGTATTCTTTATCGTTCCCAAGCAACTGTATAATCAAACCATATAAATACTCCGTTCCCGCACCAATCACAATCTGGTTCGGGTCAACAAGCATCCCCCGAAAGGACTTCAAATGCTCCGCAATCGCTGTCCTAAGTTCAAAGATTCCGCCTGCTGGGGATACCTCCATCAACTCTTTACTCCTGTTTGAAATCGTTTCACGCATCAATTTCGCCCACACAGAAAATGGAAAATGCTCCGGGTTCATTTTATTACTGGATAAATCGATTTTATAGGCTATGGGCGTCACCGGCATTTTGATATCCAGAGAAATCTCACCTACCTGCGGCATGCGCGGCATTTTGTCAATGGCTGCAACATAATATCCTTTTTTTGGAATCGTATATACATACCCTTCGCTGATTAACTGGTCATAGGCATTTTGAATCGTAATGGTACTGATGCCATGATTATTTGCAAAGCTTCGTTTTGAAGGCAATTTTTCATCCGGCTGCAAAACACCCGTAATAATATCGTTTTTTATATATTGATACACCTGTTCATACAACGGCTGACCGGAATTTTCAAAAACATACGCCAGTATTTTAACCACCTCTATCTGGAATATAATTTTATTTTAATTTGATTATTTTTTTATAACCAGATTTATTATATGATTATTCCCAACAAATGACAAGTTTTTTATCATATAAAATTTTAAATAGTTATCACAAGGAGGATTTTATCATGGAACAATCACAATATGAATTAAATAAAGGACTGGCACAGATGTTAAAGGGCGGTGTCATTATGGATGTCACTACACCTGAACAGGCAAAAATCGCAGAAGCAGCAGGTGCATGTGCAGTCATGGCACTAGAACGTATTCCTGCAGATATCAGAGCCGCAGGCGGTGTTTCCCGTATGAGTGACCCGAAAATGATTAAAGGAATTCAGGATGCCGTCAGCATTCCAGTTATGGCAAAATGACGTATCGGTCACTTCGTTGAAGCACAGATTCTTGAAGCAATTGAAATTGATTATATCGATGAATCTGAAGTGCTTTCACCTGCAGATGCTGCATTGATGATGCAGTTAGGCGCCGAAGGTGTATTCGTTGGTTCAGGTATATTCAAATCCGGTGATTCTGCCAAACGTGCTGCTGCCATCGTTTCAGCTGTTACAAATTATCAGGATGCAAAACTCATTGCTAAACTTTCCGAAGACCTCGGTGAAGCGATGGTTGGTATCAATGAAAATGAAATTCAGATTATTATGGAAGAAAGAGGCAAATAAATCATGAAAATAGGTGTACTCGCCGTACAGGGTGCCTTTATCGAGCATGAACAAATGATTTGGAAATCAGGCCACGACACAGTAGAAATCAGACAGAAAAAAGATTTAGACGGTATTGATGGGCTCATTCTCCCCGGCGGTGAAAGCACCGTCCAGGGACAGCTTCTTAAAAAACTGGATATGTTTGATGAAATTAAAGCGATGATTACGGAGGGTCTGCCAACTCTTGGCACCTGTGCCGGACTGATTTTACTGGCACAAAAAATCGATCAGGACCCGGTTGTTCATCTTGGCACTCTGCCTGTCACTGTCAAACGCAACGCCTACGGCAGACAGCTTGCAAGCTTTATCACCAACGAAAATATTGCAGGTATCGGAGAATTTCCAATGACCTTCATCCGCGCACCGTATATCGTGGATGCCAACGATGACGTTGATATTCTTGCCACCGTGGATGGCAAAGCCGTTGGCGCCAGATGGCACAACCAGATTGGGCTGGCTTTTCACCCGGAAATGTCTGATGACACCCGTATCCATGAATATTTTCTTTCCTTATGTGAAGCGCATAAAAAGAAGTAAATGTCAAAAAACTAGGCAGAGTTCGTGGGTGGGGTGACGTTTGCTGTCACGCAATAAGGAACCCAACCCATGAAGCCTGCCGAACTACTGCGATTAACTTATCTTTATCTACATATTCCAATCATCCGGGGCTTTGAGGACATGTTTCCTTTTCGCACTGAAAGCGAACGTCAACATGTCCTCAGAATCCCCTACACACTTGATGCTAAATTCCCACAATACCTGTACTTTTGCAAATAAATACTTTAGAGTAATTAACATTCTTTTTAAATATGTAAAAGCTACAGGAAATTGTTCAGGACTGACAATATTTTTGCTAAACTGACACACACCGCCAACAGGATACTGTGCAAGACTCTCACGCATAGCTTCTGTAAGTTCTGTGACACCTGTTGAATTGGCATCATCAATCTGTGCCGATGCCTGTGATGGGTCCAAAGCATCCGGACGTACAATAAATAACTGTCCAACCTTCTGTTCTAATGTCAGTGCATCCGCAGGCTGTGCTTCTTCGTTACTCTGTGTTTCTTCCACAACACTGTCTGTCGTTTCATCTGAAGCTTCTGTCTGCTATGTTTCGTTTGAAGCATCACCTTTTGCCTTTCTTTAAACTGATAAATTTTCATCTGTATAAAACGTTGTACTATTTTACAGCATTTATTTTATCATACCTCATTGCGAATCGGCACACAAATTTCATAAACTTTAATCTTTAGTTAATTTCCTCTTTCAAAGTTTCAACAATCGAATCCTTTTTCAGTTTTGACACTGAAAAGAGCATTGTCACACTGATGAGAATAAATACAACTACTACTGCAGCAAGATACATCATCCAGTCAAATTCATATGGAATACTTTCTGAACCCAATGACCTGTTCATTAACAGATTAATAACCACACTTAATGGCAGCGCAACCACAAGAGATCGGATACCATAAAGCAGGCTTTCCAGTCGAACCATTTTTCTGAAACCGCCCGGTGTCATACCTACGGATCTCAGCATTGCAAATTCTTTGCGGCGCAGGGCAATACCTGTGGAAATCGTATTGATGATATTTGCAATCGTAATCAGTGAAATCAATACGATAAATCCATAAATAAAGACTTTCATAACAAAAATCACAGTACGCATACTTTCCTGAGATACGACTATATCATTACAAAAACCTGCCTGGAAATCGTCTTCCTGAAAGAGTGTATCGATTGCTTCTCCAACCTCCGCATGATCATTTGTCTCAACACCAAGATTTGTATAAAATGATGATGCACTATAAGAAGCACGCGCTTTATCAAACATTTCTTCCGGGACAAGGATCTGCACATAACCAATTGCAGAAGTCTGCATAATTTTTTCATTGCTATCCCATGGAATCAATGCGCCGATTTCAATACCACATTCTTTCTGACCATCATTATAACAATAGTAATGCTGACCGATAATACTGTCATTAAATACGTCACTGCCACCATCTTGATGACTGATGTTATTTACAAGAAGGCCTTTGTATGTATCACCATAATATGCATTGCTGTCGATATGATTTTTGGCACAGATTTCATTAAACATTTCTTTATCCACAGCCTTTACAAAAACATATGTGCTGCTACTAAATAAATTTTTATAAGTATTCTTCAAATGTGTTTCTGAGAAAATATCCGCATTTAACGGGTCTGAATTCACATTGTAATTTAACATCTGATAAGATACACAATAAACAGCCTCAACATTTGGCATATTCTTTAAGGCATCCGTCATTTCCTGTTTTCTGTCTGCATCAACATATACCTCAATCTGATACGGCATCACAGCCATATCATTTGACCGTGTAAATAATGATGTAAAGTAATTCACGCACAAAAACAATACAACAGATATAATAATCGATACTGTAATGACTCTGGATTTACGTCCGTTACGCTTCATATTCTTATATGCAAGTTCACCTTCATATCCAAACAGAAAACGAATCCATTTTGGTGAGCGTAGCTTCTTTGCACGGATTTTGATTTCATTGGTCTGGCGAATCGCATCAATCGGCATAATCGTAGATGCTTTTCTTGCAGGAATATACGCAGAAATAAATATCGTAATCGCACTGACAATCACAATACCGATGATTGCCCATCCAGGCACAACAGTGTGCATATGAAAATTCTGACTCTGCGACAGACCATTCAACATACCTGTGTTAATAATCTTATCACCAACAATTTTTAATGTAATACCAATACCTAAAATACCTGCGGCAATACCGACGGGAATACCAATAATACCAAGGATAAAGCCTTCAAAATAAACAGAACCGCGCTTCTGACGCTTCGTTGCACCAACACTTGCAAGCATGCCCAGATAACGTACACGTTCTGCCAGCGACATGCCAAATGCATTGTAAATTAACATCACTGAAGCGACCATGATCAATACAAGCATTATGATAATCATCGGAAGCATCATCGTCACAGTTGTATTTGATGCATCAATCGCCCCTTTACTTATCAGATAAGAAGAATTCCTTGTGTAATCTGACCCGAACGTACCGAAATTATATTCATTTGCCAGTGCTTTAATAACTTCTAAAGAATGGTGATTAACTTCTTTTAAAGAAATTCTCACTGTGACTGTATCAGGCATTTCTTTATCACTCATTCCACGAAGAATATTAAAAAATCTTGTCGGTCTATTATCATGTAAAATCGCCGTAATTGTAAACGAAGGGTTGGCAGTTTCTTCAAACTGTTCATTTTTATTATAACTCCCGGAAACCGTATACTTTTGACCATCTTCTATAACATAACGTGTCCCGGTGGCAAATGTCACTGTATCACCGACTTTCCAGTCCAGAGCATTTTTCTCAATAAAATCTGCTTCAACAGCAATTTCACTGCTGTTTTTAGGAAGCTGCCCATCATAATCACACATTACCATCTGTGAGAGATTCCAAGAATCCCCAATATACAAATCGCCGGTGACGGGCTTATCTTTTGTGTTTGATGTAATCTTCCATGCCATATTTCCGGCATCTGCATCATTTTCCATTTTTGCACCGGCACAGGCAATCCTGTCATCGTTTCGCAGCTTCGGTACTTCTTCCTTTGGCACATTCCAGACTGTAACTTCACCCTGTCCGTCCAGAAGAATAGACTGACGGCCTTCCAAATCCAGAAAGGAAGCCATACTGACAAAAACAGCAGTAATCATTGCCACAGAAATAATAATACCAAGCGTTGTAACAATACTTCGGCCTTTATTTGCCTTTAAATGACGAAATGTCAACTTTCTGATGATATTCATGCCTGATTCACCTCGTCTTTCACAACGCGGCCATCTTCTATAGAAATCATGCGATCCGCAGACAGAGCAATTTTTTCATCATGTGTGATAATAATAACGGTTTGTTTCTGTTCACGATTGAATTTGCGCAGCAGTTCAATGATTTCCCGACTATTTTCACTGTCAAGATTTCCCGTTGGTTCATCTGCAAGTAAAAGTGCCGGATTGTTCATCAGCGCACGGCCGATAGACACACGCTGCTGCTGGCCACCAGAGAGCTGATTGGGCAAATGCTTTAATCGATTCTGAAAGCCAAGACGATTAACCATTGCCCGAACCTTTGCAGGCTCCGGTTTCCTGCCATCTAAAAGTAATGGCAACGTTAAATTTTCTTCAACTGTTAAAATCGGAATCAGATTATAAAACTGATAAATCAATCCAATCTGCCGACGTCTGAAAATCGCCAGTGAGGATTCGTTTAATGCTGCAATATCTGTACCATTAATAATCACACTGCCGCTTGTGGCTGTATCCACGCCTCCAAGAATATGCAGTAATGTTGATTTACCTGAACCTGACGGACCCACAATTGCTACAAATTCCCCCTGCGATACACTAAATGATACATCATCCAGTGCATTGACCTGTGTTTCTCCTTTTCCGTACACTTTACAAAGATGCTTAATCTCTAATATATTCATAAAATCTCCCTTTCTCTAATTCAATAGTTTTTCTTTTAGTGTACAGTTATCATAACAAAGCCACCTTACAACAAAGTGACAGAAAAATGACAATTTTGTCACCTTTTCTGTCACTTAGAAACAATACTAAAAATTTCCACTTATCATATAATCGCCTTATAAAACCGTACTTCAAAGGTTGTCCCTTTACCTACAGTACTTGTCACAAATATCTTTCCACGTTCTTTTTCAATAATTGCTTTTGCAAGTGCCAGACCAATACCTACACTCTCTGTCGATGCATCCTTTCCGTGATAAAACCGTTCAAAAATATGCGGCAGGTCACTTTCTGAGATGCCACACCCATCATCTTCGATTTTAATGGCCGTATACAACGTCGTTTCCTCCGTGGAAATTTCCAGTGTACCACCCGGCTGCATATGCTCCAGACAATTTTTTATAATATTTTGCAGCGCTTCTGATGTCCAGTTTCTGTCACCTTGAAATGTCATCCCGCCCACCTGCTTTTCCAGACTGATTTCTTTTAATTCCATCTGAATCAAAAACGGACGGAGGCTGTCCTCAATCACCGTTTTAACTGAAACCGTATCATTTCTGACCTCCACAGTTCCCGCATCCAGTTTGGAAAGCTTTAATAAATTCTGAATCAGCCAGTTCATCTTATCTAATTGCTGCTTTTGAATATCAATGAACTGTTTCGGTCTTTCATCTGTAATCTGTGTCTCTAACAAATCATTCATCACCATCATTGAGGTCAAAGGTGTTTTTAACTGGTGTGAAATATCCGCAAGCGCATCTGCCAGATACATTTTATCAGCACGCAGCTGCTCATTCTGCTCTTTAAGCAGCACCGTAGTCTTATAAATATTATTTTTTAAAATGGACAACTCGCCTTCTTCATTTGATGCGATTTCCAAATCGTAGTTGCCGGATAACACCATCGACAAATAGTCATTTAATTTTTCAATATCTTCATAGCGCTTTTTTGCATCATACACAAACAATGCTACTAAAATTCCACTGCACATACACCAACTGATTGCTGCCGCGATACCAATAATATATCCAAGCACCACCGCACCAGCAATTATCACCGCCAGTCCTGTACAAAACAAATGTTTATATTGTTTATTATTCATTGTCTATAATATACCCCAATCCACGCACAGTTTTTATATATATCGGATTTGCCGGATCCGGCTCGATTTTATTGCGCAGCCGCCTGATATACACCGTCAGCGTATTGTCGTTGACAAAATCACCGTCAATATCCCACATATATTCAAGAAGTTTATTTCTTGAAAGCACAATGCCACGGTTATTTAATAACGTCAGAAATAATCGGTACTCCATCGCTGTGAGTTCAATTTCCTGATGATTTCTGTACACTCTGGCCTCATTCGTATTAATCGTTAAATCCTTTAAATGTAACAAACCATCGGCACTTTCTCGTGTATACCGGCGCTGCACCGTCTTGATTCTTGCCATCAGTTCACGCACGCGAAACGGTTTTGAAATATAATCATCAGCGCCAAGTTCAAGGCCCATCACCACATTAACCTCATCGTCATAGGCCGTCAGAAAAATAACCGGATAATCGCCCTTTGCCTTGATTTTTTTGCACACATCGTAGCCGCTGCCATCCGGCAATGTCAAATCCAATATATAAAAATCAAAATTTTTTGTTTCAAGGGTTGTCAGTGTTTCCCGTACGGATTTGGACCAGGTCACCTGATAGCCTTCATTTTCCAGGGAATATTTTAATCCGATGCCAATCGCTTCATCATCTTCCAGTAAATATAAGTTCATTGCTCCACCCGCCTGTTGATTTAGAATAATGCTAAAAAGACAAACACCCAGTTTTTCTTATCTCTAGCATACATTTATAATGCAGGCTTGTCAAATTGTTTATGCAGCTGCACTTATTGATAATACTGCGCCTGTGCTTCATAAAGTTTGCAGTACAGCCCCTCCATCGCCATCAGTTGTTCGTGAGTGCCGCTCTCTGCGATTTCGCCTTTTTCCAGCACAACAATCTTATCGCAGAATTTACAGCTGCTCATGCGGTGTGAAATATAAATCGATGTCTTGTCACCGACCATCGTATTAAAGTTTTCATAGATTTCAGCTTCTGCCACAGGGTCTAAAGCCGCTGCAGGCTCATCTAAAATGATAAACGGTGCATCCTTATATAAGGCTCTTGCAATCGCCACCTTCTGTGCCTCGCCGCCGGACAACGCCTCGCCGTCACCGGTTTCATGATACAAAAGAGTATGAATGCCATCCTTCATTTTAGCCACACGCTCAGTCATACCAACCTGTGCAAGCACCTCATGAACTCTGGCCTCGTCCACATTTTCAGAACCTGCGATATTTTCATCCAGCGGAAAATCATATAATTTATAATCCTGAAAAACAACTGAGAAAATAGATACATACTCATCATAATCGTATTTGCCGATATCAATGCCATTTAACATAATTTTACCTTCCGTCGGCTCGTACAAACGCAGCAGCAATTTAATCAATGTTGTCTTGCCCGCACCATTTTGCCCCACAAGTGCCAGTTTTTCGCCGATGGTAAATTCAAGATTTAAATCTCTGATAATATAATCCTCCGTGCCTGGATATTTAAAAGACACATGGTGAAATGCTAGCTGATATCTGCCATCATCGCGTTTTTCAATCGGGAGTGTGCCGTCATAGTGCATATTCGGACGATTGATAAATTCTTCATATGTTTTTAAGTAAACGTCCGAATAATTAATATCCATATGTAGTTTAAGCATCTTCTGTATACTGGACATCATTGTCACCATCGCCCCTGCATACATGAGGACATCACCGGCAGACACACTGCCGCAAACTGCCTTTAATACAATGTAACTGTAAATGATACCCGCCAGAAGCTGTAGGAAGAAAGCCATCATGCCTTCCAGTTGTCCAAATTTTCTTCCCATCCCTATATACATTTCCCCGGTGTCAATAAAAGCATCTGTTTTATGCACCAGATATTTTTGAATACCATTTAACTGAATGTCTTTATTATACTGTTCTTTAGCAATCGTTGTGAGCACATAACTGGACAATGCATTGATTTTTTCATTTTTAAGATTCATCTCCACATTAAGTTTTCCCATATGTTCTGAAATCTTGTTGCCCGCATACAACACCCCGGCAAAAGCCAGTATAAGTACAAGGGTACTCACAACAAACACAAGAAGATTTTCTTTTGAAAAATCAGATTTTACAAGTAACACGATTACAAATATGACTGCACAGATGACTGCCACACAGCTTGTAAAATAATCATAGATTTGATTCAACTGATTCTGAAGACCACCGTGGCCATTTTCCCCCTGACGCACACGCCGGAAGCTTTGCAGTGTTTCCTTCTTCTCGATTTCCTCATATTCCATGATAAAGGCTTTTCGCGCCGTTCTTTTCTTTGTTTCTTCCTCACTCGGCTCGGTATAATGTTCAAAAATACGTCTGCTGCCCTTTGCAATCAACTGAATGATCATGACTGCCACCACAAGTTCCACCGCCAGCAGCGATGCCTTTGTATACTCTGCATTCATGACTGTATTTAAAATCTGTGCATATAAAAAACTGTTCACATAGGTGACAATCGCCCCTGAAATCGCACCGAAAATTAACGCATATTTAATGATGGCGTAGCCTTTTGTCTGGAACCGGCAGAATTGCCACATCGCTTTGATGGACATACTTTGTGCTTTTTCATTCATGATCATCAACCTCCTCCTTATAGTATTTGCTCTGCACTTCAAACAGTGCCGCATAGGTGCCACCGCACGCCATCAATTCATCGTGTGTGCCCTGTTCTTTGATCTGACCATTTTCAAGCAAAATAATATCGTCGCAAAAACGGGTAGATGCCAGACGATGTGAAATAAACAAGGCTGTTTTACCTTCCAGAATCGTACTGTACATTTCATAAATTTCAGATTCTGCCAAGGCATCCAACGCTGCTGTCGGTTCGTCCAGTAAAATAAATTTCGGATGACGGTAGAGTGCTCTTGCAAGCAAAAGCTTTTGCGTTTCCCCACCGGACAGATAGATACCATTTTCTGAAACATCTTTGCCAAGATATGTATGGATGCCCTCTTTAAGACTGCTGATTTTATCTTTGAGTCCTGCCGCCTCAAGCGCCTCCCAAACCCGCGCTTCATCCGGTGTTTCTGAAAATGCAATATTTTCCGCGATCGTGTATGAAATAATCATAGGGTCCTGAAAAACCGCCGCTTCATGCTGCATGTAGGTTCTTCGGTTCAATACCCGCGTATCGATGCCATTCACATAAACGTGCCCTGAAGTCGGCAGATATAAGCCTGAGATTAATTTTACAATCGTTGATTTTCCGGCGCCGTTTAAGCCCACCAAAGCCATATGGCTGCCTGCTTTCATGGAAAAAGAAACGTCATGAAGCGTATCTGTTTTAGCACCTTCATATCTGAAGGACACATGCTCAAAGACAATATCAATCGACTCAAAATGATTTTCAGGCACTTCGCCATCTTTTGAGAAATCATCCTCAAGGTCCAGAAAAACTCTGTAATCATCCACCAGAATACTTCTTTGACGCAATTCCGAAATCGCTTTGCTGATTTTTGTAAACCAGCCTGCAAATCCACCGATCAATCCAAGATAGAACACAAAATCTGTCACAGTAAGTCCCTGCTTCAATAATGTAATCAAATATAAATAACATGCCAAATCTCTGCCTGCTGTCAACACAACCTCAGCCACATCTGCACCAAACAAGGCTCTGTGGTAAGATGCCTCCAGATGTCTTTGTCTGCGGATTGCCTGATCGTATTTGCCAATCAGCCAATTGGTTAATTTAAAAATTCGAATATCCTTACCACCGGATACATCATCCACAACGCGATTGATATATTGATATGTGCGCTCACATTCTGCCACTTCATCTTTGATTTTGATATATTTTCTGGTTGTCAGATGAAACAGCAGCATATTAATGATTGCGATACCCAACAACAGCAATAACAATCCGATATTTAAACCGCCGACAATGATGGCATAAACAATCAATCCAAGCATATTAGTCACGAACATTGCCGTATAACGCATTGTACCCTCAACGCCGCTCCAGTTACTCGAAAGCGCTATGGTCGCCTGCTGCATCATATGACGTACCCGGTCTGACTCTGCCTGCTGCGGTGACAATGCTACGATTTTTTCAATTTGTTTCTGCATATGATAGCACATACGCATGTCAATATAGCGCATCCCGTCAACAGTTTCATAATAACTGTAAACTGCATTGATGATACCATACACAATAAATGCTGAAATCACCGACAGCAGGATTGTCCAGAGATTCAACTGCTGGCTGAGCTGCCCGATGACAAAGGCATTTAAAAGGGATGCCCCAAGCGGCAGTAGTACATACAAAAATGCTTCTATGATGAATGCCACGATATAACCCGGTGCATCCTTAAATACATCCCTGTAAACAAACCAGATATTATTTGGCACACTGTGTTTCCTTTTCTCCATTTTTTTAAACTCCCTTCCTGTATCTGACTGCTTTATACCCTGAACTTTGAATTTTTTATTTTCTTATTTTATCTTCATAATGCCAGAAGGCATAGATTCAAACTTTGTTTATGCTACATAAACCGGTGACATTCTGAAAATTCTGGTATAAAGTCATTCAGATATCTTTGACAGTTTCTATCTTAGCACAACTTACATTTATATATAAAAAATGTGCACGAATTGTAAATATTCGTGCACGAACTGCGTAAAAAGGTATTTTAGTCTTGTCTTCTATCATCATATCATAACGGCAGCATAACCTCCGTCACAAACACACCCGGTTCATTCTTTCGGTTAATATAACCGTCATATTTTTCAACAATCAGATTAATACGCTTTAATCCATGACCATGATCTCCCCGTTTCTTTGAGATATAGTCTTCATCAATCTTTCGCACAACTTCATTAGTGGCATTGCACACAGAAATATAAAGCTGTTTTTTCATCGGTGCGATGTACAGACGCATAAACTGCTCTGGCACCGGCAGATTTCTGCAGGACTCCACAGCATTATCAATCAGATTGCCAATAAGCACGCACAAATCAATATCTGTCACGGTCATTTCTTTTGGAATAATTGCCTTGTAATCACACTGAATCTGATTTTTTAAAGCCAGCGATACCTTTGCATTTAAAATCGCATCCACGTTGACGTTGCCTGTATCAAATAAAAGCTGAATGTCATCCAGGTCATTTTCCAGGTTATTCAGATAATTTTCCGCTTCTTCAATTTCATTTTTTGCCAGATAGGCTTTCAGCGACTGCATGTGGTTGTGATAATCGTGCCGCCAGCCACGCATCGTCATATAAATATGCCGCACTTCCTCCATTTCCTGAGAAAGCAGTTTGTTCTGATAATTAATAATCGCCCGCTCATAACGCTTCTGCATCACATTGCGAAGCACCAACACGATAAACAGCACCAGCAAGGCTGCTATTATCGCTGCGGCGGCGATAATTAAAGGGGTGTTTAGTTTCATGGTATGGTTTCCTGTTCTATATTAAAATTAATATGCCGATTTAATTTTATATCTGTTTCTTTATCTGATAATTAAAATAGGCTTATCTTAAGCATGTATTTAAAATCATTGTATACAAGATACTCTCAAATGCTTTTTTTTAAGAATTTTCCAAAGTCAGCTTACAAGTTCATCTGGATAAATGCTGCATTGAGGCTTGCATACATGCTTCGTGACACCGGAAGTTCTTTGCCGGATTCTAACGTACAGGATTGTCTGCCGATTCTGACAACCTTTGCAAGATTTACAGCAACGCTTCGGTGGCATTTCATCATTGTATCTGCCTGCACTTCATTTATTTTTTTCAAAACCTCTGAAAAACTTTCCTTAAGCGTATATGTTTCTTTCGTGCCATACAATGTCGTGTAATGTCCAAACACTTCTATATATTCGATGTCCTCCAATGCCATTCTGACATTTTCCCCTGAAATTTCAAAGGACACATAGGCTCTGGCACTGCTGCTTTGCAGTTCTTTCATGAAATCATTAAACAGCTCTGCGATTTTTTCACTATCCAGCGGTTTTAAAATATAACGCCAGATATTTAATTTATAGCCGTCAAATACTCTTGATGGGTCAGAGGTCAGAAAGACGATATGCACCTGACTGTCCCGCTTCCGCAGTTTTTCTGCCAGTGAAAAACCGTCCATCCCGGACATCGCAATATCCAAAAGCACCAAATCATACGGCAAAGTCTGCTGTTCATCCAGCTTAAATAAAAAGGCTTCCGCACTGTCAAATGTATCCACATGACAACCTATCTGGTGCGTACTCATCCACTGTTTAATTAAATCATTCGCATATTCTGCCTGTATTTTCTCATCTTCACAATAGGCTATCCGGATGTTCATATGCACTTTGCCTGCCCCCCTGTCTAAATCAAAAGTGTTTGTTATCTAACCTGTTTAATTCTCTTATTCTTTAATATACTGTATTTCTGAAATCTTGTAAAGCCTGCACCATAGAGATGAAACATCAAACAGCATATCTTTTTAAATAAGTTGTCTGTCTTTGCTTTCAAATGGTGAAATGCTACTAAGGTCTTCAAAACGGTGCGACAGTGTCGCACCGTTTTTTTCATACAAAAAGTCCGAAGCCAAATTGTTGATTTATCCAATCACACAATCCACTTCGGACGCTTTATATATAAATTTTAAGCCATCACACTCTTGTAGTATTCAACATCAGCCTGTAATACTTCAAGACGTGTCTTATATGGTGCCGGTGTGTACTCACGTTCTACGATATAAGCCTGGCAACCGTCTGCATCTGCTGCTTTCTGAAGTTTTGCCCAGTCTACAAGACCCTTACCTGCAGGGCAGTTAATCTTCTTCTGTTCCTCCATCTCTTTTCTGAGTTCATCAGAGAAAATCGGTGCGCCATTTTCATCTCTAGGAATTTTACTAAAATCCATCGGAGGCAGTGCGCCAATCACTTTATCGCTTTCTTTGATATGAATCAGTTTGATTCTGCCAGGATATGCAGCAATCATATCTAATGGGTCAAATCCTGCAGCAGCCACCCATCCTGCATCCATCTCAAAAGATACATAGTCAGGATTTGTTTCTTTGATCAACACATCAATGATACGTTCATCACCACATGGTGCAAACTCCTGTGTATGATTGTGATATGTCAGCATCAGACCGCTCTTGTGGCATTCTTCACCAAGTTCGTTCAGACGTTTTGCAAATGCATGAACTTCATCATCATTCATCATGACCTGCATACCAATACCAATAAACTTCATGCCTAAACCTGCTGCATACGGAATCAAATCTGGTACCATGTCTGTCATCGGTGCATGTAAAGAAATCGGTTCAAGGTTATTCTCTTTGAGGATTTCTTTCATTTCCTCTACAGGAATTTCAAAGTTTGGTCCGAATAATTCAACACCGTCAAATCCCATCTGTGCAGCCATTTTTAAATTTTCTCTGCTGTCATCCATCGTACCATCTGTGAATGAATACATCTGTAAGTTAATTTTTGCCATAGTTGTTTTCCCCTTCTTAATATAATGATATGAGTGTCAATAGTAAATTTTGCCACTCATTGATGTATACGAATTGCTACGCAATTCACGCAATTCTCGACTATAATAATGTAAGTAGACTTCTCCAAAGCTATCTTCTTTTATTATAAAATTTTCCACCCAATGCGTCAACGTCAAAACCACCGAATAGTTAATTATTTATCATATAATTCTTACAATATCATACGATTCTGACATAAATTATTTAAATATGCCTATACATACCATCCCACTGGCAGTAAATACTTCAAATATCTGACCGCAGGGATATATTGGCTTAAGTTAAAAAATACCGGACAAATGATCACCTGAACCATACACAATGTCAGCACCCAGCCGGACCAGGCAGTCGCAGTATGTATCAGTTGTCCCACAAGTGCTGTCCATACACTGCATATACATATAAAAATCAGCATCCATGCACATTCCAAAAGCACGCCCCTGCTGTTTTGCCCCGAAAGCAGCACGATAATCAATGCGCATACCGCCGGTATCGTCAATTCTGCAAGTGCCTGCATCGTGGTATATACAATCTGACTCCGACGATTCAGCACACCAAAAAGTCCCATGGAAGTTTTTTCTAATTTTTTACCCATACACATCCATGCCATGATAAAAAGAAACAGTGCTGCAGCACCCTGAAGCGGATATATTCCTGAAACAACTTTCTTTTCTGTTGCATTATCAAATTTATCTTTATGCGTATTCATAGATGCACTTTCTTTGCTATATGTAGTCGTATCGCTATATGCATCTTCGTCATTTTCCGGACTAACTTCCTCATATACCACATGAAACAGCGCATCCTGTGCATTATATTTTTCAAAATTCTGGGTCAGTGCCTGGGTGACTTCACTTTCTTCTTCATCTAAAATGTCATCAAACACATAAATGCTTTGTTTCGCCAGAAATGTCGGGCTGTACACTTCCAGAAATGCCGCATAAATCGTTTCTTTCAGCGCAAATATTTCTGAACTGCCGGATGCTGTCAGGCATGTCACCTGTTTTCTTATATTGTCATCCTTGATATGTTTTGAAAATGCTTCATCAAATACGCATCCACCTGCGACATTCCCGGACATCACATCTTTTTCAAGCTCAACTTTGGAATCATACGGTACAAAATGAAATACCTGACTATCCTCCATACAATGCTGTAAGATTTCTTCTGCCATCTGGTCATTTGCTGTATACACGCCAATCACCTGCATCTGCTCTGAATGCTTCGGAATATACACGCAGGCGATATAGCCTAACAAAATCACCATCACAGCCAGTGTATACCATGAATTTTTCCGCAGCAGCCAGGCTTTTAAATGAATGGTGTACCAATACCATTTTTCCATCATTCACCACGCCTTTCCACAGCCAAAATCCATGTTGCTACTGTTCCGCTAATTAATATCCAGCCAATTAATAAAATGACCTGCATCCCGGTAAGACTGTCAAACATCATGGAAGCCTCTGTTTTATGCAGAAATGTAACCGGCATCCAAGCACTGATACGCCTGAATATTTCCGGCATATAAGCCTTCGGCACCACAATCCCCGCGCAAAAAATCATCAGGCAGTTAAGTCCCAAAAGCAGTCCCTGTCCCCGTTTGCCATCTCCGGCAATGACATAGCACAGATGAAACCACACCGCCACTGCCACGGAGGATAACAGCATTTCCACACATACACCCGGTTCAACATCCACGATGCCACTGTAAACCATCACTGACTCTAAGGTATTTAAAACGCTTCCATTGCCCGCAGCATGTGAGGGCAAATGTGTAATTCCTGCAAAAATCAGATAAACACATACCTGTATCATCCATACAGCCATTGTCATTACAGCTATCTTTGTAATGGATTGCTGCACGCAGCCAATGCCATTGATTTTTAATTTCTGTGCTACTGCCCGGCTTTCCTTTTGATATAAAAATCCAAAATTCAGACCGGCAAATAACATAACAATCGTAACCGCCGCAGCAATATAAAATTCCATCATACTCATCTGTCCAAAAGGCGATATCACACTTGTATCAAACATCTGGCTGCGCTGCAATGCTTTTTCCATATAGGCATACGCTATATAATTTGCCACTTCATAGCCATCCATCTGCGCCCTGTACATTCCGGCTGTTTCCTGAGCTGCAAATACACCTGCTTCTGCCGTCTTTAGCATGGATACACCATCATTTAACAGTTCTTTAAATAATTGTGTATTTAATTTGCCTGATTTTAAAACATAAACGGTCACATCAGCCGAGCCACCCTGATACATGTCCTCATAAAGATTTGGCGGCAGTACAACTGCCGCCTCTACTTCCTGTTTATCCAATGCTGTTTTGGCTGATGCCTCATCCATATACTTAAACTGACAAATCGCAGATACACTGTCCATGCCTGAAATATACTGCACAATCATCTTTGTCATCGTTTCATCCTCAGGAATTACCACAGCCACTTTCATCGGGTCAATCACTGCAGATTTCATAAAAAATGTACTGATAGCCGCTATACCACCGATACTGATGCATAAAATCACCAGCATATTGATAACAGATTTTGTTATCATTTTCATACATCGCTTGATTTCAAGCAATGTGTAAATCCACCATTGTTTTATCATATCTAATCTCAATCAAACATTGAACCATAAAGCAAGCTGTAAATTTCCATTTCTGATGCTTCACCAATATCAAAGGCATCACCATCTAATGTTTCAAAGGAAGCGCCGCGTTCAACACTGACAGAACCCAGATTACCCAAATATTCTCCGTCTGTCATCAGGTCATCTACCGTCAGCTTGGCTGATTTACGACTCACATCCAGATTGCCGCTAATCTCATATGTCTGATATCTGTCTGCAATTGTATAATCACCATTTTTATAGTCATAATCCATGTTGAAAATTTCATTGCCATAAGATGTCAGGTGGTAGGTTTCTGTGGAGCCGCTTGTCAGCATTTCAAAACTGGCTTCCTCATTACCTTCATATTTCACTTTGATTGTTGACCAGCGCACTTTGCCGCCCTCAAAGCAAATATCGACCTTTTCATCATATTCCACATTTGTAATTCGGATACATGCCAGTTTGCCCTTATAAATATAAAAGCCAAACTTTGCATCTGACATTGTATCGTATTCTTCTTTAAATGATTCAAAAGCATCTGTAATCTGATATTCATTACCATAATACTTCGTCATGACAGATTCAACAGCATCCACAAAACTATCAATGGTATGTCTTGTAACTGCAACTTCGTAGCCACCACATTTGATGTCTTTGCCATTGACAGTAAATGTATCTTTTTCTGCTTTTTCAAAATCCAGCGCTTTCCATTCTTTCATTAATGCCGATACCAAATCAGCCTTAATCTCATTCTGTTCTTTGTTTTCCATTAAAGAAGTCAGTGCTTCATCAATGCTGTTTAGCTGGTCAGGGTAATTATCTGCAAGAAAACCATTTTTTTCATTTTTATAATTGTATGTTAAAATCTGGTCACTGATGGATGGCAGATAAAGTTTAACTTCATCTTCATTAATTTCCGCAACACTGTTTTGCAATACGGCGGACGCCTCTGCAGATGGCACACCTGATGCCTCCGCACTTAACTGGATTTTGGAATCGCTGTATGCAAGCTTAAATCCGACATCCACACCCTGCGCAGAAATTTCTGCATTTCCTGTAAAATCATCCTGGAAAAGCGCACCGGCATCACTAAGGTCTTCCAAGAGATGTGTCTGATCTTCAAATGTACGTGCTGTTGCCAGTAAAACTTTATTTTGCGGACTCAAAAATACACCACTTTTAACGACGGCAAACACTGCCCCGGCACAAAGAATTACACCGGCGGCAATACATCCAATAATAATGCCTGCCTTACTTTTCTTAGGCTTCATTGGCGCTGCACCTATTGGTTGCCCCGTCATCGGATCAAAACTCATCTGCGGCGCACCTATTGGCTGTCCTGTAATCGGATCAAATCTCGCGATTGGTTTCCCTGTCATTGGGTCAAATTTTGCGATTGGTTCCCCTGTCATTGGATCAAATTTGTTTTCCATAACTTTATACCTGCTTTCCCTCCATCATTGCCATAATGACAGAAATATCCCGTTTTTCCTCTGGCACTTCCCTTAATGTACCCTCATACATCACAAGACATCTGTCACTCTCAATGATTTCTTTTTCATCGTGAGTCGTAATTACCACGATGCCATTCATTGCTTTATATTGCTTTATCCAGTCCCATATGCTTTCTTTGTAGTATAAATCCAGTGCTGTTGTTGGTTCATCCATCAAAAGTACCGGCGGCCATTTTGCCAATGCACAGGCAATACTTAAACGTCTTTTCATACCGCCGGACAATTTGGATACTTTCATATGCATGATATCTTCCAGAGAAAAATAATGGATAATCTGCGCATACATTTTAGAGCAGTCCGCTCCCCATAAACGCAGATTATCCTTCACAGTTAATTCTTCTATAAGAGGCATTTCCTGAGGAATATACCCGCAATATTGTCTGAATAGCTTCGGCAGCTTTAACGGATGCCTGTCAAAATAAATCAATTCGCCGGCATCCGGCCGCACGACACCTGCAAGAATCTGCATCAGTGTCGTCTTACCACAGCCGTTTCGTCCAACAATCGCCACACACTCACCACAGTTTGCACTGAAACTGATATTTTCCAGGACTTTCTTCTTCCTGTAATTTTTCTGAATATGTTCGATTTTTATCATAATTTTATTTAGAAATCTTTACCAATATCATGTCTGTAATATTTGTTGGCAAATGAAATCCAGTCCACTGCACCGTAAGCTTTTTTACGAGCTTCGGACAAATCCTTGCCAAGTGCTGTAATACCAAGGACACGGCCACCATTTGTCACAATCTGACCATCCTCAGCTTTCTTTGTGCCTGCATGGAAGCAGAAATAATCATCTTTACCTTCAAAATTTTCAAATCCTGTGATTGGCAGGCCTTTGTCATATTTTTCAGGATAACCGTCAGATGCCAAAATGACACACACTGCTGCATTATCTTCAAATTCAAGTTCGATATCTTCAAGACGGCCATCAATACAAGCTTCAAATACATCAATAATATCTGTCTTCATACGCGGCAGAACAACCTGTGCTTCCGGATCACCAAAACGTGCATTGTACTCAAGCACCTTAGGACCATCCTCTGTCAGCATCAGACCGACAAACATGATACCTGTAAATGGTCTGCCTTCTTTTGCCATGGCATCCATTGTCTTTTGATAAACGTTTTCCTCACAGAATTTCTGAACAGCTTCATCATAGTATGGACTTGGTGAAAATGTACCCATACCACCTGTATTTAAGCCCTGGTCGCCATCTTTAGCACGTTTGTGATCCTGTGCAGAAGTCATCGGTTTGACAATCTTGCCATCGCAGTAACACAGTACAGAAACCTCGCGGCCTGTCATAAATTCCTCAACAACAATACGGTCACCTGCTGAACCAAACTGTTTATCAAGCATCAGTGTCTTAACACCCTGCTTTGCTTCTTCTCTTGTATTACAAATCAATACACCTTTACCAAGTGCCAGACCGTCAGCTTTTAATACGATTGGCATTTTTGCTGTTTCAAGGTATTCCAGTGCAGCTTCAGGGCTTGTAAATGTTTCATAGCCTGCTGTTGGAATATCGTATTTTTTCATAAGGTCTTTTGAAAATGCTTTTGAACCTTCAAGAATCGCTGCGTTTTTGCGAGGTCCGAATACACGTAGGCCTTCTGCTTCAAATGCATCTACGATGCCGCCTACAAGCGGATCATCCATACCGATAATTGTTAAATCAATCGCTTCTTTTTTAGCAAATGCCACAAGTTTATCAAATTCCATCGCAGCAATTGGAACACACTCTGCAATCTGTCCAATACCGGCATTTCCCGGTGCACAGTAAATCTTTTCAACCTTAGGACTTCTTAATACAGCAGTGGCAATGGCATGTTCTCTGCCGCCGCTTCCAACGATTAATACTTTCATCTTCGCATTTTCTCCTTTATGTTATGTTTTTATAGCGGATTACTCAATCCACGCTTTACCGTCTTTGACATGGACGCGTCCTGCAGCAATCGCATCAATCACTGCCGGCATAATTTTCCATTCCGCTTCCTCCATGATTCTGCGCTGAAGTACCTCCGGTGTATCATCCGGTTTTACTTCAACAGCCTTTTGCATGATAATCGGGCCTGTATCTGTACCTTCATCTACAAAATGTACTGTGGCACCACTGACCTTCACACCTTTTTTCAGCGCTGCCTCATGGACATGCAGTCCATAATAGCCTTTACCGCAAAATGAAGGAATCAATGACGGATGGATATTAATGATACAGTTTCTGTATTTTTGAATAATCATCGGCGGAACAACAACCATAAATCCCGCAAGAACGATTAAATCAATGCCGCGCTCATCAATGGCATTTAAAAGCGCTCTGTTAAAATCATCTCTTGTTTCGTACTGTTTTGGTGAAATACACACAGCTTCAATGCCATGACGCTCTGCTCTCTCAAGGGCTTTTGCCTTTGGATTGTTGCAGATGACTGTACGAATGACTGTATTTTTGACTGTACCATCCTCGATGCGGTCAATAATCGCCTGAAGATTTGTACCGCCGCCTGAAACAAGCACTGCAATATTTAGCATAATTCCACGCCCTTTTCTCCTGCTTTAGCTTCACCAATCACATATGGTGTGTCACCGGCAGCTTTGATAGCTTCCATTGCCTTGTCAACATCTGCAGGGTCTACAGCAACAATCATACCGATACCCATATTATAAGTGTTATACATCATTTCTTCTGCAACATCACCTTTTTTAGCCATCAGTTTGAAAATAGCAGGTACATCATAGCTGTCTTTATGTACAACGGCTGTGATGCCTTCCGGCAACATACGTGGAATGTTTTCATAGAAACCGCCGCCTGTGATATGGCTGCAGCCTTTAACCTTTACGCCTGCGGACTTTAAGGATTTGAGGGCTTTGACATAAATTCTTGTCGGTGCAATCAGCGCTTCGCCAAGTGTTGTGCCAAGTTCATCATAATATGTATCTAAAGATTCTTTTGTCATTTCAAAAATCTTACGCACAAGTGAGAAACCGTTGCTGTGTACGCCGCTTGATGCCATACCGATAAGTACATCACCCGGTTTGATATCCTGACCTGTGATTAAATCCTTCTTATCTACAACACCAACAGCAAAACCGGCAAGGTCATATTCATCTTCAGGCATCAGACCCGGATGTTCTGCTGTTTCACCACCAATCAGTGCACAGTCAGACTGCAGACAGCCTTCAGCTACACCGCTGACAATTGTTGCGATTTTTTCTGGATAGTTCTTGCCACAGGCAATATAATCAAGGAAAAATAATGGGTCACCGCCTGCACAGGCAATGTCATTGACACACATAGCAACTGCATCGATACCGATGGTATCATGTTTGTCCATGATAAATGCAAGTTTGACTTTTGTACCACATCCGTCTGTACCGGATAAAAGAACAGGTTCTTCCATCTCTTTAATCTTTGCAAGTGAGAATGCACCTGAAAAGCCGCCAAGACCGCCAAGCACTTCTTCTCTCATTGTCTTTTTAACATGCGCTTTCATTAATTCAACTGATTTGTAACCAGCTTCGATATCCACACCTGAATTTTTGTAATCCATCTTTTTTCCTCCATACGTTTCATATGTTTTCATGTATCTTTGTCTTTATCTTTAGTTTTCAGACACTTACATCATATAACTTTACTTTTATTATAAGTACAATTTTACTTTACAGGGTAAACGCCATTAAAGCAAGCTGTACAAAATCCTGTCTGAGTGCCTTTACATGCGCGTTCCATCGCTTCCAGTGTCATAAATGCCACAGAATCTGCACCGGTCTTCTGACAGATATCTTCTGCCGTACAGTTTGCTGCAGACGGTGCTTTTCTGTCAGGCGTTGATGCACCATACAGACAAAGGTATTTTACCTGCGGCGATGCAATACGTAAATGTACTTCTTTCGCACCTGCAGTCTTGAGTGCAGCTACAAAAATCCCTGCTGTTGTACCGTTAATCATAGAATCATCCACTACAATGACGCGTTTGCCCTCAACCTGACTTTTAATCGCAGATAATTTCATATTAATGCCTCTGGCAAACATTTCTGCATCCGGCAATACAAGTTTGTTGCAATAGTATCTGTTCTTAAGGAATGCATCTGCAAGCGGTAAACGTCTTGTTTCTGCATAACCTTTGGCTGCGGCCAGACCTGAATCCGGAATCCATACAACCGCATCTGCATCCACCGGGTCAATGGCTGCAAGCTCTTTACCCATGTTATATCTGGCTTTAAAGACCTCGATGCCGCCAAGGACACTGTCCGGTCTTGAATGATATACATATTCAAACATGCACAATGCACCTTTCTCAGGTACATTTTCTGTCATCTTACTTGATACGCCATCTTTATTAATAATGACAATCTCGCCTGGACATACTTCGCGTTCAAAGTCAACGTCCAGTTCATTAAATGCGCATGTTTCAGATGATAAGAACCAGGAATTCTGCTTTTTACCAAGTGCCAGCGGACGAATACCAAGTGGATCGCGCACACCGATAATTTTGCGCGGTGTCATGACAAGCAATGCATAACCACCCTTTAATCTTGGCATCACATCAGCAATCGCGTCTTCAATCGTCTTAAATTTATTTCTTGATCTTGAAATCAGCACGGAAATCACTTCCGCCGCCTCCATTGTCTGGAATACTGCGCCCTGAAGTTCAAGTTCTTTACGAAGTTCTTCAACATTTGTCAGATTACCGTTTAATGCAACTGCCATCTGGCCTTTTGTATATCGAATGACAATTGGCTGAGCATTTTCCACGGCATCCTGTCCCGGATAACGAAGGACATGGCCAATACCCATGTGTCCCTGTAATTTTTCAAGTGCAGTTTCATCAAATACATCAATGACAAGTCCTGCATCCCTCTTGTACTGGAATTTTGTGCCATTATTCACACAGATACCTGCTGCTTCAACACCTCTGTGCTGCAATGAAAACAATCCGTAATATACAATTCTGGATGTATCAAAATTGTCATTGTTGTACAGACCGAACAAACCGCATCTGTCCATTATTTTATCGTTCATGCATCCATCTCCCAATCGGTTGCTTATTTTTTCTGTTCCATATATGCTTTGTAGCCAATCTCCTGAAGTTTGGCATCCTTTGCAACAACCTGGTTTTTCAATTTTTCTGAGTAAGCTTTTAATCTGCCAAGCAGTGCTTCATCGCTTGTTGCAAGAATCTTTGCAGCAAGCAGTCCGGCATTGGCACCACCGTTGATGGCTACTGTTGCTACAGGAATGCCTGAAGGCATCTGTACGATAGAATACAGAGAATCTCTGCCGCCAAGGGATGTTGTATGCATCGGAATACCGATAACTGGCATAGGGAAAATCGCTGCGCACATGCCCGGAAGATGTGCTGCCATACCTGCACCTGCGATAATCACTTTGAACCCTTTACTTTCTGCTGTCTTTGCATATTCAAAAAATACATCCGGTTCACGATGTGCTGAAATAATTGTCATCTCGTAGTCAATACCAAGCTCCTCAAGAATATCTGCAGCTTTGCTCATCACTGCCATATCTGAATCGCTGCCCATTACAATACCAACTTTACCGCTCATCTTTTGTATCCTCCATTTCTCTTAATGCCTTTGCCTGATCTGGCATACAATTTTTGTTTTTCATTTTTCACATTTCTACCGGACATCTGAATTTATAATATTTTGATATCCGAAATGAATGATTTTCTTATGTTTTTATTGTAACTGTCACTACGTCCTGCGTCAATAGTCTTTGCTTGATAATATCTTATGGTTAATTATAAGTCAAACTAATGATTTGCAGGTGTTTAAACAGTTTATCTAATAACATTATATATTTTATGCTTCAAAAGCTTCATTGAGCATCTCACAGCCTTCAAGCACAAATCGGCCATTTCTGATAATGTCCACGTCCTGCCCATTGACGCTGACTGCACACAGATGTCCAAGCTCATTATAAGGAATCGTAATATCTGTGTGGCAGTTAAAATAAGCCTCCTCCGGATGTTCGTGACGTTTGAGTGAAAAATCATTTTCCCTGGCAATAATCTCTCTGCCGTCCGGATTAAATACCGCCCGGTCCTCACTGTTGGAATAGCATGTATCACCAACAGCAAAATGAGGTCCCATCTTTTCTGCAATCAGAATCGGCATAAGCTGATTGATTTCGTATTTTTCTGCAAAAACATAGGCAGTCGTATTCGTACCAATCGCAAATTCGCCCATCGGCAGTGTCGGATGATTCATTAAAATATTGTCTTTGATATATTTTTTATTTTTCTCATCACTGTCAAAGTTATCACAGTTATACTCTGTAATCATGCCGTCTTTAAAATGGATTTCCAGATTTTTAAATAAAAGACCATTTAAATAAACCTTTGTTACATGCAAAATGCCGTCTGTGCCCCAAAGCTTTGGTGATGTGAAAACCTCGCCAAGAGGAATATTAACGTCTGCAGTACAGTTTTCAAAACGTGTCTGTTTGCTGACATCCTCCAAATCACACAATGCCACTTTTAAGTCTGTCTTATTGCCGTTATTTCCAAGGACATGCACGTAGTCGCAGGCATCCAGTGTCTGGATGATTTTTTGCTGTACTGCCTGATAAGCAGCATTATTTAATGTATTAATGCGCACAATGCCGTCAAAGATTTCATTGTACTGCGCTTTTAACTGGGCTGTGCCAGGCAGCGGATAAGCAATAATCGTAAAGCTGACAGAAGCAAAATCAATATATTTCTTATATAATAAAGATTCCTGTGTCATTAACTGGATGCGCAGCTCCTGCTGTTTTTCATCCAGTGCAAAGGCTTCGTCTTTTTGTATCGGCTCAAATGGCTGCTCACCAAAAACTTCTACAAGTGCAGGGCCTGCATAGGCATCCATCTGCGTTTTGTATTTTTCGCAGGCAATCTGAAGCACAGACAGGCGACGCTGCACATACGCTTTGTCTAAGAATAATGCCTGGTCAAAACGATGGTCAAAATCATACTGGTGGTTTGGTCCTGTAGATACAACACCTGTCTTTCCGCCTTTTCGTGACACAGCATTCATACCGGAACGCCAGATAACTGGTTTTAAGCCATAACCTTCAAACTGTAAAATCACTGAGCGCATCATACGTTCAAAACCGATATTAAATCGCAGATTGACAGTCTTTTTCGTACTGCGGTCAATACCAAGTGTATTAAATCCACGGATATAGCCTTCAACCATCGTCTTTGCCATCGCATCAATGTCTTCCTGAGATTTTTCATGGTTGAGATAATGTGCGGCTGCCAGTTCAAGTTCACCGATATATTCACCATACTGGTACAGATAGGCATCATTTGAAAAATCTGCGTGCATCACAATATCTGTGATAAAATCCATCTCCGGATTGTACACTGTACAAATCATATCCTCCAATGTCACATCACAGTAATCACTGACAAACCAGTAAATCATCTCTTTAATGGATTTAGCTGTCGGCAGTTCTTCATCCTCAAAGGCATTGTAAACCTCTAAAAATAATTCCATGCAGATGGTCATATCAAACTTACGGCTCTCATGAGCATATGGAATCATGCCGCGAAGCTCTGTATAAAGAAAGGATAAAAGCTGTCCCATCTCTTTGCCAAACTGTGCTGCGGCATAGGCTGGATTGGCATAGCTTGTGTCATAATTTGCCGGAATGACGTCTTCATATAATTTTTCATTATAATTTTGAAGTTTGTCCACCGGAAAATCTGCATAAGCGTCATTATCCACATAACCTGCAACTTCATCCACAAGCAAAATAAACTGTGCTGTCTTTTTAAAGTAATCCTGAAATGCTTCTGCTGCTGTATGCTCCTTTGGTATCTCCCGGATACGCTCTATCGCCAGTGCATAACGTTCACTGACACTGTCATTATTTTCTTTTAAAATGTCTTTATAACTCATTCTGATGTTGTAAAATCCTTTCTTTTTGTTCTCTCTATTTTTCTATTACTTTAATTTTAGGTTGCTTCTATGAAAAAAGCCGGGATTTCCTTCTGTAAATCTTTTTATCTCACAGTAAAAATCCCGGCATAATAACATCTGTTGGGTACAATTCTTTAAAAAATAATTTTTGATTTGCTTCGAAGCAGTTTGCCACCTGTCACAATTGAAAGCACGCCTGCGCTTACGCCAACCACAATCAGTAAAATGCCAAATACAAGATTACCGATGCCGGCATTTCTCATGGTTTTATAAAGTTTTTCCTGAACTGAAATTCCACCTGTACTGTTTTTCATCTATTTCACCCCATACTGTTCATAATATTTATCGATGGCTGCTTTTAATGTGTCATCAATGATGATTTCACCTTTGTATGGACGGTTGTAAAGATATTCTGTCACTTCAGCCATAGTTACAATCGCACTTGTTTCAAAGCCGTATAAATCTTTAACTTCATCCAGTGCACACTTCTGTCCGCCTTTGCCAACTTCCATGCGGTCTAAAGATACCATCAGACCAACAATCTCAACATCTGCTGCACCGCGTACCTTTGGTACAGTCTCTTCCATGGATTTTCCGGAAGTTGTTACGTCTTCAATCATCACAACTCTGTCGCCATCCTGAAGCTTGCTGCCAAGGAAACTGCCTTTGTCTGCACCGTGGTCTTTTTCCTCTTTTCTGTCTGAGCAGTAACGGATCTCTTTGCCATATAATTCGCTGTAAGCAATCGCTGTAACAACGCTCAGTGGGATACCCTTGTAGGCAGGTCCGAATAAAACATCAAAATCATCACCATATGTATCATGGATGGCTTTTGCATAGTATTCACCAAGCTTCTTTAACTGAGAACCTGTCACATATGCACCTGCATTCATAAAAAATGGAGATTTTCTGCCACTCTTTAATGTAAAATCACCAAACTTAAGTACTTTACTATCTACCATAAATTCTATAAATTCCTGTTTATACTGATTCATCTTACTGATTCCTCCTTAAATTTAAGCCTCATTTTGGCATTTGAAGATGCTGATTTAAATGGCTTACTATACTAATTTTGTTAAGTATATACTATCAAAACCTATTCTTAGCAGTATATCCCTAAAGATATATATGTGTTTAGTATATCATCTCAGCCCTGTATTTTCAACTCACAAATCGTTTTCAGATATTTATTTATAAAAAAGGCACGAATCAACACATCTTTAACATACTGATTCATGCCCTTTTATCAAAATTTATTTATATTAATTTTCTTTCTTCTTATCACAAAGGCGTTTGCCTGCATCTAAATCTGCTCTGATTTCTGCGACTTTCTTTGGTGTCAGTTTGTAGAAGATCATTGGGATGATGGAAATCACGCCAAGGACTGCAGGAAGCAGGTTTACGACCATGTTGATACCTGTTCTTGCGGCTTCTGTCTGTTCTGCATTTGGTACATAACCTACTGCTGATAAAAGCAGAACACCTGCGGAACCACAGATAGCTGTTGCAACTTTAACACCGAAGCTTAACATAGAAGCTGCGATACCTTCCTGACGTCTGCCAAGTTTCCAGTCACCGTATTCGATGGAGTCAGAAACAAGACCGTAGCACACAGAAGATACACTGTTGCAAAGACCACAGATTGCGGATACACCAAGCAGGTAAACAAGATTACTTGTTGGGTTGATAAACATTAATACGAAGCCTACACACATCAGTAGCTGAAGTGCAATAAGGTAATTTTTCTTGCCAAATGTTTTTGTGCCCCATGGTACGAACAATGTACCAACAAGCTGGGCGATTGTCATGACTGTAAATACAAGTGAAATGACTGTGAAATCACCAACAACATAGATAATATAATATGTCAGAAGGCCCATACGACCGGATACACAAATTGTACCAAGCACTGTACAAAGTACAACCATCAGGAGCTGATCATTTTTTACAATTTCTTTAAGGCTCTTGCCAAAGCTCATCTTTTCGTGAGGTGCATCTGTGTGTAACTGTTTGCTGTAAGTTTCTTTACATCCAAGGCCACACAGCCAGAATACAGGAATCATAATCAGTGATAAAATCACAGTTGTTACAAAATAACCATGTGCGTTTGCAACTTCTGCACCACTGAAATGAAGAATCATTGGCATAGCACATGCTGAAAGAATAATACCGATGACGGATGAACCGATACCACGCGCTGTTGCAAGGTTCATACGCACCTGGGAATCAATGGCACAAACATTCTGTAATGCCTGATAAGCAATAGAACATGCTGTATAAGCCATACCTGCACCGATATAACATACAAGGCAAAGTACCACTTTAAGTACACCTGTTACAGGGAATACTGTAAATGTTAAAATGTTAAAGATTGCAAGAAATGGTGGTGCAAAAAACAGATACGGTCTGAATTTACCCCATCTTGAATTTGTTTTGTCTGCAATGTTACCCATCATAGGGTCATTAATAGCATCCCAAACTCGTGCAATAATCATAATTAATGAAATGGCAAATGCTGATAAAGATACAACATCTGTGTAGAATAATGTCAGATAACTGTTAATCATGTACCAGCTCATCTGACAGCCAACTTCACCAAGACTATAACAGACGGCAAGTTTTGGGCTTGTCTTTTCTTTTGCTGCGTTACTCATCTTTTTCCTCTCCTTCAAAAATACTTTACACCGTAGCGCTCTGCCAACCAGATTATCATTTTTTCAAAGGTGTTCCAACAGAAAAAGTAATGTTTTTACGCATTATTTTTATTCTTTTTTAATAATATAATTTTATTTTTTAATAAGAACAATTTTCCGATTTTAATTTTTGTCTTTCTTATAATCTACACTTCCGCCACAACAATCCCCTGTATCTCCTGGGCCGCAATATGTGTTTCTATGACAAGCTCGTTATTCTTAGCTTCCACATAAAACACCGATAACTCCGGCTGACAGTGGCGTTTCAAATAATCCGTTTCATAAATTGACAACGATTCCAGATATCCAAGCTGCTTCCACTCATTTTGCACATTGCCGTGTGTTGGGCCAATAAAAAATATCTTTACAATATATTTGCCATGGTTCACATGTCTGATACGAAAACTCATCTGCAAGCTTTCATTATCACTGAAATAACGCTGCTGATTCTCGATTTCGATTTCATTTTCATTTCTGGAGTAATACCTGAAATTTAAATGCTTATAATTATGGCAGCAAATAAAAAAGACGCCATCTTTTCTGGAGGAAACAATCGCATTTTCGTTTTTCCCTATAATATAAGGTTCTAGATGATTCATGAACTCCATCGCAAAATATGCCGGTTTGCAAATATCATTTTGCGTAATCAGACCGCAGCCGCCAGAGAGAAATGTGTTTAAATCAATCCCCTCCGAAAAAATATCCGTTGCCACCCAGTAACCAAGCACCGGTACTTTGCCATAATTTTCAATCATATTTTTGACCATGTAAGCACTCTTGTAGCAACTGTCATTCAAACAGTTTCGGTTTGACAATGTGGAGCTCCATTCCGTCACAAACAGTGGAATATCTGTCATGCCTGCCATCTTCATCTGCGCATAAGCCTCATCAATGACGTCTGCGAGATAACTTTCATTGGAAGCATATTCATTGCGCTGCTCATCCACGATTTTATTCTGATAATTATATGGATAAGAATAAATCGAAACAAAATCCGGCTGATATTTCCGTTTTTTCCACTGACGCAAAATATCCTCAAAGGATTTTCCAATAACATTTAAACTAAATCCCGCACCGCCAATCTGAATGCCCGGTGCATAATTTTTAAATATTGTGTACACTGTTTCAAATACTTCAAAATACTGTTCCAGAGAAACAGCTTCCTGAATGACTGAATTTTTCTCAAGTTCAATATACCAGGTTCCCACTTCTGCCGTGCCGTATCTTGTCGTCCAGTGTTTAATCAAATCTTCGAGGAATCCTTTATTTTGCATCAATCGTATGAGTGAATGGTCTTTGTATATTTTTAAAATTGAGCGGTCAACTTTTTCAAAATACGTGTGCTTCTTAAAACCAAATTCAATATGTGGCTTAATTTTCAGATTCACAAGGAAATCCAACACCTGATCCAGCAGCATAAAATTGTATTTTACATTATGCTCGCCAAGCTGTATCAGCATTTCCTCCGAAAAAATCTGCCAGATACGCATATATTCAAAATCCAACTTTTCCTTTAAAAACTGCACCTGAGCCCGCACATCATAACGCAGCAGATTTACCGCAGGACCAATGTTGATCATGCGCTGCCAGTACCGGACATTTGGCTCTGCCGCCATCGTATCAGCGATAAGCACAGATACCGATGAATCCGCCACCTCCGGCGCCTGTACAAGATTTGATGTCAGATATTGCTCGACGCGCTCAAGCACCTGAATACTGTTTTCACCCGTATCGTTTGCCGCTGTATCTTCATTTTTTTGCTGCATTTCCACACGATATTCCGCAGGTGTCATGTAATAACTTTCTTTAAACACCTGATTAAAAGAAGCCATGTTCGGAAATCCGTTGTCCATCGCAACCTTCAAAATCGTTTTATCTGTATACATTAAATCACTGACCGCGTATTCCAGACGAATATTACCAAGCAGTTTCAAAAAGCTCATTCCAAAATGTTTTTTAATATATTTTGACAGATACGCGTTCGATAAATACAACTCTGCAGAAAGTTCCTTGAGAGTCAATGGTTCATTGTATCTGGACATCATCACACTTAAAATCTTGTCCAGCCGCTCATCCTTAATTCCACGCAGTGAGTCATACTGTTGCATACCTTTTTTAACAAGGAAATTAGATGTCAACTGATAAATCAACTGATAATAAATACTGTTTTTTAAAGCAACTGCCTGACCCTCCATCTGCTGATAGAGATTGAATATCTGGCGCATAGAATAGCGCAGTTTCTCATACAAAGACGAATTAGATTCTGCAGAATTGCACCAAAAAAAGAGCTGTTCACCATCAAAGATTTCACTTAGCATCGTGTAATCAATCATCAGACAGCCCACAAGTAAATCTTTGTCTGCCATGTATTCGTGACGGACATTAGAATTAATCAGGATGAAATCCTCTGTATTTAAAGTATACGATGCATCAACAAAATTAACTTTCACAGCGCCATCCAGCACATAAATTATCTCGATATCCGGATGAAAATGCATGGTCTGTGTCTTTTTTGTCGAAAAACAGCAACGTATAATCTGACTGTACTTCAAAGAATTATCCTCCTGTTCGTTTTTTATATTTACTTCTTATTTTTAGCCGCTTTCTTTACAGGTGCCGCCACATCTTTTAAGCGGTACATCAGACTGCCCATGGCAGGCAGTGTCACCGGCAATGTATAATCCTTGCCATAAACGCCGCCAGTTCTGGTTGTGATGGTCTTTTTCGCTTTATTTGTGCCGCCCCATTCCGGTGCTTCAGTATCAAGCACAAAAGTTGCCTTGAGCGGATTTGCAAAATACAGTGGAAAATCTTTCCATTCTTTATCCTGCGTATTCATCACCATTAAAAGTTTTGAACCATCCGGCGCCTTACGCATCCATGCATACACACCCTGGTCAATACTCTCACAGGCCACCCATTCAAAACAGCGGCTGTCATATTCCCCAGCATACAACGCAGCTTCTTTTTCGTAAATCTCACCAAGCTTTGCCATGTATTTCTGAAAATTATCATGGAAAGGATATTCCAACAAATTCCAGTCCATCTCACGTTTTTCGTCCCATTCACGGAAATGTGCAAGCTCATTACCCATAAAATTCAGCTTTTTGCCCGGATGTCCATACATATAGAAGTATAACGTCCGCACCTGACTGCATTTTTCTTCGTATGTGCCCCAGATTTTATCAATAATCGTCTTCTTGCCATGCACAACCTCATCATGACTTAATGAAAGCAGATAAAGTTCATTATAAAAATAAGCCATACTGAATGTTAAATCATGATAATGCGCCTGTCGTTCGCCAAACGGTGTAGCAAAATAATTCAGAGTATCATGCATCCAGCCCAAATCCCATTTATAATCAAATCCGAGTCCGCCATACCTGGTTGCCGCAGTCACCTTCACAAAATTTGTACTGTCTTCTGCCACATATATGCCCTCCGGCCAACGTGCATTCAGTCCATGATTCATCTTCTGCAAAAACTTCACAGCACCTTCATTAACACCGCGGTTCGGGTCACCTACCCAGTAAATAGCTCTTGAAATTGCATCCATACGAATGCCATCACAATGATAAACATCCATCCAAAGAGCTGCCGCACTGCAAAGGAAGCTGCTGACCTCGCCTCTGAAGAAGTTAAAATTGCATGTCCCCCATTCACTAAAACCCACATCACTATCATATTCGTAAAGCTTCGTGCCATCAAAATTTGCAAGTGCATCTGCATTGGCTGCAAAATGTACCGGTACAAAATCCATAATAACACCAATACCAGCCTGATGACATTTATCGACAAATGCCGCAAACTGCTTTGGTGTACCATAACGACTCGTCACAGCAAAATACCCGGTTGTCTGATAGCCCCAACTGCCATCAAATGGGTGTTCAGCCAACGGCAGCACCTCCACATGTGTATAATGATGCGCTTTTAACCACGGAATCATACGGTCAGCCAGCTCCTCATAGTTGTACCAGGCTTCCGGACCATTTTCTGTGGCAAAGCCCTCTTTGTGTTGCCAACTTCCGGCATGCATCTCATAAATATTAAGTGGTGTATTCCGACATTTAGAGCGTGACTTCATCCATGCCTCATCATTAAATTGAAAATCCATTGTTGTCAATCGGCTTGCGGTATCCGGACGCACCTCTGATGCAAATGCATAAGGGTCTGCATGCATGACAACACTGCCGTCATTGCCCAAAATATTATATTTATATAACTGACCCTCTTTGGCATCTGCAATAAACACCTGCCAGACACCGCTGTCTGAGCCAACCATCTGCGTGCCCTTCCAGTCATTAAAATCCCCACATACAGAAATCTCTCTGGCAGAAGGCGCCCACACTCTGAATATCCAGCCCTTTTGTCCATCCACTATCGCCGGATGTGCACCGAGAAAAGTGTACGCATCAAAACAATCCCCCATATAAAATGCTTTTGGCACATTAAACTTTTCCATTCTCCAAAACCCCTTTATAGTTTTTATTAAAACATCTTACGTTTTTTAAATATAATAATGCAGAAAATAATAATTGCCAGACATACAAAAATAACCCAAGGATAACCCTTTTGCAGCTCCGGCATATTCTCAAAGTTCATGCCATACCAGCTCGTAACCAATGTCAATGGCAAAAAAATCGTCGATATAATGGTCAGCATCTGCATACTCTTATTCTGCCGTGCATCCATATTAGTCTGATAATCTTCTTTAATCTGCTTCGCATAAGCCAGAAGCTGTGTTGCTTTATTTTTCAGATGGTCTGAACGGTCAGACAAAATACCGAAATACTTGAGTTCCTTCTTTGCAAAGAAATGATTTTCATTTTCCTCAAGCTCATGTCCTAAGTCCATCATCTCATCATAATATTCCTGAAGTGTCAGAAGCTCTGCACGAATCGGCGCAATCTGGCTCTGGAAATCTTCAAATTCTTCATCCTCCAGAACTTCCTTCTCGATTTCCATCAGCTTCTTTTCGTAATTTGCCAGTGTCATCATATCTTTATTCATAAATTCAGAAATAAAATTATAAATAAACTTTGCTTTTGAGTTCGCCTGATGGGAACGTTTTCTTCGGATACGTCCGATAATACGCATGGAAAACGAATCATCATCCACAATAACAATATTGCGCTTATTAATGAAAAACATCATCTTGTACTTCTCACCCATCACATCCGAAAGTTTCGGTATAAACAAAGTACCATACATGCAATTTTGCTGTGTTTCCATCTTTGAAAAACCAATATCATTGATATTGACGTCACCTTCATAGTCCATATGCACTTCATCCAGCACACTCTTTGCATATCTGGAATTAGTCAGAATCACTCTTGGTTTGTTGGCTTTTCCCATTCGGTCTTTTTTCGCAGGAATCATCGGAATCAGCTCTTCTTCGGGCACATCTGGTTTTTCCTTTCGCAGTATCTCTAAGACTTCCTCGTCTGTCCATTCTCTTTGTTCGATTTCCTCCAGACGACCGCCCATGGTATAAACCAGTTTATCCTCAATCTTTCTCATGCTGTTCACTTCCTGTTCTTTTCTTATTTTATATCACTTATATGCAATCTGATATATTCTATATCTTTATGATAATGTCAGTGTCAAAAGGTCAAAACTCCGTTCGGCCTGCACAAATAAGCACTTCAAATTTACTGACACACCTTTCATATGAAAGCATTTTCTTACACACTCTCAACATAAATTTTATCATGCCAAACATAATTCTTCAACCCTCTTGACAATTTCAAATGCAACTTCTATACTGTTTTTAATTTCTTTAGAGGAGGGCAACTACTATGCAAGTTATTCTACCCTATCTTTTACTTATCATTGGTTTTGTATTCCTTGTCAAGGGTGCTGACTGGTTCGTAGACGGCAGTTCATCAGCAGCCAGACTTTTAAAAGTACCAAGTATTGTCATCGGTCTGACAATCGTTGCTTTTGGTACAAGTGCCCCGGAACTTGCAGTCAGCTTAACTGCTGCATTAAATGGGTCAAACGGTATCGCTGTCGGTAATGTCGTTGGTTCGAACTTTTTCAATCTGCTTATGATTATCGGTATCTGTGCTTTAATTAAGCCAATGCACATTAACAAAAATATGTTAAAAAGTGAATTTCCGATTTCTATTGTCTGTGGTATTTTACTGTTTGTAATGCTGGCTGATGCGACTGTTTTTAATAAATCTGAAAACATCCTCAGCCATCTGGACGGTATTATTTTACTTGTACTGTTCGCCCTGTTTGTGGTTGCACAGGTCAGAAATGCACTGCATGGCAGAAAACAAGCCATCTCCGATGCCGCAATGCCTGAGTCTGAGGTTCAGGTTGTTGATACCGAAGCCGATGAGATCAAGGTTTTATCACCTGTCAAAAGTGTTGTATTAATTATTGTGGGGCTTGTGCTCGTTATTTTTGGCGGTGACCTTGTTGTTGATAATGCCACGATCATTGCTCAGTCTTTTGGCCTGTCGGATGCATTTATCGGTCTGACGATTGTGGCTTTTGGTACATCCCTGCCGGAACTTTTCACCTCCATTGTAGCGGCGCGCAAAGGTGAAAATGACTTGGCACTTGGTAATGTTGTAGGTTCAAACATTTTTAATATTCTTCTGATATTAGGTGTTTCCTCTGCGATTCACCCGATTACTGTTGGCGTGGATTCACTGATTGACCTTGCGATTTTAACTGTCATGAGCATTATCACCTACATCATGGCATGGCACAAATGTAAACTCAACCGTATTGAGGGCTGTATCATGATTGCCATGTATCTTGGATATGTCGGATATCTGGTGTCACAGATATAAACTATGAGAAACACGCTCCGCGAGTTTCTCAAGTTATCGCGGCAGTCGCCAAGGTCTCATGCGAGCATGGACTTTGGCTCGTTGCTCGCGTAAATAAAACCTCTAACTTAAAGTATTTGTTTTCCTTAAGTTAGAGGCTTATCATCATACTATAGTCTTTCTACAAACTGAAACATTTCTATCATTTCACCTTTATATCGAATAACACCTACATCTCCGACATTCATAGGAATTGTTGCGCTCTGTGTGTAGCAGAGCCTGGCGCGTGCGCCGTTTTCAAATTCAATACCGTACCATTCCACATTGCCATTTTTCGCCAGCTTTTCAACTACCTTTACTTTTGCAGTCTGCACAGTATTGTTATTCTTACCTTTACACGCAAAGATAACAATCAATGCTATAATTGCAACCACAACTACAATACCTATAATCAGAAATATTCTAAAAAGTGCCGCTATACCACCAAAAATACTCATTTTTATGTCTCCCTCTTTTTCATTTGTGACTTATTATTTATCGTCATTATCGCATAATTATTTTTATAATTCAATAATGATTTTTCTGTTTATACGTTAAAGAAATAATTAACTATCTGCAACAGTCTGATACATTTCTATTCTGTCAGATGAAAATCATTTCAACTTTCCTAACTGCCAGAATGCCACCGCACTCGCCGCAGCCACATTCAGAGAATCCACACCATGGCTCATCGGAATGCACACAGTATAATCGCAGTCTGCGATGGTTGTCTGTGCCAGTCCGTCGCCTTCTGTTCCAAGGATAATCGCAAGTTTTTCCTCCTGCATCAGTGCCGCATCATCTACATCCACAGAATCCTCTTTCAGCGCCATCGCCGCAGTTTTAAAGCCCATGGATTTAAGCAATGTCATGCCCTCCTCCGGCCACTTTATATGTTTATCCATCACTGTCCATGGAATCTGAAATACCGTTCCCATGCTGACTCTTGCCGCTCTGCGATACAATGGATCACTGCAGCCGGATGTCAGAATCACCGCATCCATATTAAGTGCCGCTGCAGAACGAAAAATCGAACCGATATTGGTCGGATTCATGACATTTTCCAAAATCACGATGCGTCTTGCAGCAGCACATAAATCCTTTATTTCCGGCAATTGACGTCTTTGCATCGCACACAGCATACCTCTTGCCATCGGATATCCGGTCAACTGCTTTAACACTTCAAAAGCCGCTGTATAGACAGGCACTTCCGTGAACCGTTCCAGTAATCTCAGGGCATGTGCGTCCGGATGGTCTTTTTCCATCAGAAATGATACCGGCACATATTCCGCATCCATTGCCCGCTCAATAACTTTAGGACTTTCTGCAATAAATAATCCCGGTGCAGGTTCATAATAATGCGCCAGTTGATTTTCCGAAAGTCTTGCATAAATATCTAATTCCGGCGCACTTAAATCTGTAATTTCAAAATACCCCATCGTGCCTACCTCGCATCATTTAATATCCTTAAAATGAAACTGCTTCTTTCCGCTGGCATAGTCCTCAACAATATGGCCATTACCAAATAATTTATATTTATAACTGAGCAGCCCTTCAAGTCCGACCGGGCCTCTGGCATGAATTTTACTTGTGCTTATACCGACCTCTGCACCAAACCCATATCTGTAGCCATCTGCAAATCTTGTTGAGCAGTTTTGATAAACGCCCGCAGAATCCACCATACGCATAAAATACAGGGCAGCCTCATCATTTTCTGTGATAATCGCATCTGTGTGGTGGGATCCATTGGTGTTAATATGGTCAATCGCCTGGTCTATATTTTCCACAACCCTTGCAGATAAAATATAGTCAAGATACTCTGTATGATCATCCGCATCCGTCACAGGTACACACGCAGTCAATGATTGAATCCGCTCATCCCCGCGCAGTTCGACATTTTTCGCATTTAACGCTTTGGCAAGCTCAACCATCAAAGCCTCCACAATGTCTTTGTGCACAAGCAGTGTTTCAACGGTATTGCAGGCTGATACATACTGCGTCTTTGCATCAATAATCACAGGTACGGCTTTTGAAATATCCGCATCCTTATCTACATAAATATGGCAGATACCGTCCGCATGACCCATTACAGGAATCTTTGTATTGTTCATAATATATTGCACAAATGCATTGGAGCCTCTTGGAATCAACAAATCCACAGACTCATGGCACTCTAAAAGTTCTGTAATTTCTGAACGCGCCTCAATCTGCATCATACAATTTTCAGGAAGTCCGGCCTTTTGCACAGCTTCATAAATAATATCAAATAAAATCTTATTGCTGCGCATCGTTTCGCTGCCGCCCTTTAAAATCACACAGTTGCCGCTCTTAATACACAGCGCCGAAATCTGTACAAGTGCATCCGGTCTTGCTTCAAAAATAACACCAATAACACCAATCGGACATGTTTCCCTGTAAAGGCGCAAGCCCTCATCCAGTTCTCTTGCAAGCTGAATCTGAAACAACGGATCCGGCATTGCAATTAAATCGTACATGCCTGCCACGACATCCTGAAGCTTCTTCTCATCAAATTTAAGACGTTTCATTACAGGTGCCGCCACATGATCACTTTCAGCTTTGACTAAATCCTGTCGGTTTGCTTCAAATATTTCACTCTGATGTGCCAGCAGTGCCTCTGCCGCAGCTTTAAGTGCCGCATTCCTGATTTCATTTGAACAGCCCGCCATCTTTGGCGCTGCCAGCTTCACATATCCAACCTGTTCTTTGATTGTCATCTCTATCAAGTCCTTCCTGATTTAAGTGGTGTTATGTCAAAATATATTTTGACGCTAACCTGATGCCACAGCCCGGGTTAATCCCAGTCTGTACCATCATTTAAATTGCTGCATGTATTTTTTCTATGATTATATACTAATTTTAATGATTTAGCACTTTATTTTTCACATTTCCCGGTGTCTGCACTGTCTTAAGCCATCTGCTTCCCGCCAGTCGAATCAAAAACAAAATACCTCTGACACACAACTCCACGCACATCGCCAGCCACACACCCGGCAGACCAAATCTTGGTGCCAGAATCGCCGATGCAGGAATACGAATCGCCCACATACTAAAGAAATTCAGACAACTCGGTACAAGCGTATCGCCCGCCCCACGAAATACACCGGACGCTACAATCGAAGCGCCAAACATCGGCTCTGCAAAGGCTTCAATCCGAAGAATCCGTGTGCCAAGCGCACGAATCGCAGGCTCTGGTGAAAGCATTCCAATCATCCACGGTGCTGCAATATACATCAGTGTTCCGGTGACCGCCATCACCACCATGCCAAGTCCGGTAGTCAGCCATCCAAGACGCTTTGTCATATCCTTTCTACCAGCGCCGATACTTTGTCCAATCAGCGTCGTTGCCGCTGTACCAATACCATAACCAGGCATATAACAAAGACTCTCCGCTGTCACTGAAAATGAATTTGCTGCAATCGCCACAGTACCAAGTGGTGCCACGATACGTGTCTGTGCAATCTGCGCCCCGCACATGACAACCTGTTCAAAACCTACCGGAATTGCAATTTTCAATGCTTTTTTCAATGTGTACGCAGAAAAATGTAAATGTTCACCCCTACGCAGATGCAGCATATCTGAGCGCACAAGTAAGAAATAAAGCATCAGACAGGCCACGCATACTTCTGCCAGCGCTGTACCAAGTGCCGCGCCGCAAACGCCAAGTCCTGCCCCTGGCATCCAGAAGGACAAACTGCCAATATAGACAGTTCTTGATGGGAAAATCAATACTAAGTTAAAAATCACATCCAGTCCGCACATCACGACATGCAAAATACTTGGTATCTTCATATTGCCGCTGCACTGCAACATACCGCCTGCCGTATTATTTAACTGGACAAACGGCAATGACAGTGAAAATACCAGGAAATATTTAAAGGAATCTTTACAAATCGCAGCTTCACCGCCAAGCCATGCCGGTAAAAATGCACTGATACAGGCACCTATCAATAATAAGCAGGTCGCAAATGCCAACACCGCCACAATCCCCTGTCTGACAACACCACGCGCCTCCTTCTGCCGCTGCGCTCCGATTAGCTGTGCGATCTGGACTGTAAAGCCAATACTTGCCGCCGAACATAAACCACCCATCAACCATGTGCTTGATGACACCAGTCCAATAGAAGCCGATTCATCGGCCCCCAGCCGTCCAACCATCGATGCATCGATATACTGCATAACGATGGAAGAAATCTGTGCCAGAATTGCCGGAAGACTTAACTGCGCTGTCAATATTAATTGTTGAGGCAGGGTCAATGCTTTTCCCTGCCTCAATTGTTCCAAATAATTATTCTTCATATTAACTATACTTCACTGGCCTTGATGGCTTTGATAATAACCGGAAGTGCCTGTGCTTCATTAATCTCAAGTGCTTCAATCACACCTGCACTATCGCCAGCCAGCACTGCGCGATAAATTTTTTCAAAATCCAGTGTATTATCTTTGCCGCCGGATGCCTTTCCATAAATATTTCTGAGAATCAACTGCTGTCCTTTGACAAGTCCCATATTGTTATCCAGACGGGAATTGCCGCAGTTTGCATAAAATACACCCATCAACTTGTGAATGCTGTCAGTCTTTTCCTCAACAGTATCTGCCATTCTGTAGTTTGTAATGCAACGCTGAATCTCTCTGGCCATCTTCATATGATCTGCCTTCTTCATTGCAAACTTCACTGCGGCAGCATGCAATGTCATTGCCAGTTCACTAATCTCATAAACATCACGCTCATCCAGGCTCATGACTCTTGCACCTACATTGTTTTCATAAACAACAAGACCGTCCGTCTGAAGTCTGTTAATCGCTTCACGAATTGGTGTTGAACTGATACCAAATCTTTCCTGAAGCTCACTGACATTTAAACGGCTGCCAAGGGGAAGTTTTAAATTAATAATGTCATACCGCAACTGGTCATATATCTGGTCAACCAATGACTGTTTCTTTAATATCATATTACTTCTTTCTCCTCTGCGAAAAATTGCTTAATAACTGTATATTTGCCACCAGATTTTTTGTAAAACATATCCTCAGATTTACTGTAATCGTTTTTTATTACAGATATCTTTCTGAATTGTTTTTCAAATCTCTGGCATTTATCATCATATATTCTATATGATAACAAATTTAACCAATGATTTCAATGAAATTTTCACCCAAACATTGGCAATTCTGGTATGGTTTGTTTAAGCATAAAAGTTTTAATCATCGTTTCTTATAAAACAGCACAAATAAAATTGTACAAAACGAAAAGCTGCTTTATTCTCTACAAATAAAGCAGCTTTTCTACCCCAATACAAACCAATTAAAGTATATCAAGCCTCTGCCTCTGTTACCAAGGCAAGGCGACTAAGCAGTAATATTTTCGTCTTCCAAAACTTCGATGAGTTTTGTCATCAGTTGTTCTTCGTCTTCTCCATGACATCTCAACAGAATCTCATCGCCGCACTGTATACCGCCGGCAACAATATTCAAAATACTAAGTACGTTGATTGTATGATATCCATATATAATGGACGCCTTGGCTTTGTACTTCGATGCCTCCTGTGCAAGGATGCCGGCCGGTCGGATATGCATACCAGATGGAATCTTAACGATTACTTTCTTTTCTATCATCTTTTGTATCTCCTACCGTTTTAGAAGTTTTTTCCTAAACAACGTATTCATATTACCACGTTTTTGTTTAAATTGCAATACATATTTACAATTTATATGTACTTTCTTGCATACAATTTGCGATAATCACATACATTTCAGCAATATCACAGTCATTTTGTCCTATTGGTGCTACCAATATGTCAGTATTTTTGCTAACCTACAAAAAATAGTGTTACTATCAGGTTAAAAATTTCATATCAGATATACAGGTAACACTATTTGTTTTTAATCATTCGAAATTTTTTATTTTCTGCGTATTTTTTTCAGTTTCTTCATATATTAAAATGATATTTTATCCATTCTGGTGATTTTATGAAACGCAAAGAATCTGTGAACACCTTTATTAAAATCGGCTGTGCCTGCTGCTGTCTGTGCCTTGTCATCTGGGCTGCCATGGCGATTTTCTTTCCAAGCGTCAACACATCCGGCAGCGGCGAACGCAAAATTCCCATCTACTGTGTCAACACTGACAAACCTCAGGTGGCTCTGTCATTTGACGCGGCCTGGGGCAACGAAGACACTCAGATACTCCTTGATATTTTAGCGGACAACGATGTCAAAACCACTTTTTTTATGACCGGTGGCTGGATTGAGAGTTATCCTGATGATGTCAAAAATATTGTTGCGGCTGGTCACGATGTCGGCAACCATTCCGAAAACCACAAGCAGATGTCACAGCTTTCCGCTGCTGACTGTACACAGGAAATCCAGCTTGCACATGACAAAGTCAAAGCCCTCACAGGACTTGATATGACGCTTTTCAGACCACCTTACGGTGACTATAATAATCAGCTTATTGAAGTAGCAAACAGTCTCGGTTACCATGTCATTCAATGGTCTGTGGACAGCCTGGACTGGAAAGATTACGGTGCAGACAATATCGTTAACACCGTATTAAATCACAAAAATCTTCGGGACGGTGCCATTATCCTCATGCATAATGGCGCACAATACACCAAAGATGCCCTTCCCGAAGTCATTCACGGACTTAAGGAGAAAGGATTTGACATCGTCCCAATTTCAGAACTGATTTATACCAAAAACTATTATACTGACCATGAAGGCTGCCAACACGAAAAAAAATCATCTCCTGGCGAATAATATTTCCGCATTTTTATACATAAGCTTGTCAAGCATCGGCCAAAGGCGTTCATGCTGCATCAACGCCTGCACTTTGCCTGTAATCATCTCTTTTGGCGTATATGGAAAATCACCGCCAAACAACAAATGATTTTCATCCGTCAGTGTCAGTAAAATCTCAATACCTGCAGGAAGCACATCACCTGCAATATCAAAATACAGTGACTGCAAACTCTTTTTGACTTCAACAGGCTTGCCAACACCTTTGGCTGCCAGCACTTTTGTAATACCTGTCAGGCGGTCAATAATATTTGGCAAAAACGAACCGCAATGCGGCACAATGACACGGATATCCGGATAACGTTCCAGAGTTCCTGAAGTAATGAGATTGATCACAGCGCGCGTCGTATCTGCAATAAATTCAAACAATGGCAACGGTCCTGCTGTAAAACATCCCTGTGGCACTTCTGCAGGTGCTGCAGGATGTAAAATCACAACTGCTTTGCGCTCATTTAACACTTTAAATAATGGTTCATATTTCGCATTCCCAGGATAGAGTCCGCACGCATTACTTGGCAGCTTTACAGCATCTGCTCCAAGCACATCATAGGCATAATTCACTGCGTCAATGGACGCCTCAATCTCAGGTACAGGCAGTGCCGCTGCAAACATGATACGGTCTGGATACTGACGTTTGTATGCTGCTGCATGTTCATCCATCAATTTACCAAGCGCAATCGCTTCTGCACCATCCCCGGAGTGAAAATGTGGTGACGATACGGAAATCAGACTCTTTTCGATGCCCGCCATATCCATATAAGCCAAATGTTCTTCAATCGACCATGTCGGTGCCGGAAAACCATCCTCCATCTCCCGGTGATGTTTCATAAGGCTATCCATATACTCCGGACTGATAAAATGTGAATGTACATCTATAATTTTCATTATTAAACAACCTCCCCATAATTTTAACTTATGATAGCAAATATTTTTTCTTCTATTTTAACAGACAAATATCTAAATGACTACTGATTTCTTTGACTTGCCCATACTATAACTTCACGGTATAATCATATGAGTCAGGGGATAAATAGACATAAAATGGATGCTTGCATACACTTTTATGTCTATTTATCCCATTAAATCATGAAAAAGTAGCCATTTGTCGGGCAACTCATCCTATGAGTCAGGAACAAAATAAACATAAAATATAAGATACAGGTGATAACTTTGAAAACTTCTACCCCACATTTATGGAATGGTCAGCGCTATCATTCACTTAATTATCATTTTCAGCAAATTTACGGTGAAAAAGTTTATAAACTTGCCATTGACGGTGGCTTTACATGCCCCAACCGCGACGGTACACTTGACAAGCGTGGCTGCATTTTTTGCAGTGCCGGCGGTTCAGGTGATTTTGCTGCACCTCGCACACTTTCCATTTCCAAACAGATTGAAGCCGGCAAAGACCTTTTAAAAAATAAACATACCGGACAGCGTTATATTGCTTATTTCCAGGCATTTACAAATACGTATGCGCCTGTAGAAAAATTACGCGCACTCTACCTGGAAGCCATGGCACATCCAGATATTGCCGGCATTGCCATTGGCACAAGACCAGACTGTCTTGGTGACGACATTTTGCAATTATTAGATGAATTAAATCACATAAAACCAATTACAGTTGAACTTGGCCTGCAAACAATCCATGAAAAAACCGCAAAATTTATACGACGCGGCTATCCACTTTCAACTTTTGAAACGGCCATAAAAGACCTTCGTTCAATTGGTATTGAAGTTGTCGTACACACAATTCTTGGACTTCCTGGAGAATCCGAAGCCGCGATGCTTGAAACAGCAGATTATCTGGCTGCATTAAAGATTGATGGTCTTAAGCCTCAATTACTACACGTCTTACAGCATACAGATCTGGCAACTTACTATGAACAAACACATTTTCATATTTTGACAGAAGCTGAATATATTGATATACTGATAAAGACAATAGAAATTTCGCATCCCGACACCGTCATTCACAGACTGACCGGTGACGGACCAAAACGTATTCTTATTGCACCACTTTGGAGTGGCAACAAAAAACAAGTTCTCAATGGCATTCATCATGAATTTAAAATCCGCGATACATGGCAGGGACGTTTATGTAAGGAGGTTCATTTATGACAGATACAATGACATTATCTAAGCTCATCATTCTTTACATGTTGGATAAAGTTGATTTTTCATTGACCAATTCTCAGATCAGTGAATTTATTCTGGACAAAGGCTATGTCAATTATTTTACACTTCAAAAAGCATTCAACGAACTGCTTGATGCTGATTTCATCCGCATGTACACTGTACGCAACAGCTCACACTATCGAATTACAGACGATGGACGCGACAGCTTGAATTACTTCGGCAACCAGATATCTTCTGACATCATCAAAGATATTGACGAATTTCTTACCAAAGGTAAATTTACCCTGCGCAAAGAAAATGATATTACTGCAGAATATTATAAAGACAAAGCAGATACATACATTGTACATTGCCAGATTCGTGAGCGTGACGAAATAATTGCTGAATTAAACCTCTCCGTTACTTCAGAACAACAGGCAATCACCCTCTGTGATAATTGGGCAAAGAAAAACGAAGAAGTCTATCAGTTTCTTGTAGACAACCTGTTCTTTAAGAACTGAAGGCTTTAAATCTTCACATGAATTGCTTCCTTAAACCATTTTATTCACTTTATTTTTTGTAATTTTACATACTGTTTTGAATGTTTGAAAAGCTTCGAAAAATATTTTAATTTTTTTCAAAAAAGTGTTGACAAAAGAACAATACATATGTATAATAGGTTTTGTTGTTGAGGAAACAACGAAAACAAAATATCAAATGTGCGTTTAGCTCAGCTGGATAGAGCGTTTGGCTACGGACCAAAAGGTCGGGGGTTCGAATCCTCTAACGCACGTGCAAATAGCGTTTACATCGATGTAAACGCTATTTTTCTTTTTACTCACCAATCTTCATTTACAAAACTGACACTTTGGTTCGTTCGGATTCTTTTACTGTACTTTTTCATATCCAAATGATAAAATAATCTATATATAAAGTCAATTTACGGAGCGTGAATCAGTATGAATATTGATATTGTTTATCAGGAATTAGCAGCTTCTTCAGAATTTCAAATTATTTCAAATAAATTTATTTACCAGGATCGTTCTTTACACGACATCCAGCTTGGACAACCTGATCATTCATCCTATGCTACAGATATTTTATATCTTTTTCAGCAGATGCCCACAACACCTGTGCCAAACTTTATTTATATAACTCAAAATAAAGCATCTGCAGCTACACTTCCAGAGTTTGATAACTGCAATTGCATGATTTTGTATATTTCAACTTCATATGACCATTTTTATAAATTTTTATACACGCTTTTTGACGATGATCGCCGTTTAAATTATATGCTTCAACCCGTAACAGACGCTTTACTTACTGACCGGGGTGTACAGCGTATGTCTGATTTAGCCTGTCTTGCATTAAATAATCCCTTCTGGATTATTGATATGAATTACAACTACTTAACAACACCATCCGGACATATATCAAACCCAAATCTTCTTGAAGAAATTCAAAAAGGCTATGTATTAGACGAAACCATTGTATCTCTGTCTAAAAATAAAACACGCGAAATTGTTACTCAACTTAATAAGGCTTTCTCATTTCAGGTCAGAGACAGCAAAAACCATATGATAATGGCTGCCGTCAAAATTAAAAATATCACAATTGCCTATATTAACGTTTATGAAGAAAATCATCCATTTACAACATATGATTTTCGAATGGTCAACAAACTTTCTTTGCTCTTTGCGAATGAATTACAAAAAAGTTCCTATTTTAAGAACAACCGCGGACTTATGACCTCATATATTCTCACAGATTTACTTGAAAATAAAATGCTCCAGATCGATGATTTAAAATTGCGCCTGCAGCACCTTGGTTATCAGACAAATGCATATTTTTTCCTTTTGACGGTTGATTTATCTCAACTTGAAACACATGATACACACATTAATGTGATTAACGAACAAATTCATTATATGTTTCCAAACTGTATTTACTGCACCTATGGACATTACTCTGTTTTTTTGATTTCACAATCTGATGAAAAAATTCATTCGAAAAATTCTACAAAAATCGAGAATTATCTTGCTGCCAGCAATCTTCATGGTTCAATAAGCAGTATATTTACAGATTTATCTCAATTATCTGTCTATTATCAAAAAACACTGGACATCCTTTACCTCGGTCAAAAATATCATCCGAAGGGTCATCTGTACAACTACTACGATTTTATCATGCCTCATCTTTACGATTTGTGCAATGACCATATCAACTACCGAGATTTCGCCTGTGGTGTGCTTGAAAAACTTGAAAACTACGACAACCAAAAACAAAGCAGCTATTTTGAAACTTTATACGTATATCTTATCTATAATCAGCAAATTGCACCGGCTGCAGCATTTTTGCATATACATGAGAATACGCTTCGCTATCGTATTGATAAAATTGAATCACTTATTAACTATTCTCTTTCAGAAGGGAAACACATTATGGAATTGTTACTGGCATATTCATTTTATTATATAGAAGAAAATCTCAGAAAGGATAAAAAAAGATAAGTAATGATTAACATCTATTTATTCAAACTGGACAATCGTTCAACAGACAGTCTGACACTACTTCGATATTTACTTGCAGAAAAATATCATCTATCAGAAGATGCTATTCATATTCACCACAATGAATATGGAAAACCATCTGTTACATTATCTGAACACAAAGATCTGTACTTTAGTATTTCACATGCAAAAGCAACTACGGTTATCGCTATTTCAGATACACCGATTGGTATTGATGCTGAATACATTACTGCACTTTCACCGGATTCTATTTCGCATTTTTTAACTGAAGATGAACGTCAATATTGTACAGATTCTTTACATACACTTGAAATCTGGACAAAAAAAGAAGCCGTATCCAAGTATTTAGGATACGGCCTCAATATGAATTTTTCCAGTTTTTCTGTGCTCGATACTGAAAAAAATTACGCACTCTACAGTTTTGTGCAACATCACATCATTATTTCCGTCTGCTGCCCTGTGACTTTAGAACAACCACAGATTTCTATATTGTAACAATATCCGTTCTCTGTCCAACAAAAGGCACCGGAATATATGCCACACGAACAGCAAGTCGAAGTGTTACCCTGTGTGTACCTTTTGTGAGTCCACCATCCTGTTTCACTCGTATAACCGCTTCTTCGCCATATTCCCAACGATAACTTGTTACAGTTTTTAACTCATTTAATGTAAAAAAATCTTGATTGTCCGGACTAAAATAAATATTTTCCTGTGGTACCTCCACGCCATCTACAAGAACTTCTACTAAATGGACCATTGAACAAGGGATACCACGATAATATGGAATCAAACTTTTCATTTCAAAGCCAACAATCACACCATTTTCTTCAACATTTTTCAAACTGTTTTCTGATAATACATAGGTATCAAACATCGTAATCCCCCTATTCTTCAATGTATTTTTTCAACATTTTCTGATGCGCCATAACGTTTTCCTTATCTCTCACAGGATTTCCAGGAAGTGTAAAACGATTACCTTCATATTCTGTTGATATATAACCATCATAGTTGTTATCTTTTAAATATTTGATAAATTCACGATACGGAATACAATATTCTTCTCCATCCTCTGTCATTTCAAATAATTTACCATGAATATGTTTTACATAAGGCATGTAGTCATCCAGAATCGAAAATGGACTTGTTTCAAAACTGTCTGTCAATAACGCATAATCTCGGTCCGTTTCTGATTGAACAAGTCTTGCAACATCATCAGGAAGTAACTGACCTTCCTTACAATTTTTGAGATAATACTGACGGGTACACATACCTTTTTCATAAATCTTATCGAAAAAGTCTATCATATACTCTCCAACACCAAGATATCTGAAATAATCTACAAATACCCGAGCTATTTTGTTACAGAAGATACCTGTATCAACTGTAAGACCAACATATGGCGAATTTAATTTTTTCATAACATCTACATAACCTTTTGTATATGGATTATCAAAACTCATACCTGCATGAATTTCCTGTGTAATAATCACATTATATTTTTCTGCATAAGGTAATGCAGGTTCAATTAAAGATGGATCTGTTTTTGAGACCAGGCGCACCATCGGAAATCCCAGGCGATGTGAAAGTTTAATTTCATCAATCAACATATTTACTTGTTCTTTGTGTGTCAATGTTCTGTTTTCATACAAACACGAATTAATAAAAATATCGTTACAAACTAATTCCGGGTGGTATTTTTCAACCAGCGCATCCCATTGTTTTAATACTTCATCTGATGGATGCGGCGTACCATGTAACATTTGATCGCTGATAAATTCAATGCCCGCATTCATATCTGTTACAAATTTGAAAATATCATCCAAAGACATTTTCTTTCGTGCATATTGATCCTGCAAACTGTATAAACTTACTGCAGTTTTAATTTGGCTCATTGTTCATCTCTCCTTCTATATATACATATACGATTTCATATACGATTTTTCTGTCACCTTGTTCTTCAGTTTTTGATTTTTCAACCACTTTATTCCTTAACGCCGCCAAGTGCAATACCGGCAATGAATGCTTTCTGGAAGAATGGATAAAGGATCATGATCGGAATAACACCGATAACAGCCATTGCCATACGGATAGATGAACTTGGCATCTTTGCTACAGTTGCTGCGGCATCCGCTGTATTTGACATTGATGACAAAGCACTGATGTTATCAATGATACTCTTTAAGAACTGCTGCAGCGAATACATACCCGTATCACTGATATAATACAGACCATTTGTCCAGTCATTCCAGTATCCTAAACCAACCATCAGACCGATTGTTGCAAGGATTGGCAATGATAATGGAAGTACAACCTTAAAGTAGATATAGAGTTCACCTGCACCATCGATCTTGGCAGCTTCTACAAGTGCCGGATGGATGTTGGATGCAAAGTTATTCTTATACAA